>JACQNC010000007.1 GCA_016203225.1 Candidatus Woesearchaeota archaeon | reverse complement strand
GGAACGTGGTAGGACTCCATGAAGAGATGGAGTTTACCCGTCAGGTCGTCATCCGCCGTCATGGGAACACCTCCTTCGGCATTTCTAGCCTGCCGCACATCGCGCACACCATTTGCGCAGGAAGCGCGGTGGAGGACGTTGTGCTTGAAAAATAGCGCGGGATCCACACGGGCGTATGCCAGCCAGACTGAAGAGTCCAATGGGATATATCACCGCTAGGTTTTGTGCCTGTGGTCATTGTTCACCCTCCTTCGGCATTTCCAGCGGCCTCTCGCACTGCCCGCACGACGGGTTGCGGCAGCGGACCCACCGTGTCCCTATGCCCGCTGGCCCGTAGGCGTACAGGTACTTCCCGCACTCGCCGCAGAGCCAGTTCACCAGGATGGAGGCCATCAACCAACGTCCCGTAGGTTCGGGCCGTCCACATGGATGATATGGTCTTTCCCGACCATCTCGGCGATGCGCCACGCGATGCGCTCACCGATACGGTCCGCCACTTCCTTGAGGCTCAGGTTGCTTGTGAAGATGGTGGGAAGAAGATTATCGTGGCGTTCCCCGATGATTTGGAAGAGGCGGTCTTCTACCCAGCCAGAGTTCTTCACCTGCTCCGCCCCCAAGTCATCGAGGACGAGAAGGGCGCACTTCGTATACTGCTCCAAGAGTTCCGCCTCCGTCGGCTCGGTGGAATCGTCCTTGCGGTTGTACGTCCCGCGTATGTCAGAGAGGAGCCGAGGGACGCTGCGGAACAGGATGATTCCACCATCGCTCATTTCCCATTCGTTCTCTAGCCACTCACGCGCAAGCCCGACTGCTAAGCCTGTCTTCCCTGTACCGTAAGGTCCCCATAGGAACCACGATTCCACCCATCTCGTCGTTGCGGCGACCCATGCGTCTATTTTGGCATCGTCCTCACTCCACTGAGGAGCCTTCTCAGGATAGGGTCGCACTGGATACCGCAATGTGGAGAGAATAGCTGGGTTCGTCTTCCCGACAGGACTATTTTCGAGAGTGTAGTCAATGAATCTCTTGGGGATTCCAGCCCCCTTCCAGATAGTCGCGCGAAGGTGACGCTCGCGCCGCTCAGCTATCGTCCCCAAGAAGTGTGTTTTGACTCTTTCATGTTCAATCCCCTCAGGGCAAGAACACACCTCGTCGAAGAGCATCACAGGTTCCTCGCCAGGGATGGGTAGATAGCGCGGGAAACTGCCGCCCGTCCCTCTGCACCAGCATCCGCGAGGACGCTTATCCGTATTTTGCGAAGGGAGAGACCCGTTTGCCTGCCGCGTCTTCCACTCCGTCAAGATGTCCTTGATGCTGCGGGGAGACGTTGCTGTTCCCGTTTCTGGATCCTGCCCTGTTTCCATCTCGCCCTCCTTGACGCTCCGCTTCGCGCCGCAACCAACCCTGGACGTAGAGCTGCTTGTTCGGCCGCTTCTTCTGCGCCTCGTGGTTCATCGCTTCCGCGATGATGAACAGCACATCTTGCTCGCTCCAGACCTCCGCATAGTCCTGGACCATCCTCTGACGGAAAGCCTCATCGAGAGGAACGATTTTGTCCCTCTTGCTTTTCACTGGTGGCGCGGGCGATTGAGGCTTTTGCGAAATCGCCCCCTCAGTCTCTTCTCTCTTCTCCTCTAATCTCTTCTCCTCTCCTCTTGTAGGTACGGAGGAAGTATCTTGTACATATTCGGTACGTACTGTGGAAGTATCAACGATGGTTGTATCTATTTCATACAGCCGAAGTGCCTTATATGCTGCCGTTCCAGAGGTGGGAGCGCCGTTTTTCTCTGCACCGCCGACGATGGTGACAAACCCGTTTTCCAGGGTGACGAGGTGTGCCCGTACTAACTCCATAAGTATTTGATACGTACTCTGTACTTCCCATGTCCGCGTGATGGTGAGCGCGCGGATTTTTGCTGGGGTCCACGGATAGCGGCCTGCATCATCCTGGACTGCGAGTAGGAAACAGAAGAGAAGCCCCGCGCTATCGGAGACGCGCGTCAGTTTGTCCGATGCGACGATTCCTCTATGGAGCTTCCGCCATTCGCGCATAGTGGTCACTCCACCCTCTGCGTTCGTTCGCGCAGCGGAATGCTCGGTGCTGACCAGTCATACCGTTTGCACCTCGGACAAGCGGCAGGAAGCGTGTCTTTCGTCCGGGGCTTCCAGTGATGCCCACAGAGTCGACAGGTGACTTCTCCGAGGTAGATCGCGGGAGTTTCCATGCTCATTATAATAAACAGGCGGCGCAAACGTGTCAATCCGCCTGGGCACAAAGAAAACCCCTCTCAAGGGCGCGTCCGTTGCGAGGCGAACGCTGAGAGGGGTCTATCATGATGATAGCCTAACCAGGACTTCGTCCGCTAACGTTCGCCTCGCGCCCATACTTTAGTCCCCGCCTCCGCCACCGTCAAGGGGTCGGGGGGGGTCTTCCGCTAACCTTCCGCCGCCGCTTGCGCCGCTTCTCCCGCTTCTTGTGTTCCCGCAGACCCTTGGGTGTGCCGCTGACCTTCCGCCTGTGCCGCCGCTGGTCAGCCCGCGACTTGCTCACGCCTTCGGCCTCCCGCTCGGAAGAGCTTTCACTAGGTCCATCTCCTGCCCGGCTTGCAGTTGCCATGCCGCCCGCTCGAAGACCGTCTCACCGGATGGTAGCAATCGGTAGGGCAGCAACGCCTCTTCCGCTTTTATGATTCCGGTGTCAACGGCATCCATGAGCGCCTTGACGTAGTTGGCCAGGGAGCGGAACCTTCGCTTGACCTCAGCCTCTTGCTCGTCCTTCTGTTGTTCTGGCGTCCGCCGCCAACGTCCGCTCGATGTTGTGGCGAAGTCCGATAAAGGCGGCTGCGCAATGGTAAAGCGATAGACGATCCCTCCCCGCTTGAATCCCACCGTCACGATGCCGCGCTCATCATCGCGCATCCAAGCCTGCCCCGTCGCCCCAAACCGCGTCAGGGTGTGCTCAATCTCATCCCGTGACCGATTGACGGGGACCTGTGTTCCCTCGGCGTATTTGCGCGGACTCATGGCATCTCCTTAGCGACGGCATTCTGGGCCTCCACCTGGTATGCCGGAAGTTCCCGCGCCCAGCGGGTGAAGGGGTGCTCAGTGGTCATTGGGAGAGGTACCACAAGACGGGGAGCATCTGCCGTAGGTTGGCCCGGAAGACAACGCCGTCGATGTCCGCCCTATGGGTCGCAAAGTGTGGACCGCAGAAGAGCAGCCCTGTGTCCTTTTCATAGGCCCGCACAGGTTCTCCCCCTTCCTTGTGCCCATCCCAGTCGCAGATGAATGTGGGCGTGGTGTCCAGGGTGGTCATGCGTCCTCCTTGTCCATCTGCGTGCTCAGGGTGCGGTAGACCTCGGTCAAGAGCGCCTTGCCCACGTGTTCGGAGTAAACGGGGGGAATGGCCTGGATCAACTCGTCACGGTTCATCCAGTCGATGCCCATCGCCTCCGCCGCGAGACGCCAGCCCGTCATGTGCGCGATGTTGATTCCGCCGTCGTCCCTTCTGAACACATTCCGCAATCCAGCG
>JACQNC010000003.1 GCA_016203225.1 Candidatus Woesearchaeota archaeon | reverse complement strand
GATCGACCCAGGCGAGCTGGATTTCTCATCCCGCGTCCCCGGCATTTCTCAAGCAGAACGCTTTCGCATTCTGCTGAGCCGCAGAGCCTGCTGGACTCTGCTGGCTCCCCAAGCAGGTTGGCAGTTGCATTACTGCTTTCGAATCGATTGCGATACATGCCGAGCCCGAAGGTCTCGGCTGTACAGCAGAACGCTACGTTCTGCACGTAAAGCAACGTCAAACCTGCCTGGGTAAGAAAGCCTGGGACGAGCACTACCCGATATAGCTCGTCTCGCCTTTCGGCAGTCCGCGGAACTTGCGCATCGGGAGTTCCTTGCCGGCGACGAGCATCTCGTCCTCGAGTTCCGCGATCTCCTTGTCGAGTTTGTCGAGGTCGAGTTTGAGTTTCAGGTGCTTGTTCAGGATCTTCAACAGTTCGCGCGCGCCTTTCACGCCGAGATACATCGGGTGCGCGTAGGTCTCGGCCAAGAGCGCGATGGCGGACATTTTCCTTCGCCCGGCCAATCCGACGATGACGCCGGAAACGCCTACGATAGGGCCGACGACACCATACAGTTTATCGGTAACGCCCGTGGCCTTCGAGAACGCCTGGACGTACTTCTTGTCCGTGCCCGTGCAGTACGCTTTCGGATGCTTCGGGATCTGTTTCAGTCCGATCCCTCCTAGGGCGATTATCTCGTTGCAGTTGAGCTTCTCGAGCGTGTCCAGAACGGTCTCGCAGAACTCGTAGCACGCCTCCTCGGATATCGGTTGCACGTCGCCTGCGAGGAACAGGATATCCCGTCCGGCGACAGAAGCGTGGAACAGCTCGATGCGCGGCAGCTCGACGAGATTCTTCTCGTTCACAAAGACGGAATGGGGGATGGCGTTGCCGCGGAACTCGTACACGCGCTTCGCCTTCAATTGGTCGATGATGAAGTCGGTCGTGACCTTGCCCACGTTCCCGATGCCGGGCAGGCCCTCGACCAAGAGAGCGTCCTTGAACGTGCCCTTCGCGAGCGCGATGGCCTCCCAAGTCATAGCAATCCCGCCTCTTTGCGCAAGGGCTCTTTCGCCTTGCGGCGATAATCCGCGTATTTGTCGTCGAGAGAATACTTCGGCGGCTGCGTCGTCGTTGTCGCAGCACCGCACGAGGGACATGTGTCTTTGAGCGTGAATAAATCATCCTTGGAGCAATAGAGGATGCGTTTCATTCCTGTCTCTTGAACTCCGCGACCGCCTTGTGCTTCTCGGCGTACGCCAAGGTGCCGTCGACTGCCTCTTTAAGCACTTTCTCCGCTTTCTTGAAGTCGTCGGACTTCACCACGATGTGGTACGTACCGCCGCCCTTGTACTTGATGGAAAGATCGCCCTTGACCTGCAACGCCTCGTTCAGCGCGCCCTTGACTATCTCGATGCCGTCAGGCGCCGTAGTCGTGATCCTGAAATCTCCTATGAGCGCCACTTCCGGCGGCTTGATCTTGGCTTTCACGGCGTCCGTGATGTCCTTCGAGAGCGCCGCATCGATGCCGAGCGTGGTTAGGTCCTCCTCGTCGCGCGCAGCCGCCTCGAACGCGGGGTACAATCCGGGATATTTCGCGAACACGGGAGCGCGCACCTTCGTGTAAACGAGCTTGGGATCCATCTTCTTGGATTTGGCGACGTGTTCGAGGATCTTCTCGGCGAACTGCTCGTTCTTCAGGTCGCTGAGCTTCGTGCGCCGTTGGCCTTCGTTCACGCGGCGGAGAGAAAGGTCGATGTGTCCGCGTTCCCTGTTGATCTGCAGGACCTTGCAGACGATCTTCTTGCCTTCAGCGACGAACTCGCGGATGTTCTTTATGCGTCCGGGCGCGATCTCTGAGATGTGGATCATGCCGGACTTGTCCGTGTACTCGTCGAGCTTGCAGAACACGCTGTGGAACTGCACGTTAGTCACGGTGCAGAGGACGAGCTCGTCGTCCGCGGGATAGCCTTCCTTCTTCAGCAGCATTACTCGAGTACCTCAAGCACGCGAGCCTTGACCTTGCTCTTGCCTGAGGTGGGCTCGGCGATGATCTTGGTGCAGATGAGGCACTTGACCTTTGTCGAGGCCTTGCCGAAGATTATCTGCTCGTTCTTGCACTTCGGGCAGCGCACCTTGATGAACTTGCTTGTGGTCTCTTTGAGTCCTTTCATTTTGATTCCCCCTTGCACTCTACCTATCTCGGGGCGTTTATAAAGGTTGTGCCGACGTATGCTCGCCCCCGCATTTCTACCCCAAGCACGATTGTCAGCCGAACGGAACGTTCGGCGACACAGCCGAGACCCGCGGGCTCGGCATGTGACGTGGCATAACTGCTATCGATTCAATTGCCATAAAGACGCCACAAACCTGCCTGGGTAGCTTAGCCGGGGAAGAACGTGTTTAAACCGTCCAGCATCACAGGACAACGCTTAAAAACAACACGGTCCTCATATAGGCAAAAAGAGGTGATATCGTGAAACAACCATATCTACATCCGACCGCGTTCGCGCTCGCAATCACGAGCGGGATCGTGTACGCAATCTGCGCCGCCTTTGTAGGGCTATGGCCGACCACCGCGATGAGGTTCTTCGACGACTGGTTCCATGGCATAAATCTGAGCGCCATCGCCGCGACGCCTTCGATAACCGTCGGCAATTTCTTCCGCGGCCTTGTCGAGATCATGGTGTTCGCGTACGTTGTCGGTGTAATCTTCGTCTGGACGTACCGCGCCTGTGAGCGGCACTGCAAGAGGCTCGGCTGGATCTGATGTACGAGATAACGAAGGTCCTCGGCCGCGAAGTGCTCGACTCGCGTGGCAACCCCACTGTCGAGGTGGACGTTTACACCTCGGCAGGCAGGTTCGGCCGCGAGATGGTCCCGAGCGGCGCGAGCACGGGCGTCCACGAGGCGCTCGAACTCAGGGACGGCGGCAAGCGCTTCCTCGGCATGGGCGTGCAGCGCGCCGTGCGCAACGTGAACAAGACGATCGCGCCTAGATTGATCGGTCTCGACGTCCGCAACCAGCGCGACATCGATGACATCATGCGCCGCCTGGACGGCACGGGCAACAAGTCTGTCCTGGGTGCGAACGCCATCATGGGAGTCTCGCTCGCAGCAGCGAAAGCGGCCGCGGTGACGATGGACACGTCGATGTTCCAGTATCTCGGACTGTTGTGCAAGAACAAGAGGTTCGTCCTGCCGGCGCCTTTCATGAACGTCATCAACGGCGGCAAGCACGCGGGCACCAACATCGACTTCCAGGAATTCATGATAGTGCCTTTCGGCAAGACGTTCGCAGAATCGTTGCGCATGGCCGCGGAGACGTATCACGAGCTGCGGGAACTCATCGTGAAGCAGTACGGCAAGGAGGCCGCGAACGTCGGCGACGAGGGCGGCTTCACGCCACACTGCCACGGTGGTGGGGGGAACATGTGCGAGCTCGTCGAGGAACCGCTCGATCTCCTCTCCGAGGCTGTGGAGGCGCTCGGCTACCAGAAGGAGATAAAGTTCGCCATCGACGTCGCGGCTTCTGAGCTCTACCATCACGGCGCGTACCTCATCCGCGGCAAGCATGTGAGCGCAGGCGAGCTCAGCGATGTCTATGCAGACCTGATCAAGAAATATCCTATAGTCAGCATCGAGGACCCGTTCCACCAGGAGGCCTTCAGCGATTTCGCCAGGTTCACTAAGAGGTTCCGCAACAAGATACAGATCGTGGGCGACGACCTCACTGTGACGAACGTGCACCGCATCCAGCGCGCGATCAAAACGAAAGCGGCAAACTGTCTGTTGACCAAGATCAACCAGATAGGGACGTTGTCCGAGGCCATCGACGCTTCGCACCTGGCCAAGAAGGCGGGCTGGAATGTCATGGTCTCGCACAGGAGCGGCGAGACAGAGGACCACTTCATCTCCGATCTCGCGGTCGGCATGGGCAACCAGCAGATCAAGGCCGGCGCGCCCGCCCGCGGCGAACGCACGAGCAAGTACAACCAACTCCTTCGCATCGAAGAGAAGCTCAACGCGCCCTATTGTGACAAGACGTGCTGGCTGACGAAGCGATGATTGCTGATTCCATTCTTTGAAGCACGACTATTACGAACCGTCCTGAAAGATTCGTCATCGACCTCGCATCAGGGTTGAGAGACGCGTGAAGAAATACGGCACTACGCTCTATGACCCGTCAATGGAAGTGCGGATCAACATTCGAGCCCAGGAAAGAGTCACGAAACTCTGCCCGCGACCACAGTCGCGAGCGACAGCAATTGCTCCTTGCTGCACAGGGGACTGAAGACATCCACGAAATAGTCGCCTTTCACGAACCAGACGTGCGGCACCTGCGCCATGACGCCGTAGTATGCGTTCACGCCGACGTTGACCGTCTCGGGATCCGCGCCCGTCCAGGTCTGTGTCGAGATGACCCAGTTCTCGGACGCCTGGACGGCTCCTGACTCGGGGATGGACACGTCCGCGTTCAGAGAATTGATGCCTTTGACGTAACTGCAGCCTGATTCTGTCGGGAAAGAGGCGAATTCCTCTGCGGCGACGTCGTCGCACGCGCCCTGCATGTCGCTGTCGATGATGAGCGTTGCGCAATCGAGCGAGGACGTAGCCGGTGCGGATGTCTCTGCGCGGTCAGGGTCGGCATCCTGGACGTCCACTTGGGCCGATGTCCGGGTGGTCGCCTCGGGCGCGGACGTGCATGCCGCCAAGAACAAGAGCAGGAACAGCGCGCATCGCTTCATGGGTGTCGGAATGCCTGCCTTCTTTAAAATCATTTCGGTCCCTGAAAATCAGTGCCAGGAATAGTGGCTTACGGCGGTCTGCCAGCGATGAAAGGACGCGATACAGCCGACTCCTGTCTGGACGGTGACATTTTTAATCTCCGCGGCTCTGCGTCATGGCATGAGTCTGGACGAGCGCATCACCGATATCGCGACCGCGCGTCATGTGAAGAGTGTCCTTGAAGCGCAACGACAACGCAATCGCGGCGTCAAGCCCGACCATGCCCAGACGTTCGGCAAGACGCTCATCCCTGCAGGGATCCTGGGCTTCGTTCTCGGAAGCACGACAAGCATCTATTACAGTCTGCACGCGAACAAGGATTACCAGCATTCGCTCGCCATCGCATTGCTCTCCGCGACCATGGCTCTGATCGGGGCGTATCTGAGGAAATAGGGCTGTTGCCCGGCAAGGTTTCTCTCATCCGCAACCTTTAAAAAGCCCATTTTATTACAACTCATGTAATGGTAAGCCATAAACCGATCGGGCTGGGCATCATGGTGGCAGCAATCTTGCTATTCATAATAGGATTCATGTACATCAACGCCGCAGAACAGGCCTTGCTCGCAGGGCACACAGTGGGGATCAACGGCGAGTGCGAGCATCCCACAGGCGCGACGTGCCCGTACGAGCAGCTGAACAAGCTTGCCGTACCGAAGTACGTTGGCTTGTTCGCGGACATCGCCTTGTTCGGCTTCGGGCTCTTCCTCTTCCTAAAGAAAAAGCCTGAGGAAAAGGCCTTGCACCACGCCAAGAAGGCGGCGACAGCTCTCGGTGGCGATGAAGCTAAGGTCTTCGACCTCGTGGTGCAATCAAATGGCACGCTCTACCAGCACGAACTGGTCGAGAAGCTCCAACTCTCGAAAGTGCAGATAACGCGCATTCTGGACCGTCTGGAAGGCCAAGGCCTCATCGAGCGCAGGCGCCGCGGCATGACGAACCTCGTTGTTCTGAAGTGAAACCAGTTTCACAAGTACTGCTTTAAAGCGTTTCATTTCTTGTTCTCTTACCTCGAATCGAGGGGAGGATTCACATGTTTGACTGGTTTAAGAAGAAGAAAACCGAAGAAGACGAGAAGGACAGGAAGCCGAAGAAGCCGAGCTGTTGCCATTAGGAGGTCACTATGAACAAGAACTTTATCGGAGGCGCGATCGTCATCGCGCTCTTGGCGCTCCTCGTGGGCACCGTTGTTTTCGCAGGACGCTCGCCGACAGGCGCAAGTGCGGCCAGTTCGGGCTCAGGGTCCTATGACGGCTACGATTCATACGAAGCCATGATGCAAGCGCACCACGGCGGCTCAGCATCTGCTGGCGCGTCAGAGGACGGTTGCGGCGGAGTCTCGACAGGCACCGGCGCGGCCTCGTTCGCGGGCGAAATGGCACCGTACGGTCTCACATATGATGATGCCGGCTACCAAGAGCTCCTGAAGGCCGAGAAGAGCATCACGCTCACGGCAGCGCAGACCAGCACGATCGTCGGACTCGACATCCTGCTCCCGTGCTGCGGCGTCCAGTCTTTGCAAGCCAAGGACAACTGCCAGTGCGGTCACCACGTCGCCATGTTCGGGCTCGCGAAGATGTTGGCCAAGGAGGGCTACAGTCGCGACCAGATCCAGGATGAACTCAACAAGTGGAAGGAAGTGTTCTATCCTGGCGGCGCGACAGGCACGGGTGGTTGCTGATGGGCCTCAAGAAATGGCTCATCGGCGGCTTCGCGACTCTCGCCTCGATTCCGGCGGCTTTAGCGCACTGCCCTCTCTGCACCGCCGCGACAGCCGTTGCGGTAGGCGCAGGACGCATCTACGGCGTAGATGACGGCATCATGGGTGTGCTCATCGGCGGCTTCCTCGTTTCGAGCGCGCTGTGGGTGAACAATGCGCTCAAGCGCAGGAATTGGGTGATGTTCCCTGGCCAAGGCATCGCGATCGTTGTCGCGAGCCTGATCCTGACCATCGTCGGATTCCAGAAGGGCGGCCTGTTCACGGGCGCGATGCTCTGGGGCATGCCGAGACTGCTTTCGGGAATGCTGGCAGGCACGGGCGTCGCCATGGTCGGTGACGGCGTCCACGCCTCTTTGAGAAGCAGCAACAACGGCAAGAACCACATCCCGCTGCAGGGCATGATAATCTTGCTGGCGACATTGCTCATCGCGACCATCGTGTTCGCGGGGGGACTAGTATGAAACGAACGGACAAGCAACGTGCGGACCTCACGCACCAGGAGGACCTGAGCTTCGCCGTGATGAACCTTGTCAGCATCGAGGAGCATCTCGCCATGACCTCGGTGAAGACCAACAAGCAGGAATACCTGCACATCCTGGCAGCGGTGCGCAAACTGCGCGTCAGCCTGCTCAAGGAACTGGTCATCAACCCGGAAGGCGAGATTTGGTGCATCAGCAAGCACTTGCTGGCGGCCACGATGCGGTTGATGGAGACAGCGACAAAGCACATCAAGACAAATCCGGTGAAGGCGCACGGTCTCGAGAAGAGCGCATTCGACCTTTACAGCCTGTTCTGGCTTGTCCAGAAGATGCCGCAGAAGAAGCGCGCAGCGCGCGTAACGGAGGTAAAAGCATGAAAACCATACTATTGTTGTTGATCGTCAGCCTCGCCGTCGGTTTGTTCGCCGCTTCAGCGCTCGCCCACAATACTGGCTCGGGAATGATGTCAGGAGCGTCCACAAACTCAGGCATGATGGGCGGTTCCGGAAGCATGCATGGCTCAGGGCATAGTTCGATGATGTCTGGCCCGATGATGAGTGCGGGAAACCACGCGCAATGCGGCTCGATGCACGGTGACTCAACGAACGGCGCTCGCGGCATGAACGCAGAAACGCACCGCGCCCACCACGGTTGAACGATGCAGCACAAATCATCCCACAAGTGGTTGATGTTGGCGTGCGTTGGCATCCCCATCGCGTTGATCATCATCGCGGTCGTGTTCGGGATCCGAAGCCCGTGGGTGTACTGGATAGCGCTCGCGGCGTGCCCCATCACGCACCTCATCATGATGAAGCTGCACAAGGGGGAGTCATGTCACTGAGACTATTCTGGCTCGTAGGCGGTTTCTCGGTCATCGTGATGCTCGTGCTCATGCATCCGGGATGGTTCGGGCTATGATACTTAAGGAACTGCGCAAAAAGCTTAAGAAAGGCCGCGTCAAGGCAGCGCTTGAGACAGCGCTCGCGTGCTGTTTCGAGGACTGAGATGGAAGACAAGAAGACGCACCTCAAGGACAGGCTCGTCGGAGCGACGGGAAGCATTTCCGGCATCGCGAGCATCCTGGGCTCGTGGCAGGTGTGCCACAGCGTCTGCCTCGGCCTCATCGCCTTGCTGAGTGTCATGGGTATTGTCGTGACTGGCATGCCGTTGTACTTCCTGACTACCGTTGCGATACCGCTGTGGACCGTCGCCGTCGTGCTGTTGCTGGTCACGTTCGGCCTCTACGTAAAGAAAAAGTGCATCTCGAAGAACCTTATCTTGTTCAACTCGGGGCTGATCATCGCAGGCGTCCCGTTCCAGGCAGTGCAGGGTTTCTCTGCGGTGTTCTGGACGGTCGGAGGGCTAGTGGCAGCAACGGGCATAGCGCTCTTTGTAAAGGACCGATTGCAGAAACGGAGGATTGCGCATGGATAAGACTGATTATATATTGATAGGCGTCTTGGTGTTAGTGCTGGCTGGGCTGGCGTACGCCGCAGCCGGCTGGTTCTGGCCTGGCTCCGCAAGCCCGTCAGTGAACGTTGCCGCGCCTTCAGTCAGTGCAGCAGGCTCCCGGACGATCGGTTCGGGCAGCACCGATCAGGGCGACGTCTCGATAGAGCTCACGCCTCTCGGCTTCAAGGACGGCAGGTTCTTGGTGACTATCGCGGCCAACACGCACTCGGTAGATCTGAGCCCCTTCGACCTCTCGGAGATAACGACGCTCACGTACGATGGCCGCGCCATCAAGCCCGTCGCAGCGCCATCATTGTCAGGTCATCACGCGTCTGGCACGCTCGAGTTCGACACCGGCAAAGAGCCATCGAAGTTCACGATCACGATAACGGGCATCCCTGCTGTCTCTGAGCGGGTCTTCGATTGGTGAAGACGACCCTCTCGATAAGCGGCATGCATTGCGCGAGCTGCGCGAACACCATCACTAAAGCGCTCCTCGCCAAGGGGGTCATCTCGGCGAACGTCAACTTCTCCACAGCCAAGGCGTCGATCGAGCACGATCAGTCGATCACAGAAACGGACCTTATCGCGGTCATCGAGGAGAAAGGCTACCAGGCAGCGCCCGGTCTCGACCCGGCGCTCGCGAAAGAGCGCCGTTTGAAGGAGATCGCGAGTTTGAAGAGACGCTTCCTGTTGAGTGTGGTATTCTCGTTGCCTGCCTTGCTCGTGGGCATGTTCTTCATGGCTGATGGAGTCCTCTATTCAGGCTACGAACTTCCCGGCGCGGTGTATGTACTGTTCGTGCTCGCGACGCCTGTGCAGTTCTTCGTTGGCTGGGGGTTCTATCGCGGCACGTGGACCGCGCTCAAGAACAAGTCCGCGAACATGGACTCCTTGATCGCGCTCGGGACGACAGCAGCTTACGCGTACAGCGTCTACGCCCTGCTCGTTGGAGGTGCGCAGTATTTCGAGATCTCGGCTGTCCTGATAACGCTCGTCATCCTTGGTAAATGGCTTGAGGCGTCCGCGACCGGCAAGACCGGCGCGGCCATCGAGAAACTGATGAATCTCGCCCCGAAGACCGCGACGGTCGTCAGGGACGGGAAGGAGATGAGCATCCCTGTCGATGACGTGCGCGAGAAGGACGTCCTCATCGTGCGACCCGGCGAGCGCGTCCCGGTGGATGGCACGGTCGTAATCGGCAGGTCGGCGGTCGATGAGAGTATGCTCACTGGCGAGAGCATGCCTGTCGACAAGGTGAAAGGGAGCGCGGTGATCGGCGGCACCATGAACAAGGATGGCAGTTTCAGGATGGTCGCGACAAAGGTGGGCGCCGACACGACGCTCGCGCACATCGTCAAGCTGATCGAGGACGCGCAAGGCAGGAAAGCTCCGATCCAGCGTTTCGCGGACACCATCTCGGCGTATTTCGTGCCGATAGTCATCGTGCTCGCGGTGGCGACGTTCATCACGTGGATATCTTTGACAGGAGAATTGTCCTTCGCGCTCATCGCGGCCGTCTCCGTGCTCGTCATCGCGTGTCCGTGCGCGCTCGGGCTCGCGACGCCGACAGCCATAATGGTCGGCACAGGTCGCGGCGCCCAGCAAGGCATACTCATAAAGGGCGGCGACGTGCTAGAGACGACGCACTTGGTGACCCATGTCCTTTTCGACAAGACCGGCACGCTGACGAAAGGCGTTCCCGAAGTGACTGACATCATCGCCGTGCAAGGGACGTCTGAGGACTTGTTGCGCATCGTCGCGAGCCTTGAGCACGGTTCAGAGCACCCGCTCGGCCAGGCGGTCATGCGAAAGGCGAAGGATGTCAAGCTGCAGGAGTGCGCTGGCTTCAAGGCGTTGCCCGGACACGGCGTCACGGCAAAGATCGGGACGAAACACTACTTCCTCGGCAATCGCAAGCTGATGAACGACGAATCGATCGATGTCGGAGATTGGGAATCCCGCATCCGTCCGTTGGAGGAGGACGGCAAGACTGTCATGATCCTCGCATCGAAGGAGGTTCTCTGCCTCATCGCGGTCGCCGACGTCCTCAAGGATGACGCTCCCGCCGCTGTCAAGAGTCTGCAGGACTTGGGCATCCATGTCGCGATGATCACCGGTGACAACCGGCGCACTGCGCAGGCCATCGCCAAGCAAGTGGGCATAACAGAGATCTTCGCGGAGGTCCTGCCGGCCGACAAGGCGGACCACGTCGTCGCGCTGCAGAAGGAGGGGAAGGTCGCCATGATAGGCGACGGAGTGAACGACGCTCCGGCGCTCGCGCAGGCCGATGTGGGCATCGCGATGGGCTCCGGCACCGATGTCGCGCTCGAGACCGGTGATATCGTGCTGATGCGCAACGAACTCCTCGACATCGCCCGGGCGATAGCGTTGAGCAAGATGACGATGTCGAAGATCAGGCAGAACATGTTCTGGGCTTTGGTGTACAACTGCGTCGGCATCCCTATCGCGGCGGGCGTGCTCTACCCGTTCACCGGGTGGCTGCTCTCGCCCATCATCGCTGGCGGCGCCATGGCGCTGAGCTCGGTGAGCGTCGTGCTGAACTCGCTTCATCTCAGATACAAGAACTGACGTTTCTCTGCGCTCCCGTGATTTGCGTGCCCAAGCAGATTTGTAGTTGCATTTCTGCTTTCGAATCGATTGCGCTAAAGCCGCGTCAAAACTGCCGGGGGAGAAACGAATGGGGACGGCAATAACAGGGGAGCACCCAGGCAGGTTGGTGGATGCTTCAAGTCTATAGATGCGATGCAAGCCGAGTCCAGTAGGCTCGGCTGCACAGCAGAACGTTTCGTTCTGCATGTGCTTGTAAAACGACTCTCATTTCAACGCGTGCTTGACGACCTCTCGGTTGCACGACAGGTGCGTCCTCTCCCAGTCCTCGCACGCGCCCGCCCACTTCTTCTCCAAGAACCTGAATCCGCAGCGCTCGCAGACGAAGACGCGTTTGCCTTTGTGCTTCGCCTCTTTGACCATGAGGCAATAACGTAGAACTGACTATAAAATCATTTCTTCTCGAACCTATCCTTGTCGCGTCCGTAGCATTTGTCCATCACGCGCTTCCAACAATCATCGAGATCGATCCTCTGCGAGTTCGCCAGGCACGCCAGAGTGAAGATGATGTCTCCCATCTCGTCGCCGACGTCCTTTACGTCCTCGGAGGCCTTTTTCTTCTTCGGCCCGAAGCGGTGGTTCAGTTCGCGCGCCAATTCGCCCGTCTCTTCGGTCAACCGCGCGAGGATCTCAAGCGGCTGCCAGTACGGGATCTTGAACTGCTGCGTCCACGCATCGACCTGGACTTGGACGTCCTTCAGCATGGTTTGTCGAGGGAAGAAAGTCTATAATTATTTGTGTGGTGGCATCCCGCCCACAAAAGAAAACGGGCTCGATGGTGCCGAAGTCTCTGAGGCGCATCACCCCGGTTTGGTGTAGGCACCACCGTCCCGTGATTTCCTATAAGACGTTGAACTATATGAACGTTCTGACCTATCTTGACGTGGAGATAATCAGGATCGTACGGCGACCATCATGTCCGACACATTCGTCCCGGTCGGTCCGGTCACGATATGCTGCTTGAGCTTCTTCCAGACAGGATAGCTGTCGTTGTCCTTCAGAGCCGCGCCGACATCGAGCTTCAAGCGCGCTGCCTTCTTCAGCGTCTTCTCGTCCGCGATCGCGCCAGCCGCGTCGGAGTTGTCGCGTCCGTCGGTGCCCATCGACGCGAGGCAGGTGTTCTTCATCGTGGACAACGCCTCAACGCTTCCCAGCACCAATTCCTGGTTCCGGCCGCCTTTCCCTTTGCCTCGCACGGTCACGGTCGTCTCGCCTGCGGCGATAACGGCAGTCCTCTTGCCGAGCTTGGCCAGCAAACGCTTTCCTACGTCGCGCGCCTCGCCCGTGACATTCGTGGACAGAACAACCGGCTTCAGTCTCAATCTCGACGCTTCCGCTTTCATCGCGTCGACCGCCTTCTCATTATCCAAGACGATGATGTTGCGGACTTTCCTGAAAAGCGTGCTGTCCTTCGGCGTCTCCGACACCGTGACTTGCGGCAGGCCGTGTTTCGCCAAGATTCTTTGCGCGTCCTTCGCGGTGGTCGTGTCAGGCACAGTCGGACCCGACGCTATGAACGCCGGATCATTCCCGGGCACATCCGAGACGAGTAATGTGACGACGTTCGCCGGGAAACAGTGCTCGGCGAAACGCCCGCCTTTCACGGAGTCGACGTGCTTGCGCACCGTGTTGAATTCCTGGATCGTCGCGCCGGACGTAAGCATCCGCCGCATCAGGTTCTGGTACTGGTTCAAATTGATCCGGGGATCCGAGAACAACGCAGACCCGCCGCCTGAGAACAGGCATATCACCAAATCACTGACAGAAAGATTGCCGGTCATCTTGAGGATCTCGTGGGTCAACCGCGCGTTGTGCGGCGACACGACAGGATGGTCTCCCGCCAGCACCTTGATGCGCTTCAGCTTACGCGAGGTCACGTCGATGATAAGTCCTTTCGAGATCCTGTCGCCCAGGATCATCTCGAGCACCGACGCCATCACGCCTGAAGCTTTCCCCGCGCCGACCACGATGATCCGGTCTATCTTGCGTAGCGAGAACTGCTGCGCGCCGAGCGTGAGCGTGTCGCTGCCGAGCGTCACCGCGCTTTTCAGCGCCTTTTCGGGATCGAGCGCGTCAAGCCCTGCCTGCAGGAGCTTCACGACTGCCTTGCACGCGGGAGAAGCCCCCAGTGCCTTCGCGTTCTTGATCGTCACCATCTTTCAGCAGAGCAACAGAGCGATGCATTTAAAAACGTTTGTCAACTTGTCAGGAATGAAAAGAGGCGTGATGAAAACAGTAGTATTCGGCGGTTGCGGTTCTGAAAGGTTCGCGAAACTGCTCGCCAAAAGGATCAAGGCGAGTTATGCTCCCGTGCGCACCAGCTATTTCCCTGACGGCGAGCTCCTGTTGAGGCTGCCCGCGGATGTAAGAGGCAAGCATGCGGTTCTTGTCTATTCTTTCCAGCCGTATCCTGGCGAAGTCCTGCTCGAGGCGCTCATCGCGATCGGCGCAGCGAAGCAGCAAGGCGCGAAGAAGGTCACGCTCGTCGCACCATATCTCGGGTTCATGCGCCAGGACAAGCAGTTCCACGCAGGCGAGGCGGTCTCCAACAGCATCGTCGCACGCCTATTGAGCTCGGCCGACATGCTGGTCACGATGGATCCCCACCTGCACCGCATCAAGAGCCTCAATCGCATTTTCAGCACGAAGACTACGACGCTCACGGCCAACCAAACGCTCGCCGACCACCTGAGGCGCAACCATTCGGACAAGATGGTAGTGGGCCCTGACGAGGAATCGTCGCAGTGGGCGGCCTCGGTCGCGAAGCTCGCGGGCCTGCCAAGCATCGTGCTCAAGAAGAAGCGCTACACTGCCACGAAAGTCAGGATTATCGTCAAATCGAAGATCCCGCTCAAAGGCAAGCACGTCGTCATCGTCGATGACATCATCAGCACAGGTCACACGATGATCGAACCCATCAAGCAACTCAAGAAGCTCGGCGTGAAGAGCATCACGTGCATCGGCGTGCACGGCGTGTTCGCAGGCAACGCATTGCAGGACCTGAAAAAGCTCGCGATGGTCGAGACCACCAACACCATCCACAATCCCGTCGCGAGGATCGACGTCACGAAGGCGTTCGCGGAGACGCTACGCTGATGGCGTACCGTACGGTCTATGTGTTCCGGCACGGCGAATCGTATGATAACATCGATCATATCTTCTCGGGTTGGCGCGACTCCAAGCTCGCGCCGAAAGGGGTCAAAAGCGCCAAGCTATTGGCGCGGAAATTACGGAACAAGCGGATCGATCTCGCGTTCTCTTCGGACCAGACGCGCGCCCTGCAGACCCTGGACGAAGTCCTGCGTTTCCACAAGGGCATCCCGGTCGTCATCGACGCGCGGTTGAGGGAGCGCGATTACGGCGCGCTCACGGGCAAGAGCAAGGACGCGTTCGAAAAACAGAATCCAAGACTGTATATGATCTATCACCGCTCTTACACCAGGAGCCCGCCGAAAGGGGAATCCTTCAAGGACGTGAACGAGCGCGTCAAGCCGTTCATCCACGACCTCATCAAATTGATGAAATCATTCAAGGTCAACGTCGCCATCAGCGCGCACGGAAACAGCATCAGACCGATGAGGAAGCACTTCGAGCATCTATCGATCGCGCAGATGCGCTCGCTCGAGAACGCACACGACCGCTACTGGGCGTACCGCATCAAGGTTTGACTGGCTCGTTCTCGCGTATTTTGTTGTTCTCGGCCGCGATGCGTTCCGATTTCAGCAGTTCGGCGATCTTATCGTACGTGACGCGCGCTTCATTCTGGAGGTACGACAGCACGTCTTCCCGGACCTTGCCCATGTTGACGCCTTTCTCAGTGATGACGTCGCACAGCCGCACGAGCGTCAACCCCTGCACGGGATCGCGGAGCGACAGCGTGATGCGCACGGTCTCGCCGAGATGCGCCAATTCCGGGTCCGATTTGAGCGAGGGCTCAAGCCCCAGATAGCTACGGTATGCCGCATCGAACGCTTCGTTGGACATGAATGCACGCTCCCTAAGATGCTTTAAATCGGTTGTGACACATCATAGCTTCATCCTCTTTATCCCGGGGATCCTATCGAAATCGGCATCATCGCTCGCGATCTCATGGATGTTGAACTGCTCCATCGCCGCGAGGTGGAGCGCATCACGAGGCTTGAGCTTATGGCGTTCCATGAAATCCAGTGCGCGCAAGGGCAATGAGGCGGCGACTTCCTTGATCTCGAGGTTAGGTAACGCATAGATGTTTTCGACGACGGTCCTGGTCTCCGTGGCGCGATCGCTCTTGCGGAGGACCCACATCACCTCGTCGATCGTCAATGCGCTTGTGAGCGCTTTCCTGCCCTTCACGACAGTCTCGAGGAGTTTGCGGGCTTTCGCGCCTTCCGCGCCCGGGAGCATCGCCGCGAATGCGAAGATGTTCGCATCGATATACATCAGAACACGTCCTCGTAGAGCCGGTCACCGTAGACTAGGTCTTTCGGCTTGAGGTTGATGCGTTTCGCTTGCGCCTCCCATTGCGTGATGATGTCCTCTGCGGTCGTCCTGAGATGGATGGTCTTGTCTCTGACCTCCAACAGCACCGGTCGGTCGCGGGAGAGCCCGAGCGCTTCGCGGATCTTCTTCGGGATGACGATCTCGCCTTTCTGTCCGATCCTGAGCTGCATCATGGACTCTGGTGAGACGTGCCTCCTTATATACTTTTCGGAAATGAATTCAGAAATATTCCGAATTACGCGGAGAATTTACGGAAGCTTCTCGACTGCCTTGTTCTGCGCTTCGATATAGCGCTCGATGAAGCTCTTCCAGTCGGCCATGGCCGCGATCTCGCGCGCGGCGATCTTGTTGTCGATCCTATCTTCCTTCGGCAGGGTCGCGTAGTAGTGCATCTGTTCCGCGAGCTGGTCGACGACGTCTTCGTCGGAATGCTGCCAGCGCTTCAACACCCAGATGCCCGGGTTTGGGCCAGGCACGCACTCCGTGCAGATGAACCTTCCGAAACCGGCAAGGTCCGTGGTGACCGAAGGAACGCTCAACGCGCCGGCCTCCAAGGGGGTGTATCCCCACGGCTCGTAATACGAAGGGAACACGCCCAGGTGCGAGCCCTGCATGGCTTCGTAATACGTGAGGTCCAAAAGATTGTCCGCGCCTGACAGGTAGATCGGGTAGTACACGGCCTTCACTCGGTCGTCCGCGTCGTTGTCCAATCCGAGCTTCAGCAGCGTCTGCGTGATCAGGTCTTGCGGTTCGTTGTATAAGTCGTGCGTCGCGATCGGCGGTTTGCCTTTGCGCCTGAACCGCAGCAGTTTGCGCTTAACGTCGTCGCGGAGGTCCTCGTTGAACAATTGCTCCTGGGTCAGGGGCAGGTTCGCGATCAGTCCGTGCAGGATGTTGTGCTCGATCTCGTCTAGGTTGTCGCCGATGCTCTCCTTCAGGTCCTTGTAGTATGTCTTGCTCTCGAGCAGCATCGGTTTGATGGCCTTGATGTCGCCCGGCACCCAGAAGAACGCGACGACAGTGTGTTCGCTATTCTCGGCCTTCAGCCGGTCGTTCAGCTTGCCCAGCGCCTTGATGAAGATGTCGATGCCCTTGTCGTGGAATTCGTACCTGCCTGCCAGGAAGAACACGAGCGTGTTGTCGAGGTCCCAGGAATAGTACGGGAAGAAGTACGAGATGAGGAAGTCGAAGATCTTGCTCTTCATGAGCTTGTGCTTGATGCTCGACTCCTCGAACGTGGGGAAGCGCGACATGTCGAGCCCGTTCGGCAGCAGCACGTCGGGCTTCCTGCCGAGGAGCTTCTCGGCCTCCATGCCCGTGATCTCCGAGACGGTAGTGAATATCTCGCAATGCTGCGCAGACGCCTTCTCGAGCAGGTGCTTGGCCTTCAGGCCCTGCCCGCGCTTCGCCGCCTCCTCATCGGCATCGACCGTGTCGATGACGCGGTATAGGATGCCTTCGCTCGCCAGCGTCCGTCCGAGCATCGTCGCGTGCGTCGTGAACACGGTCGCGACGCGCACGTTGTGCGATTTGAGGTATAGTAGCGCGCCGCCCGCCAGCCACTCGTGGCATTGCGCGACGCAGGACCCTTCGCACGCGGCGGCCAGTCTCTCGGCAAGCTTGCCTGCGGCCCATGCCCAGACGACCGGCTCGTCGAAGTCGTAATAGTCTGTCCCGAGGGAATCTATCTTGTACGTGTCCCAGAGGAAGCTCTTGATGCCGTCCTTGTGTTTCGCGAAATTTGAGAAGTCGATCAGGATGGCGTTCGGGTTGCCCTTGATTAGCCACGTCCCGTAATGGCACTCGATTCCTTCGCTCTTGAGAGTCTCGAACACCTGCTTGCATGAATCCGGCGGCACCTTCTCCTCGAAGTTGCCCAGCGCCTTCGCCGGGAAGTAAGGTCCGATGGCGAAGTATTTCTCCTTGTAGTGCTCCACCATGCGCTGCGCTTTAGACGAGACGACTGTGTAGATCCCGCCCACCTTGTTGCAGACCTCCCATGAGATCTCGCAGCATAGCTTCGCCTTAGGTTCCATCAGGCCTCGTCCCCGGCAATGCTTCCCAGGCACGATTGACGTCGCTCCAGTGCTATTGAATCCAAAGCCAGAAGCGACACAAACCTGCTTGTGCACATCGCACCGGGGGACGCAGAAGAGTATCGCGGGTTCATGGACGGAACGTGCAGAACAGCATATAAAAACATTCGACACTATCGGTGAGTGGATAATCTGCGCTTCAGCTTGATCAGTTCGTCCATCACTAGCACGCTCAGCGACACCCCGACCACCCAGAGCCAATCGATGCCGCTCAACGGCACGCTGTCGAAGAAGACGTTCAGAGGCGTGTGGACCACGATGACCTGCAGCAGCACAGATGATATGATCGCGAGCCAGAGCCAGGGGTTCGAGAACGGCCGCATCTGGAACACGCTCAATCGCTCGGAGCGCTGGTTGAGCACGTTGAACATCTGCATGATCACGAGGCCGGTGAACACGACGGTCATCGCCTTCGCGCCCTCGTACATGTTGAACAGGAACAGGCTCCCGGTCATCATGGTCAGTCCGACAAGGAACAGTTCCAGGACGCGTCCGTGCAGGATGCCCTGCGAGGCGTTCCGAGGGGCGCGCTTCATCACGTCAGGCGCAGCGGGCTCGACGCCCAACGCGAGCGCAGGCAGCCCGTCGGTCACGAGGTTGATCCACAGCAGCTGTATCGCGGACACGGGCAAGGTCCATCCCGCGATTAAAGCACCGAACACGGTGAGCACCTCTCCGAGATTCGAGCTCAGGAGATACTCGATGAATTGCCCGATGTTGTCGTAGATGCGTCTCCCTTCGCGCACAGCTGAGACGATAGCTGCGAAGTTGTCGTCGGCCAGGACCATGACGCTCGCGTCCTTCGCGACATCCGTGCCTGCCAGCCCCATCGCGATGCCGATGTCGGCCTTCTTCAGCGCCGGCGCGTCGTTCACGCCGTCGCCGGTCATCGCGACCACGTGTCCCCTCTTCTGCAACGCCTCGATGATCCTGATCTTGTGCTCGGGATTTACGCGCGCGTAGATGCTCACCTTCTCGACATACGGATCGAGGTCCATCGTCTCCAGCTGGGCGCCGGTGAGGATATCGCCTGTGATGCCGAGCTCGTTCGCCACGGCGAGCGCGGTCTGGGGATGGTCGCCCGTGATCATTATGACCTTGATGCCGGCCGTCCTGCATTCGGCGACAGCGTCACGCGCCTCCGGCCGCGGCGGGTCGATCATCGCCTGCAATCCCACGAATATGAGGTCCTTCTCCGCCTTTTCAGTGCGTTCGGCGGTTTCGCGGTACGCGAATCCCAGCACGCGCAGCGCGTCCCTGCCGAAGCGCGCGTTGGCGTCCAGGATGCGCTTCCTGTCCGCGTCGGTGAGCTTGTGGAGCTTGCCGTCCCTGATGGTTCGCGAGCACCGGTCCAGGACCACGTCCGGCGCGCCCTTGACGTACGCGACCACCTTTGAATCGAGGCGGTGGAAAGTAGTCATGAGCTTGCGCTCGCTGGTGAATTCGATCTCGCCGACGCGGGACGGCATGTTCCCGGACAGTCCGGCTTTCTCCGCGGACACCAGCAACGCGGCCTCTGTCGGGTCTCCGAACACGCGCCACGATGCGCCTTCCTGGCTGAGCCTGCTGTTGTTGCAAAGCGCCCCGATGGAGAGCAACAACCCGAGATCCCTCGGATGGCTTGAGAACTCTCCGTCAGGGGAGTATCCGGAGCCCGTGACCGAGACGACCTCGCCGTCGACGTAGACCTTGCGGACGGTCATCTCGTTGGCGGTCAGCGTGCCGGTCTTGTCCGCGCAGATGACTGTGCACGAGCCGAGAGTCTCTGCGCTGGGCAGTTTCCTGATGAGCGCGTTGCGCGAGGCCATGCGCTGCACGCCGAACGCGAGGCTTATAGTCACGATGGCCGGCAATCCCTCGGGGATGGCCGCGACAGCGAGCGCGATCGCCGCCAGCAGGAACTCGAACAGGGGTCTGCCCTCGACGGCGCCTGCGACGA
This sequence comes from Candidatus Woesearchaeota archaeon, assembly GCA_016203225.1. Lineage (GTDB taxonomy): Archaea > Nanobdellota > Nanobdellia > Woesearchaeales > ARS49 > DSQK01. The sequence continues at coordinate 57,188 of JACQNC010000003.1, read as the reverse complement.
ACACGACCGTCGCGATCGCGACGACGAGTATCGTGAGCCACACGCTGAGCTGGCCGAGCTTCTTCTGCAGGGGCGTCTTCTCGCGTTCGGCTTCCTGGATGAGCGTCGCGATCATGCCGAGCTCTGTCTTGTCCGCGGTGCCTGTGATGACCGCCTTCGCGCGTCCGGCGGTGACGATAGTCCCTGAGAAAACCATGTCGCTCCTGTCAGCCACCTGTGCCATGGACGCGACCTGTTTGAGCTGCTTGTGCACGGGCGTGCTCTCGCCGGTGAGCGCGGCTTCCTGGGTCTGTAGGTTGACGATCTCGACAAGCCTCGCGTCGGCCGGCACCTTATCGCCCGTCTCGAGAAGGACGATGTCCCCGGGCACCAGCACGGCGGAGTCCATCAGTCGCTCCTTGCCGTCACGCAGGACTTTCGCCTTCAATGCGGTCAGTTTCTGCAATGACGCGATGGCGGTCTCTGCGCGGTATTCCTGAACGAAACCAAGGACCGCGTTCAGGACGACGATGGCTGCGATGGCCCAGAAATCCGTGTATTCCTTGACAAGGAACGAGATGGCCATCGCGGCCAGCAGCACCCACACGAGCGGGTTCGCGAACTGCGAGAGGAAGATGCGCGACGGGCTGATCGCCGTCTGCGCAGCGAGCGTGTTAGGCCCGTAGATCCCGAGCCTCCGCTCTGCCTCTGACGAGGAGAGCCCTGACTCGGTCGTTTGGAGCTCGGTGAACACCTCTTTCGCGGTTTTGTCGTGGAACGACATTGCAGGAAAGGTCGGTTGCCGCTTTTATAAACATAACTGCTCATCCGCGATTGCAGAGCAACTTTTATATACATAACCGCGTCTTTCAATCATCAGCAAAAAGGTGATACGATGCAGGTCAAGGACATTCTCAGGCTCAACTATCTGGCTGTCAGTCCGGACGACACGCTCTCTTTCGTTTTCGGCAAGCTAGGCAGAGGCAAGCACACGGAAGCCGTAGTGCTGGACAACAAGGGTTACTATGCGGGGATGGTCTGGAAGCGCGCGCTCATCAGGTCGCGCGTCGATCCCGCGGAGACGAAGGTAAGGAAGTTCGTGGGCAAGCCGGCAGCGCTCGCGCTCGACATGACTCTCGAACGCGCCGCGATGCTGATGCACAACAGCGACTTCCATGTCTTGCCGGTGCTGGACAAGAAGGTCCTTCTCGGGATAGTCGGCGCTCGTGACGTGCTCGATGAGCTCAGCGGCAAGCTGAAGGGGATGAAAGCGGATGAAGTCGGCACGATGAAGCTCAACGTATTGACCGAGGACGACTCGATCGGCAAGGCAGTCTCGCTGTTCAGCGATAAGAGGATAGACCATGCGCCTGTCGTAGACAAGGCAGGCAAACTCGTCGGCGTGGTGTCGGTGGTCGACCTGCTGACGAAATATCTCATCAGCGCGCGGGGCGCGCTGTCCGGCAGGCACGGCAAGCACGGGCGCACGTCCAAGTCGGGGCAGGACCCTGGCGAGCGGCCGAGCTTCGAGCTGTTGCCGGTCGGCAACATCATGGAGCGCATCGTGGTCACCGCGTCGCCGAAGACTTCAGCGTCCGAGATAATAAGGTTGATCCACGATAACGGCATCTCTGCGGTCGTGCTCGTCAGCGACAATGAGCCGGTCGGCATCGTGACCACCAAGGATCTTTTGTATGAGGTCGCCCGTTGAAACGGAGATTCACGCACGTCCAGGTCGAGGCGCTCATCGCGGCGTTCTTGCTTGTCGTGATCATCATCGCGGTCATCGCTTCGTTGCCTGATGAGCGGCCCGAGACGTATTCGTGCGTGGAGACAGACAAGGGCGACGACCCTTTCACGTTCGGTCTGACGACCGATTGGCGTTCTGGGCAGAGCGTCGCCGACAAGTGCGAAAGTTCAGCGATCCTGCAGGAGTTCGCGTGCGACTTCTCGGTGAAGGATCCGCGCGGCAGCGTAACCGTCAAGCGAGTGCCGTGTTCATGCAACCAGGGCAAGTGCGTCGTCGCAGAGCTCGCGGTCACGGAGATGCTGATCAGCAGGCAGCCGCGCACCAACGATGAGTTCAAGGTCACGTTCAGGATAGAGAACACAGGCGAAGTCGAGGCGGATCCGGTCGATATCGATGTCTATTTCGAGCCGGGCTACGCGTTCCTGATCGAGCCGCCAAAATCGCCGCTCTTGCCTGGCGAGAGCACGACAGTCACGTACAGCGTGAACTACGCCGTGCCAGGACGCTTCCAGATCGTCAGCATCGTCGACCCGCACGACCTCGTGCTCGAGCGCGACGAGAACAACGAGCGCAGAGACTGGATAAACGTGCAATAATTCTGATTATCTTCTTTGATATGTACTCTTCAGTAAGTATGTTAATACTATTTTAACCATAATAATTGATTAAAATAGTTTTATATGATAGCTAAAGAGATAGTATGTTCTAACTAAAATAACGTAATGTTTATAAGCAGACGAACGAAAACCTCTATTAATGGTCAAAAAGAGGACGTACGCAGCGCTCCGACCTCTCATCCTCAAAGCGTTCACAGACGGCCAGAAGACAGTCAACCAGGTCGCGACAGACACGGGCGTCAACTGGCGCACGGTCGACAACCACATCGTGTACCTGACAGGTAAAGGTTACCTCAAGGAAGTCTTCGTCAGTCCGTTCGTCAAGATCTACGAGATCACCGACCGCGGCAGAGCAGCGCTCAAGGAGGGTCTATGAAGGTCCTCATGTTCGGCTGGGAGTTCGCGCCGGTCTACTCCGGAGGTTTGGGCGTCGCATGCGCTGGCCTCGTAAAAGCCATGGTCGCGCAAGGCGCTGACGTGACGTTCGTGCTGCCCCGCGTGCCTGACGGAATAACCGTACCTGGCGTCAAGCTCATCTCCGCAGACAGGAGACAGAACAAACTTTTGAAATTCAAGACAGAACCGCTCACGGCGTACGCGTCATCCGAGTCCTACGAGCTCTGGAAGAAGCGCAACCCGCAGGCGGCCGCGCTGTACGGCAACACGCTCTTCGCAGAGGTGCAACGCTACGCAGAGGCCGCGAAAGAACTCGCAGCCAAGATCCCGCACGACGTCATCCACAGCCACGACTGGATGACGTACCAGGCAGGCATCAACGCGAAAGCCGTGTCAGGAAAGCCGTTGGTCGTCCACGTGCACGCGACAGAGTTCGACCGGACCGGCGGCAACAGCATCAACCAGCACGTGTACGGCATCGAGAAGCTCGGCTTCGAAAACGCAGATGCTGTCGTGCCGGTGAGCAACTTCACGAAAGAGAAGGTCGTCGCGAACTATGGCATCGATCCTGAAAAGATCATGGCAGTCCACAACGCCGTCGAATTCACAGAGCCTGTCGAGCAGCCGAAACTGGGCAAGACAGACAAGGTCGTGCTCTTCCTCGGACGCATCACGCTGCAAAAGGGCCCTGATTGGTTCCTGTACGCCGCGAAGAAGGTGCTTGAGAAGGAGCCGCGCGCGAAATTCATCATGGCCGGCTCTGGAGACATGGAGCCGAAGATCATCGAGAAGGCAGCCGAGCTCGGGCTCGCGGGCAAGATGCTGTTCACGGGCTTCCTCACGGGCAAGGACATCGACCGCGCGTACAAGATGGCGGATGTATATGTCATGCCGTCCGTCAGCGAGCCGTTCGGAATCACGCCTTTGGAAGCGATGCGGAACGGGACGCCTGTCATCATCAGCAAACAGTCCGGGGTGAGCGAAGTCGTCAAGCACTGCCTGAAGGTAGACTTCTGGGACGTGCACGCGATGGCCAACAAGATCCTCGGGGTGCTGTACTACAAGGAACTGCAGGACGAGCTCGGACTGCAGGGCCGCAACGAGGTCGCGAACATCACGTGGGACAAGCCTGCGCACGAGGTCCTCAACCTGTACGGGACGCTCATGAAGAAACGGAGGAGATGACAATGACCAACGTATGCATGTATTTCCAGGTCCACCAGCCGTTCAGGCTGAAGCAGTACCGCGTGTTCGACATCGGCAACAGCCATGATTATTTCGACGACGACAAGAACCATGCCGTGATGGAGAAGGTCGCGAGGAAGTGCTATCTTCCCGCGACGAGGCTCATCCTTGACCTCGTCAAGAAGCACAAGGGCAAGTTCAAGGTTGCGTACAGCATCACCGGCACCGCGCTGGAACAGTTCCAGTTGTACGCGCCGGACGTCATACTGTTGTTCAAACAGTTGGCAGACACCGGCCACGTCGAATTCCTCTCGGAGACGTCGCACCACAGCCTGTCTTTCCTGCACGACAAGGCCGAGTTCAAGGAACAGATCGCGCAGCACAAGCGCTTGATGAAGAGGCTATTAGGAGTCACGCCGACCGTGTTCCGCAACACCGAACTGGTCTACAACAACGAACTCGCAAAGCTAGTCGAGGAGCTCGGCTACAAAGCGATCCTCGCGGAAGGCGCAGACCACATCCTCGGCTGGCAGAGCCCAAACTACATCTACCAGCCGAAAGGATGCTCGAAGCTCAAGCTGCTGCTCAAGAACTACAAGCTGTCCGACGACATCGCGTTCAGGTTCTCGAACAAGGGCTGGGAAAGCTATCCGCTCACGGCGGCGAAGTTCGCGGACTGGGTCGCGCCAGTGCTGGGAGACAGCGTCAACCTGTTCATGGACTACGAGACGTTCGGCGAGCACCAGTGGGAGGACACAGGCATCTTCGAGTTCCTCAAGCACCTGCCTGAGGAACTGTTCAAGCGCAAAATCGGGTTCCAGTTGCCGAGCGAAGCTGCGAAGCTGCAACCGAAAGGCGTGCTCGACATCCACAACCCGATCTCGTGGGCAGACATCGAGCGCGACCTGAGCGCGTGGTTGGGCAACAAGATGCAGCATGCGGCAGCGCACCAATTGTACGCGTTGCTGCCCTCCATCAAGGAATCAGGCAACAAACAACTTTTGGAGACGTGGCGCAAGCTCTCGACCAGCGACCACTTCTACTACATGTGCACGAAATGGTTCGCCGACGGCGACGTCCACAAGTACTTCAACCCGTACGACAGCCCGTACGACTGCTTCATCGCGTTCATGAACATATTGAACGACATCGAGGGCCAGCTTCGGCCGAGCGACGAGAAGAGATGGATCACTATCTGAGGTGATGGAATGAAAGGAAAAACAACGCCGCTGTTGCGTCCGTGCCCTGACAGCAAGGCGTTCAAGGCGGCCAACGGCCAGGTGTTCCGCGGCTACGCGGACCTGCTGGACGGGCTGAAGCGCATGGATGACGCTACGTTCGACCACCACGTCAATAAGGACGGCAACCATTTCAAGAACTGGGTGCAGCACGTCTTCTCTGACGACAAGCTGGCACGGGACTTCGACAGGGCACAAGGCCGCATCCAGACCGCGCAGAAGGTCGCGCAACGGCTGCGGGGCCTGGCACTGAGGCACTGAATGGACATTGACGCGTTCCCCGGATTTGCAAACCCCGGCAGGTTTGAGTCTGGCTTGATAGCTATCGAATCAGCGCCGATGAAGCCACGTCAATCGTGCCTGGGACTCATCACGCCTGGGACTGCAGCGGATATCCCGATGAAGAGTCAAAAATGACGCGATATCAAACAGATGAAAAAGGCGGTTACGATGACGAAAGCTAGAGCTCTGGCGTTCCTCGCAGTCGCGCTCGCGATCGGCGCGAGTATGGCTGGTTTTGCCATCGCTGTCTCTATCAGTTCGTGCGGTACGATTTCGGTCAACAGTGAACTCACGACAGACCTGACCAGCATCGCGGTTGGATGCTTCACGATCGGTGCGGATAATGTCCGGCTCGATTGCCAAGGGCACGTGGTCGATGGCAATAATGTTTCCTCAGAGTACGGTGTCACCAATACCGGGTTTGATAATGTCACGGTCACCGGTTGCAGGTTCACGGACTGGCAGATAGGTGTGAGATTCCAGACCGGCGCGAACAATGGCACGATACGGAACAACACGGCGACAGCGGAGGGCTTCGCGGCTTCAGCTTCGGGCGCTTCCGGTTATGGCGTCCAAATCATTTCCAGTAATAATAACACTATCAGCATTAACACGCTGTACGGACACGGCGCGATGGGCACTCTTGGCGACGAAGGAAGCCCTGGAGGGGACGGCGGCGAAGGCGCAGGCATCAGGCTCACGAACTCGAGCGGGACCAAAGTCATCAATAATGTGTTGTCTGGCAATGGCGGTGATGGTGGCGGTGATGGCGGTGCTGGCTCTGGGTCTTCCGGGCTAGGTTCTGGGCTCATTACGGCGACGTCGCTAAGTTTGAACATTACGGGCAACAACGTGAGTTCAGGAGGCGCTAACTCGGGCGTCGGTGTCTATGCCACTGACGCGAACATGAGCGTCATCGAATTCAATAGGGCGAACGATGCACAGATGATATTTATCACGACATCAAACACAACGGTGCGTAACAGCACCGCGACTGGATCGTCAGGCTTTATCAACCTCCAGTCAAGTAGCGTCAACTCGATCATCGACAATGTTGTGCAACTGATCATCCTGACAGTTAACAGCAATCTTAACGTGCTCACCGGTAACACAGTCACGTCAACCGGACCGGTTACGTTGGTTTCCAGCAACAATAACACCCTATCAAATAATATCTTGACCGCGAACTCCACCGGTATAGGGATATCGCTGAGCGATGCGTATAACAACACGTTCAGCGGCAACGTTGTGAGCTCGCAGAACGGGACTGCTGTGAGCTTGACGAGATCGTGGAGAGCAGTGTTCACAAACAATCGCGTGTCAGCGGTCAATGGTCCAGGTATCCAGCTCAGTAATGTGAGCTATGCCCTCTTCACCGGCAACAATTTCTCGAGCGGCAGGAGCGGGGCGTTGCTGTTGTTGGCATCATCGCAGAACAACAGCTTCACGAACACGACCTTGTCTACGAACTCGTCCTGGCTCGCGACGAACAACAGCAATCTGAATAACTTTACAATGACCGTGTTCTTGCGGAGCAACGCGACCTTGACGATCGTGCCGCGCGTAACTGCTCCCGCGTTCGTGAACGTCACGCTCGCGAAGCTCAACGTATCCGCGGACCGTACCTCCCTGAACTCGACTAACCTGACGTTCCTGAACGTGAGCGCGACCATCGCGCTGAACCTCTCAGGCCAGGGCGTCACGGATCCCTTCCCTACCGTAGATATCAACGATAACGGCACTTTCGTGACGTGCTCCGCGGAGCTCTGCACGGAACAGAGCTTCACCAACAATCTCTTCACGTTCAACGTGAGCCACTTCACGGGGTTCAGTTTCGGCAGCACTAGCGGAACGCTCACCAACCTCACCATATTCGACGAGACCGACAGCACGACGCAGTACACCGGTGACACTGTAGAGTTCTTCGCGGATTATTTCAACGGTTCGTCTGGTTATGACATCCTTGGCGCGAGTTGCAACGCGAGCTTCGGTGTTGACAGCACCACGCAGAGCATGACTTATAGCGCGTTTATCGGCTCTTACAAGACGACTAAGCTCTACGGTTCGCCCGGCACGACCGACTGGAACGTGACCTGCGCGGCAGCCGGTTTCGACACGCTCACGGCGAATGATACTGTCACGATCGCCGCGATAGGTGTGCCTGAGTTCAGCACGTGGACGCTCTTTATCGCATTGGCAGGAGTGCTGATCGGGTTCTTCGTGATCAGGGCGAGGAGAGGGATATGAATCAGAACGTCTATCGGTCAATGACGAAGCATTTAAAAATGACGCAATCTCAAACAGAGGAAAAAGGGTGATGGGATGAAGGCGAAAAAGCATACAGCGCTCGCGAAGAAGGACTCGCCAGCGCAAGCCATAATCACCATCAAGACGCTCGGCAAGGCCCCTGAAGAGAAGACGTTCGTATTGAAGGACGGCCGCAAGCTGCGCACCTTGTACGAACTCATCGATGAGCTCGAGACCATGAACGACGGGCTCTTCAAGGACTACGTAAACGATTCCAAGAACGACTTCGCCAACTGGATCGAGGGCGTGTTCAACGACGAGCCCTTGGCGAACGAACTCAGGCTGATCAAGAACCGCATCGACACGCAGCGCGCCGTGCTGAAGCATGTAGTGCGCGAACTCCAGAGACTCGCACAATGAGACACCATCCTGCATTGAGGGACGTGCATCCCGATCACGCATTCGCGGTGAAGGACGGCCCGAAGCTCAGGAACCTGTACGATCTAGAACGCGAACTGCGCAGGCTGAGCGACGGCCAGTTCAAGCACCACGTCAACGACGCAAAGAACGACTTCTACAACTGGATTTACCACATCGTCAAGGACGAGGAGCTCGCGATGCAGCTGGCGCAGGTGCAGGACAAGAAAGCCATGGCGAATGTCGTCGAGCGCCGCATCAAGCAGCTCGAGCACGGCACGACCGAGAAGCGCAAGGCCGCGCACAAGAGGACCATAACGAACCTGAAGGAGATCGCGAAACTGCCCCAGTCGAAGGAACCCGTGCCTGCGGTCGCGCCTCTCCCTCCGCTGCCGTCCGACGACGAGATCCGGCAGCGCATCCGCGGCACCAAGCCGCTCTTCGAACAGGCTGTGCCCAACGACGACGAATTCGAGGCGCTGTTACACCGCAAGGTCGTGGAGCCTGTCGCGATGCCCGAGCCGACCACGCCCGACCCGACAGAACCCGAATCCGCTCCAGAGGTCACAGTGCCAGAGACCGTCCAGAAGGACATCCAGCGCCACATGCTGCCATACATCCTCGGCCTCATGGCTGGCGTACTGATGGGTCTGGTTATTGCGAAGTTCTTTATTTGAGAACTGGTGCGACAGGGGTTATCGCACTGAAAACGTTTCTTGGAATTCCTCGGCCAACGCTTTTATTCCCTCTGCGACCGATTCTGGTCGTGATTCGCACACTTTCCTTCTCTCGTATCTGGCGTTTGGAGAAAGGTAAATCGTAAACGGAGAGATGGCTAAGCCGCAATACTTTCTGCCGATGATCCCCATTATTCTCAATTGTGAGAGCGCATCTGCGACCAACGGGCTCCACTCGTCAGTCATGCGGCGCAACAAGCGAACGTCTCTCAACGAGGGGTGTCTGTCTCGTCGTTCCGAGAAAAAAGAGCTGATTCGTCCCTCGTCATACTCAAAATCAGAATGCTCTGGAGGAACATAACAGAACAAGTCCAGTACTAGCTCGCGCACCCGACTCACGCCAGAGGAAACCACGTCCGCCAAATCGCTTTCAGACATGAAGAATATGAAGCGCACACCGTATTTCAATCTATCGCCTGACCGTCGGAACGTAGAGAATAATCACTTCCTGAGCGTCCGACAGTCATTTCGAATCGCGATGATAAAGAATGATAAAAAAGAATTCTAACCCAGCGCGTACGTCACGCTCACCGTCGAGCTGACGGAGACTGGTCCGGGCAGGACTTCGGTGGCTTTCGTGAATCCGCCTTCAGCTATCATCATGTCTGCGCGCGCGTACATCGGCCACGGCGGGTAATATACGTTCGATTCCTGGATGGCAACTACCTTGCCCAAGCGTGCTCCGACGGCCGACGTCAACGACTCTGCCTTCTTGCGCGCGTCGGCGGCGGCCAACTGCAGCGCTTCGTCGTCATAGCGCTTCTGCGCCTCGTCAGTAAGTCCGAACTGGATGTTCTGCACCTGTCCGTTCTGTGTGCCGATGGCGTCCGCGACGACTCCTGCCTTCTCGAGCTCGTGCACGGTCACTTTGAGGCTGTGCTGTGCGCGGTAGCCGACTATCGTGCTTTCGCCTGTTTCAGGATTGTACTGGTAATCAGGATACACACTGAAGCCGGTCGTTTCGATGTCCTTCTCGAGCACGCCTTGCGCCTTGACAGACGTCAGTACCTTGTTCGATTTTTCCTGGAGATCCTCCTGTGCAGACGCCGCGTCGGAGCCCTTGCCTTCGACCAGGATCCAGATCTCTGCCTTGTCGGGCTCGACCTTCAGCTCGGCGACGCCGTTCACCGTGATGGTGTCGCGCAGCACGCCGTCTCCTGCGGGCTGCTGTTGTTGGTATATTACGAACGCCACGAGCAGGATCGCTCCGATGGCGACGATCCAGGGAAGATTGTTTTTCTCCATTGTTGATCACCTGCTTTTTGGTAAGACGCGGATAAAGATATACCCTACGACTTGGTAAGGTATCTGCCTGCGTAACTTCGTCTTCGGATATACGAATATAAAAACATTATGAGCAGAAGCGCCAGCCAAACGCCGTACACTATCAACGCCCAAGGGACGCCATCCTGCGCGGCTGCAGGAATGGTCATCATGGTCGCGTCCCCAGCAGTGCTTTCCGCCAGTTCTGCGCTCTTGGCAAGCGCTACCCCTGCAGGATTGAGGTAGTCCGAAAGCAGAACTCTACCATACGCAGCTATTCCGCCCGCGACAGAGATGATGAACAGGCTCAAAACGATCCAGATGCGTTTCTGTTCCGGATCAAGCACCGCTTTCCCTTTCTGCGTCAACTCGTAATACTTCCACTTACGCCCTTCGTCCTTGCGCAATATGAGCCCTGCCTTCTCCAACGCGTCCAGGTGCTCTTTCACAGCAGGGAGGCTCATGTCAAGCGCGCCTGCAAGCTCCGCCTGCATGTGCTTCCGCTGATGAAGTAATTTCAGGATCCTGATCCTGCTCTCGGCGGCGAGCGCCTTGAAGCTCTCTCTGTCGAGGATGATCTTGTCGTCCATAGCATAGGACAAGATATCATGATTTTAAAGCGTTACGGAATATGAAGGCGTTTACCTGTGATTCTCTAACTCATACAGCAACTCGACCAGCGTCGCACTCGACCATAGCTGCGCTCCGCAGCCTTCTGACCGCAGCTGTTCCGCGCTGCTCAGTTCGCTCGAGAAACCTACGATGTTCGTTTGCTGGTCGTGCAGGCTCGCTTTCAGTATCTGCCGCACGTGCTTGCTGTATCGTTTCGCATCCATGCGATGCATGACGATCGCAGCAACATTGTTCACCCAGAACCATGAATCTCCGCGGTGGTACGATTTCACGTTCTCGCCCGTCGATTTCGGAGTGAACAATGGGTGTTTCTTGTCGATGCTCGCCAACCCTCCCCAATCGAGCCACAGGCCCTCGAGTGCGGTGTCGATGCAGGTGACCCACTCATTCTTCGAGAGGAGTTTGGGGTAAACATAAGCGGCAAGGAAGAGGTTGGGGCGTAGAATTGGTTCTTCCTTGCCGTCTTTGATCATCGTGCCAGTCCAGAAGTGTTTCCGCGTCGCGTCGCGCAGCGCTTTTTCGCGGGGGTCCTCTTTTCCGGTCAGTCTGTGAAGGAACGTGAGCATCGCCAGCGTCAAAGCCTGGATCTCGATCCGCGCTCCGTCGCGGCGGTCGTCGCCGAAGGTCGTGTCCATCCAGGTTTCTTCGGCGCGGTTGACGATAAGGCCGTCCTTGAAGCGTTCCTTGAACAAACGATCCAAAACGTTCATGAGTTTGTGCTCGATCCATTCCAGGTCCTTGCTCGACATGTGCGTCTTGAGCTTGCGTTCCTTCTCGAGCACTTGCAAAAACTCTGCGATGCGCACGAACAGCCAGCCCATGCCGTCGGCGGCAGGGACTTCGGGTTTCGCGGCATGAGAGAATGTCTTTCCAAAAAAGCGCGGCAACACAGCGGCATCATCCGAGGTCAGATATTTCCACAACACTTTTTTTGCGCGTTCGTATTGTCCGGTAAGCATCAACGCCTTCGTCGAGACCAATTCGTCGCGTGTCCAGACCTGGCAGAACCACGGCAATCCTGCGTAGTAACCGTCGCCCGCCCACAACGCATCGACCGCGCGGATGGCTGACTTGTATGCGATGTCGAGTTCCTGGTTCTTTAGTCCCGGTTTCAGCAACGCGTCCACTCGTTTCTTCTCTACATCAATGTATTTCTTGCGCTGTGCGTACACGTTGATCGCGGTCTCGACTGCCTTGTTTTTGTCGACGGCGAACGCGAATACCGCTTCCTGCAACCGCAGTTTGCACGGCTTGAAGACCCAGCGCGAGCTCGGCCACGAATTGCGTCGCTGATCCGCCTCGTAGTGATGCTCTTCCCACTTCTCGACAGGAAGATACTCGAGCCCTTCGCCGAAGATGGCCAAATGGATATCATATTCAGAAAAATCTGAAGTACCGTCGCGAGGGTCGTTGCGTTTCGCGAACGAGATGACGATGCACTTGTGCTCAACGCTGAGCCTGTATGCGCGTCCCCAGGCGCGATTGTCGAAGATCGCCTTGCAGTCCAAGGACAATTCGACTTCTGCGCGCTTGCTCAACTGGTAGAGCAACGCGTCATGGTGAGGCATGAAGAACGTCTCCGTGAGGCCGTCGCGCTCGCGCACGACCTTGTCCGTGACGTGCAGGTGCTGGATCGCGCCGCCGACAGAGATGTCCTCGATGACCTTTAACACGTCGTTGCCGTGCCTGAAGAACACCCCTTCGTACCTGCTCTTGGGTGTGCTTCCGAGCAGCGCGAATCCGCCGTGCCTGTTGGTGAGCAGGAAGGACGCGTCTCCTTCGATGACGCTTCTTTTCCCGTCCGGTTGCAAAACGATCTTCATGAGCGGTAGTAGGCTGCCGCGTCCTCTGGCGCGACGGTGTTGATGATGACGTTCGAGCTGTTCTCGAACCCGCCCCAGACGCTGATGCGCGGCAGGACCTCGATGTGGAAATGCAGGTCCTCGCCAGTGGGTGAGTAGTGCACGACGAGATTGTAAGAGCACTGCAACTTGTGTACCTTGCCCAATGCTTGTTTTAGGAGCGCTGCAAGACTTGCCTGATTCGCCTCGGCCAGTGTCCTGATGTGTTTCTTCGGAAAGATCCAGCATTCATAGTTGAACCGCGACGCGTACGGCGCGAACGCGACGAAGTCTTCGTTCTCGAAGCACCTACGGTCGCTTTTCTTTTCGCTCTCGATGATGGCGCAGTACGGGCAGTGCACGAACCTGCGCACAGCGGCGACTTTCTCCAGTATGTCGCGGTTCGGCAACGCCGACGCCATCACTTGGCTATGCGAGTGCACGATGCTCGTTCCTGCGTCGGGTCCGGAGTTCTTGAACACGGTCACGTACGCGATGTTCGGCCGTTTCGAGAGCGCTTCGATGCGGTCGTTGTACGCCTGCAGCACGAGCGCGATCTCTTTCTCAGAGAGTTCAGCCAGTTGCCTCGTGTGGTCGGGCGTCTCCACGATGACCTCGTGGTGGCCGTAATTGGCGGCCCACGTGTAGAACCTGTTGTCTGTCCGCGGCGTCGGCATGCCTTCGGGCGCGAACGCCGCGAACTTGTTCTGGAACCACCGCACCTGCCACGGCGTGCCGATGCGGCCTATCTCGGGCGGCGTCAATGATTCGTTGCCTTTGCAGAAGAAGCACTTCTCTTCGATGATCTCGACCGGCTTTTTGAACTCCTGCGGTCGAGCCCCCCGTTTAGGAGCAACAACGACCCAGCGGTCTAGGATGTAATCGCGGCGTACGTCCCCCAACCATTCACCCCTTTATGACCAACGTCAACGAAGGCGGCTATTTAAAGGTTTCAGTCAGGTCTGCCCGAGTAAGGCGAGGAGAACTTCAACGGCGGGACCTCGCAGAATATGTCCTTCTGCCACAGGTTCGTGCCGCGCGCGAACAGCGCGCCCACGACCCAGAAGATGCCTGTCGCGAGCGCGCAGTCGAGGCCGGTGCAGTTCTGCAACGTCTGCTCGCCGCCCAGCAGTCTCTTCGCGTCCTCCTCGATGCGCGCGTATTCCTTCGCGTCAGGATAGTTCAGCACCTTCCGCCTGTCCTTCTTGCGCGGCTGCGCGACGTAATACTCGAGGGCGATGTCGAGCCCGAGCCCTGCGAGCTGGCGGTAGTTGTGCCGGTCGAGAGTCATGAGCTTCGTGCCGCCCAGACAAAGGTGCCAGAACGATGCCGTCTTCATGTTGATGAAGTTGACCTCTTTGGTGAGCATGTCGCGCGTCTCTCCAGGTTTTTCAAGCAGTTCTCGCGCGAGCCGCATTATGCCTCCGGGATGTTTCGCGATGAACTCCGCAGCGGGCCCGAACCTGTCCTGGTATATCAGCCCTGCCTGCAACGCCTGCTCCTGCAAAAACGCGACGTCAGCCAGTCGTTCCAGGGGGACGCCGTGCAGCGATCTGGTGAAATCCAACGGCCGTTCGTAGACGCTGTACTGGCTCGCGATGCAGAACCAGAGGCTCTCGTAGCATGAACGCGTGTTGATCACCGGGACGCGGTGTGACGCGAGCACGCGTCTCGTCTCGTCGATCAACGGCTGGCTTAGAGGCGCGTCCAGGAAGTGCACTATTCCTTCCTTCAATGAGAATGCCTGGTTGTACAACCGCCCCATGCCTTTTCCGGCCTTCTGTCCGTTTAAAATGATTGTTGTGCCAGAAACCATTTTATAGCCGACGACAGCCAGGAGAGTCATGCGTCTCGAAGACATCAAGAAAGACATCCCTGCGGACCTATTCAGCGTCATCCGAAAGGAGGGCATCGAAGAGCTCAGACCGGCGCAGGAGAAGGCCATCAACGCAGGGCTCCTGGATTTCAAATCGGTGCTGGTCTGCACGCCGACAGCATCGGGCAAGACGCTCATCGCCGAGCTCGCCGGAGTGAAGAGCATCATGACCGGAAGAGGCAAAGTCGTGTACATCGTCCCCCTGATCGCGTTGGCGAATGAGAAGTTCAAGGAGTTCCAGCGCAAGTATCAGGGACTGTTCAAGGTCGTCCAAACAAGCAGCGACGTGGACTCAGCAGACGCGTTCCTGTCGGATTACGACTTCATCGTGTGCACTGCAGAGAAGTTCGACTCATTGATCCGCCACCACACTCCGTGGCTGAAGGTCGTCAAGACGGTCATCGTTGACGAGATCCACCTGTTGAACGACGTCGAACGCGGGCCCACGCTGGAGATCCTCATCACGATCCTAAAGAAACTCCTGCCTGACTTGCAGATAGTGGGTCTGTCAGCCACGATAGGCAATCCAGAGGAACTCGCGGAATGGCTCGGCGCAGCGCTCGTGCAGGACGACTGGCGCCCGGTCAAACTGCACAAAGGAGTTCTTGTCGAAGGGAAGATAGAGTTCGAGGATCAAACGGCAAATAACGCTTGATTCGTATGTGCGTAAAAATCGTCTGAACTGCGTAATTTTTCAAAAACGAAATCCTGCAACGAGGGCATCACGCGGCTTGATGCCTTTCTTGAAGCGATAGAGGTCCTCTTCTTCTTCAATTTCTCTCAAGAATTTGGAACGGTAGACCAAGACGAGTGAGAACGTATCGGGGCGGTGTGGGTCGGGGAGTGCGTAGGATGTGATGACTTCAACTAATTCCGATTCTGGAGCGGCCCATAGTACCCTCGGGTCGGCACGTATTTTGCCTTCCCTGATTGCCTCGTGTTGGCGGACATGACTTGTGGCTTCTTTTAGCCGATCATGAGCAACCATCATACTATCCGCGAGATTCTTTTTTTTACGATCGGTTCCAACTATCTGGATACGCTTTAAAATCGCAGGATCTGCGGTAATTCCTCGATAGAGATGTGTTGGTGCGTATGCCTGAGTATCCTTCAGTGTCTGGACAATGCGTTGTGCAATATCCTCATCGAGGCATACTGACGTGTCGCCCAAATCATGAATTTTGATTGTCATTACTCGATCCCGCCGTACGCCACAAGCTCGGTCGTCGTCGTTATCGGGTTAACGATTTCGACCTTCTTCACCAATCCTGCCTCGAAACCGGGCACCAGAGGAGAATGCCAGACGTTCTTGGTCGCGAGCCCGTTGTATACTGTCTTCGGGACTGTCCAGAACGTGCCCGCGTCGACCGTGACCTTTTCGAGCCCGTCGAACTTCGTGGTCGAGAAGCCTTGCACGGCCTCGTCGCTCCAGTGCGCGTCGCTGTCGAGCAGTTGAGGCTCGTTGAACGCTTGGCGTTTCTCGTTCCAGACGTAGACGTACTTGTTGTCCTGGCACCACATCGTCCGCGTCCTGAACTCGCCTTCGATGGTGCTGTTGCGCTCGATCCCGATGCACGGGTCGGAACGGTAGTAGAAAGTCAAGATGGAATAGGCGCGCGTGTTGACCTGGACGTCTGCGCCATCAGTGCTCGTGACGCGGTACTGTGCCCATTGGCCTTCCTTCAATTCAGGGCTCTTGAAGCTGACGCTTCCGGTAGTGGCAGTTATGTCCAGCTCTGCGAGGGATTCGGGGATGCGTTCTACAGGAGTCTCTGCTGCAGGTTCAGGCGTAGCAGAAGCGTTCGGTTCTGGCGTTCCAACCACTGTCGCGGTCGGCGTTTCGGTGCTGCACGCTACCAGGAACAGCGTTGCCAGCACAAGCAGATACTTGAACATTGTTACCCCCATCCAGAAGCGAATATTAAAGGGTATTTAAATATTGGGGTCGCCGAACGCGAAGAAGCGGTTGAGCTCGGATCCGAGGTTCCAGTGCGTCGCGAGATAGCTGCCAGGCGCGGGTTTGGGGTTGAAGTAGTCATCGTTGTTGCAGTCGTACTGGATGAAGGAACCTCCGGTGCATTCATTATCGAATACCGTGTCGAGCGCGTCGCTCTTGCACATCACGTCGCTCCCGCCCTTGTCGAGCGGCGGCTCATCCTTGCAGTGGCCCTCATCGGTCCCGTCATTCGCCGAGTGTGGCGCGCTCAACTGGACCGCGCCGATGGTGTGGCTGTACTCGTGCAGCATCATGATGGGCGCGAGCATCGAGACCTGCGTATGATAGATTTCGGGGATCCTGGCGACCTGCTTGCTGTACATGAACGCGTAGTCCGGACCGCTGTTGTAGGTGTTGTCCTCGGACAACCGATCGTCTGGGCCCTTCATGGATGACTGCGCCGTGCACGAGCCCTGGTCGCCGCCGCAGCCGACCGCATCGCCATCGTAGAACACGATGTATTTGGTTGTGGCGTCGTCATATCCGAGCTTTTGGAGGTCAGCCATGAGCCGTTCCCGGGTCCCGTCACCATGCGAGCCGCCTCTATAATAGCTCTCATCTCGTGGCATCGCGACATCCAGCACCGAGATAACGTCCCCGTCGCATGCAACCTTCAGGTTGACGATCGCTCCGAACTTCGCCGCTTCCGCGTTCACGATCCCGTTGGCCTGCGCGATCCAGGTCCTCAACGTCGCCGCGTTCTCAACGAACCTGTCCGGCGTTCCGGAGGGACGCGCATAGATGAGCTGGGCATAATGGTCGTCAGCGCATACCGGCGGCGTGGTGTGGAACATGAAGTCTTCCGGCGACATTTTCGACATGTCCGGGAATGCGCTTCCTGATCCACCCGGGAACGCGGGGAAGCCCGAAGGAACCGGCATCGAGGTCTTGTTCAACCGCTTCTTGTCCGATTCGCAGAACTTGATGCACGCATCTGTCTGGGCGTACGCACAGTCCTGAGGCCAGCTGACCTCCTTTCCAGCTTGCCATTCCTCGCACGCGCGCTTGCCGTACAGATCAGGCACGTCTGCGCATGAAGGCGGGAAACAGCCGAACTCATCGCGTGCGGCCGGTTGAGCGGGCGCAGTCAGTTGCTGAGCAGTTCGGGAAAAACAGCCGGTGAGCACTACCAGGAGAAGGATAATCCCTGCTCCGAGGAAGTGCGCGCGCATCAGCGCGCAGCTCCGGCCATGGCGCTTTCCATCATGGCGCTCAGGTCCGTGAACTGCACGGTCGAGGGCGGCATGAACATGCTTCCCGAGACGGTCGTCGGCCTGCATTGGACGTCCACGTCCGGCTGGGTCGCGAAGTCCTCAGGCGTCTGCGCTGACTTGCCGGTGCTTGCGGATGCTTGCTCGATCTTCTCGAGGTTCATCTTGACCCCTTCGGAGCCGCTCCAGGCGTACAGGTACGTGCCGTCGTTGATCATGTGCGACTCCTGGTTGTTCGTCATGGCGTCGACGCGCGAGTTCTTGCCGTTTATGTACATCGTGGCCGTGCCCTCAGGCATGGTCATCTCACACTTCGCGGCCATCCCCGACTTGAACAGGGCCTTGACGTCAGTGAGGATGCCGTCGTCCGGGGCGTCGCTTCCCGCGCCGGTCGTTGTCCGCGTTTCGGTGGTCGTCGCAGTGCATCCGACCAGCAAAGCTAGAACGAAAAAAGAAAATATCGCCTTCATACGTTCACCCGAAGAGCGCCGAAGCGCCGCCTGCCGCGAGCGCGGTGCCGATGAAGATGGCCGCGAAGATAGCGCCCAGGATGGCCGTCGCGATCCAGCTCAGCACGAACCACACGACCAGCACGACGATCGCGTGTCCGGTGTTCAGTGCGTAGTGCTTCTTGACCAGGTAGTATCCGAGCAGGATCCCCACGATCAAGCCGACAGCGCCAGCGACGAACGCGCCGATTATGGGCACGAATCCCAGCACGAGGCCGATGACGTAGTTCACGATGCCGAGGATCAGGGCGACGACGAACGCCGTCTTGAATCCTGTGTCCTTGATCCCGAATGTCTTCGCCAACAGTTTCGTCGTCACCCATAGCAATAGGCTGCTTACAACGATGCCGACGACCGCGAACACGAGGCCGCCGATTATCCCGAATGGTGATGCCATAGTTCAATCCTCCGAATAGGTTTTATCAAAAAATGAAGCGAAATAAAAGAACACGTTCAGAAATTCAGCTTGTCGCCGAACCTGCCGATGAGCCACAATGGCGCTTCCTTGCCCGTGAGCGCATTCACGATGCCAAGGATCCACAGGATCAGCACCAGCAGGCTTCCGAGCGGCATGATGATGAACCAGCCGATGAACGGGATGACGGTTCCAACGACCATCACGAGCACCATGAATATGAACAGCACCAGGCTCTGCTTGGCGTGGTACATCGCGAATTTGTTGTCCTTCTTGAGCGCGATCACCAGCACGAACCCAATCAAGCCGAGCAGGTACGCGAGGAACGCCCAAAGCTTCCCTTCATCCGCTGAAACTGTCTTTGCCATATTGATAGCCTCCTTTGCAGGCCCACGCCTGTGATGGACGAATTACAGGGTGGGCTGTTTAAAAACCTTTGTACTCGTTCTGTTTCGCGACAGTCACGCCAGGCAGCTTCAGCAGTTCCTGTTCGAGCCTGCCGAACTGCGCTTCATCGACCTCTCCGTGGATCACCGGTTGCTGGATCAACCGCTCGCGCGCGTCCAAAATGACACCGTAACAGCCCAGCAGGGTCTTGAGCGCGGTGACATAGGTTTGAGGCGCGCTGCCTGTCTGCGCCAGCGATCCTGCGAGCCCGGTCAGCAGTATTTGCTGTTCTTCCGGTGTTTTGGTCTCCAAAGGTTCATAGCAGATCTTTATCTTCATCGTTCCACCAGCCGCAGGCAGTCGGGGATGCCGTACCCGAACCTGCGCGTCCATTCATTTTCAGGATAAGCCTTTCCGAACTCCGTGAAGCATCGCGCGTGCGCGATCATGAGCCTGTCCTCGAGTGAGCGCGGATTCGCCGCCAGCTGCAGCGTCAACGCGCCAGCGACAGAAGGCGACGCCATCGATGTGCCGTCCATCGTGCCGTACGAGTCGTCCGGCAGTGTCGACAACACGTCCTCGCCCTGTGCCGAGAACGACACGAAGCCCATGTTGCTGAATGACGAGTGCTTGCGGTCGGGGTTGACGCTGCCGATGCTCTGCACGCCCGAGAACACTGCTGGATAGCTAGGGATGTCCTCGTCTCGCTCGCCTGATGAGTCGTTGCCGGCGGCGGCGACGATCATGCAGCCGCACGATGGCGCCGCTTCCACGACCTGGCGTTCCTCCTCTGACGCGAATGGGCTGCCGAAGCTGCAGTTGATGATCGGGATCTGGTTCCGATAGCAGTATTCATAGCCCAGCAGGATGTCAGCTTCGTTTCCCCGGCCCCACTCGTCGAGCACGCGGACTGCCTTCAGCCGCACTCCTGGCGCGACAGAGGCCCAGATGCCTGCCACGTGCGTACCGTGGCCTTCGAGGTCCATCGGGTCCGTAGTGTCGCGCACGAAATCGTATCCCTTGTCCGTCCCGAAGTTCGCGGCGAGCGCCTCGTGCGTGTAGTCGACGCCGGTGTCCATCACGGCTCCGACTATGCCCTCGCCTGTAGTGATGCGGTGCGCCGCGTACGCGTTCAGCAGCGCGACGTGGCTGAGCTGGCCTTGCCTGCGCTGCGTGCGTGTCTTCGGCTTCGGCAGCGCAACTAGGCGCATCCTTGACAGTCGCGTGCTTGACACCGCCGCTGCCTGATACCGCCGCGCCTGCAGGTGTGTCATGCACCGGCCGGCCTCGTTCGTGTCCGTTGTCATCACGATCGTAGATGCGGTCATCAGCGCCGTGCATGGCAGCTTGTAGTCCTTCGTGAGCAGGTCCGCGAGTTCCTGTCGACATTCATAGTTCTGGCGCGCGTTCCCTGTCTCGCGGACGTTGATCATTATCCGCGCGCGTTCCTGGTTGCTCGCGAGCAGGTCTTGCTTTCGCTCCTCTTCAGGCGTGCGGCGCGGGACAGTGATTGTGGGGGTTCCGACCGGTCCTGAAAACACGCGGCCAATCGTCACCATGGCGCGGTCTATGATGCAGTAGTCCTCATCCAGGAACGCGTCTATCGTCTTCCGCGCGCGCTTGAGGTCCGCCCGTCCGAGCGCTTCCAGGAGCCGCGGATGGTATGGCTGGTTCACCGCGTTCTTGAACGTGCTGACGTTGCCGCCATCCCTGTAGTTCCACGGTATCGCCTCTCCGTAGACTGTTCCGGGCGCGTGCAGTGTCTTGACTCCGTCCTTTGTCGCGAACCCGAACTGCAGCGCCTCCTGAGGATGCGCGCGGTAGAACTCGACCAGTCGCTCGAGAGGGTCTCCGAGCGTGACGTTTACGTTCGTTCTGTGCGAGACGCACGATGTCTTGATGGATGTTGTGTGGCATTCTATGACTTGGTGCAGTTTGATGCCATTGTCGTAGCCGATGAGCGTTCCGGAGTCGTTGACCGACTCACGTTCCCTCGCGAACGCTGCCGGAGAGACTTTGCGTTCGCCGAACAGCGACGGGAAAGTCCTTAGCTTGATCGCGTATGCCGCGCTCGCCGGGATCACGAGATTATTGTTGATCGCGTAGATCCCCTGTTCTGTCGTGTTCGCGACGGCGTACGCGCGTTCTTGGTTGGCGGTGATGAGTGTTTCCATGCCAACCAACGAGATGGTGCTTTTGAACGCGGTTGCGGAGAAAATACCGGAAACCTTCCGAGAATGTCGGAAAGGTTACGAACTTTTCGGAAAGTTTCCGAAAAAAATGAGAAAAAGCGTTGTTTTTCCGGTTATTCCGGAAAAATCCAGTGCTTTGAATCTGTCAGGAACGCTTCGCGCTTCAGTTCTGTCAGGACGTGGATGACCTGCACGTGCTTCGCGACGCGTTCGAGCGCTTCCTCGAAAGCGTCAGCCTCGGCTGCCGTCTTGAACAGCGCGTCTATGAACACGTCGCCGCCGCGCGAGAGCTGGCTCAGCGTGTTTATGTTCGGACTGTTCAGCAGGTCATCAGGCAGCGCGCGCTTCAAGTCCGCAGCGTACATGCGCCGCACAGGGAATCCGACCTTCACGAAGTCGATGAGCGTCACGAATCTGGTGATGCATGCGAGCTTGCCGAAATGTTCGTGCAATGTCGAGATAGGGATATTCGTGACCCTTTTGATGCCTGTCAGTGTCGCTTTGCCGTCCTTCCTCAGTTCCGTCACCAGGTTTTGGTCGCGTTCGTCCATGTCACGAATGGAGTGTCTGCTTTTTTTATGTCTTGCCGAGAAATTTCCGTGGTTCTTTCACAAAAACCGGAAGAATCACGGAAAAGGCTGCTTAATCATCGCCGTTCCCAAGCGTGATGAGCATGCAGAACGCCTCAGCATTCTGCTGCTCCGCCGAACCTGCTGGATTCGGCAGGAGCCCAAGCACGATTGACGTAGCTTTACTTCTATCGAATCCAGAGCCAAAAGCGACTCGAACCTGCCTGGGGAGCGATGTGCTGAAGAAAAGCCAGGGGGGACGCTAGTGTACGCACTCGACACCAGGGCAGCCGCCGGCGAACTCTGACGTGGCGGCGACGTGCTCCTCGTCAGGAGTCTTGCCGATGTAGAGCACCTGTTCCTTCTTAGAACCATACCGATAGACCGTGATGCCCTTGCATTTCAGTTTGTATGCGGCCAGATACGCCTTGCGCACGTCCTCGATAGTGGCTTTCTCTTCGAGATTGATCGTTTTCGAGACAGCATTGTCGCAGGACTTCTGGAACGCAGCTTGGATATTCACGTGCCATTCGGGATCGATATCCAGCGCCGTGACGAACACGCGTTGCACGTCTTTAGGGACCTCCTTCAGGCCCTGCACGCTTCCTCTGCGCGCGATCTTCATCATCAACCCCTTTGAGTAGAACCCGCGCTTCTTCGCGACGTCCTCGAACACGGGGTTGACCTCGAGCAGGTGCGTGCCCTCCATGACCTCACGTACGAAAGTGACAGCGAACAGCGGCTCGATCCCCGACGTCGCGTTCGCGATGATGGAGATCGTTCCCGTCGGCGCGATCGTCGTCACGGTCGCGTTGCGCGTCCCTTTCGCGGTCCTCTTATCCTTGCTCCAGACGCTCCTGTCGAAGTTAGGGAAGCTGCCGCGCTTCGCCAGCTCGTTCGAACACTTGCGCGCCTCGTCGTTGAGGAACTTCATGAGTCTCTCGGCGAACTCGAGCGCCTTGTTGGAGTCGTACGGGATGTTGAGCCTGATCAGCATCTCTGCGAAACCCATGATGCCCAACCCGATGCGTCTGTTGGACTTCACGACAGCCTCGATCTCGGGCAGCGGGTACTTGTT
This sequence comes from Candidatus Woesearchaeota archaeon, assembly GCA_016203225.1. GTDB lineage: Archaea > Nanobdellota > Nanobdellia > Woesearchaeales > ARS49 > DSQK01. Next base: position 34,370 of record JACQNC010000003.1, on the reverse strand, counting down.
CGCGTCGATGACGTTGTCGAGGAAGTGCACCGCAGTCTTTATCGCCTTCTGCAGGCGCTCCCATTCGGGCTTTCCGTTGCGCACGAACCTCGCGACATTGATGCTGCCGAGGTTGCACGCTTCGTACGGGTGCAATGGCACTTCTCCGCAAGGGTTCGTGCTCTCGATAGTCCCCATCGCGGAAGTGGGGTTCTTGCGGTTTATCTCGTCGATGAAGATCAGACCCGGATCGGCGGTGCGCCAGGCGTTCGCGCAGATGAGCTCGAACACCTCCTTCGCCTTGAGCTTGCCCGTGACCCTTCCCGAGCGCGGATTGATCAGGTCGTACTCGAGGTTCTTGTCGACGGCCTGCATGAATTTGTCCGTGACCGCGACAGAGACATTGAAGTTGGTCAGCCAGCCCTCGTGCGTCTTGGCGTTGATGAATTCCAGGATGTCCGGATGGTCGCACCTGAGTATGCCCATGTTGGCGCCTCTGCGCTTGCCGCCTTGCTTGATGACGTCAGTCGTCGTGTCGAAGATGCGCATGAAGCTCACCGGTCCCGAAGCGACGCCTTTCGTGCTCTTGACGAGGTCGCCTTTCGGCCGCAGGCGCGAGAACGAGAAGCCGGTCCCGCCACCGCTTTGGTGGATGATGGCCATGTGCTTGACAGCATCGAAGATCTCGAGGAGCGAATCACCGACAGGGATTACGAAGCACGCGGATAGCTGCCCGAGCTGCGTGCCGGCGTTCATGAGCGTGGGCGTGTTCGGCAGGAAGTCGAGCTCGCTCATGAGCTTGTAGAACGAGTCCTCGACCTTCTGCACGTTCGTCTTTGGATCGTATGTGCGCTCGACGGCCGCGACTGCTTTCGCGACGCGCCTGAACAACCGCGCGGGAGTCTCGATGATGCTGCCTTCCTCGTTGCGCAACAGGTAGCGCCGCGCGAGAACCTTGATCGCGTTCGGCGAGAGCTTCAGCTCGTCGCGCACACCTAGGAACGTCTTGAACTCGCGCACGTCCTTGTGCTGCTGGCGGTATAGGATGAACGCCTTCGCGACATCGGACAACTTGTTCCTAATCATCGTCTCTTCGACGATGTCCTGCACGTCCTCGACAGAGGGGATGATTTTGCTGGAGAAGTGGCGCTCGAGGTTCTGCACGACCTGGTCCGCGAGCTTTTTCGCGAGCTTGCCGTCCTTGCCTTTCACGGCTTGGAGCGCTTTGTGGATGGCTTCCTGGATTTTTTGAGGCTGGAAGTCTTCGAGAGAACCGTCGCGCTTGCGGACTTGGGAAAGTCTGGCCATGAAAACCCGTTACACCTCGCTACGATCGTGGGGGCGGCTTCTTAATAAACATTCCTTTTTTTTTATATTGAATAATATTCTGGAAGAGTAGAATCACCCGTCGAGACATAATGATTTCTATATAGAAGATTTACTTCTTCTTGACGTGGATGCAGTTCACAGGGCAGATGTCCGCAGCTTCCTGCGACATGCCTACGTCCTCGACGTCGCGCGTTTCCCGCGTGCCTTCAGGCACCTTCGTGTGCGTGCTCTCCTTCAGGTCCGCGAAGTTGTCGTCTGCCATCACCCACCTGTCAGGATCGACAGCGACGCAGCTCCCGCACCCGATGCACTTCCAGCGTTCGTGTATGATCGTCAGTGGCACGGTGCTATCCGTCTGTGGCGGAATTATAAATGTTGTGAAGATGATGTGTACTCACTATAGAGTAAAGAAATATTTATATTCTCGACCAGTCATCATCGCGCTATGGCGCTCACGGAACTGCTGGTAGAACTATTCGACGTCGCTCCTGACCGCGCGGCTAAAGCCGCGGAGAAGCAGACCGAGGAGGAATTCCTCGAGAAAGTGAATCAGCTCGAGTTGCTTGTCGGGTTCAACGTCGCCGCGACGGTTGTGCGCGATGGCGAGTTCATCGATTACCGTAATGGCCAGCTCAAGGAATACTTCTCGCTGGTTCGCGTTGTGCAGCCGTTGCGCGTCTCTTGGAGTCCCGAGTCCGCGCCGGTGTTCTATTCGACCGCGAGCCTGCAGAGCTATATCTCTGAGTCATCCCTGCCGCAGAAGGCGCTGGATGTGCGACGTTTGCATCCCGAGATCAGGGCATTGCGTTTGCTGCATCGTGAGAATCAGATGTCGCGTATGTATCTCGCGGATATCATCGAGAAGGGTGAACTGCAGGTCGGCCGCCATGAGCATTGGAACAATGGCCGCACCGAGGACGGATTGCGAGGGCTCAACATCCTGAAGAAGATCATGTGGGACGTGACGCGTATCGCGGCATTGCTCGGCGTCGAGCGTCCGCGCTGCGATATCAGGTATGAATCCCACAGCATGTTGGTCGACCGGACCGGACGCGACCTGCTCCGTTCTGCGCGCGATGCCGCATACGCCTGGCAGGCATAATCCTTAAATAGCATCTTTCTCTTCATGGGTCCATGCCGAAAAAGAGGGACAGTCACGTCGAGGACCAGCTCAACCATCACAACGGCGTCGCTTCACGCTTGCGCGACATCATCTTGGGCGGTCAGGACGGCGTAGTCAACGTTCTCGGTCTCGTGCTCGGCGTCGCTTCCGCGACCAACGATTCCAAGATAGTCATCATCGCCGGGCTCGCTTCGACGTTCGCTGAATCCATCTCTATGGGCGCTGTCGCGTACACGAGCTCGGAAGCGGCAAGCTCGTACTACCGGAGCCTCGAGAAGCAGGAACTGCACGAGATCGACAAGCATCCTGCGGAGGAACGCGCCGAGATAAGGAGCATCTTCGCAAAGAAAGGCATCCGTGGCACGTTGCTCACTAAGGTCGTCACGGCCATAACTTCGAGCAGGCGCCGTTGGCTCGCGACCATGATGGCCGAGGAGTTGAAGGTCTCGCCCGAGCACGCGTCGCCGTTGAACAGCGCGATACTCGTTTTCTTCGCGTCGCTTGTGGGCTCGTTGATCCCGATCATCCCGTTCTTCATGAGGTTGCCGGTCAAGACCGCGATGGTCGCCGCGCTCGCCGTCTGCAGCGTCGTTCTATTCTTGACTGGCGCGTACAAGGCGAAGATCACCGTGGGAGTCTGGTGGCGTTCAGGCGCGGCGATGATGCTCATCGGCATCGTGTCTGCCGTCGCAGGCTACCTGATCGGCAGCATCCTCGGCGTCGTTCTTTAGACCCTGCTCAACGCGCTGTCCACAATCGCTTCAAGCACGCTGACGTCCGCGACAGCGTGGAGCTTCTGCATGTTGAGCCAGATCGTCGCATCGGTGTGCGCTTTGGTCGCTTGAGAAGCGCTGATGCCGGTGCGTTCAAATATGATCTTTTGTCCGCTCTTGAGAAATCCTTCCCGGAAGTCCTTGTAGGTCTCTCAGGTGTATTCGACGACATGCACGAAATAGCGCGGGCCCGGTCCCTCAGTGACGAGCAGCGCCGTCACATCATGACTTTCTGAGTTTGTCGATTCCGAGGTTCTTGACCCATTGGTTGCAGTCACTCCAGTCTATGTTCTGCATGTAGGCCTCGATGTACTTCTTCCTGCCTGTCGCGTAGTCGATGAAGTACGCGTGCTCGTACACGTCCAGGATGAGCAACGGTGAGCAGTGCCACACGCCGCCCTGGTTGTGGACGTCCGACACGTAGTTGTGCAGTTTCGAGTCCTTCCAGTCGAACGTCAACACGACCCAGCCTCGCGCGCACAGACCGAGCGCTTTGAACTCGGCTTCCCATTTCTCGTACGAGCCGAAATCCTGCTCGATCAACTTGAGGATGTGTCCGGAGGCCTTTCCGCCGCTGCCGCCGAGATTGTCGAAGTAGCCCTCGTGCAGGCGCACGCCGTTCAGGGCGAAAGTCTCCTCGACCTTCAATTCGCGCAGATCAGAATACGTCGCGTTCGCTGAGGAAAGATCGACTTTCGCGAGCTTTTCTCTGATCTCGTCGACCTTCTTGCAATAGCCGGCATAGAGCACATCGTGGTGCTCGGAAAGCTGCTTCTCAGAAAGCCCTGGCAATGACTTGTACTTCAACGGTTTGACATCGACCATAAACCCACCTCGGGATGAGAAATCTCGCGACGCTTATTTAAGCGTTATGGGTTTGCGGAACACAACGATGCCGTCCTTGATGCGCGTGAATCCCGTCGCTGCGTAGAGCTTCGGCGAGACGTCGCCCGATGCCGTGACCTCGATTGAGTCGCATCCGTAATCCTTGCAGAAGTCCTCGATGCAGGCCACCATCGCTTTGCCGTGGCCTTGTCTGCGTTGGTGTTCCGCGACCTCGAGCGAGAGGATGTAGCACGTGGTCGGGCTGTCGCGGCTGCCGATATTGATGTCGAAATGCGTCGTCCGGAAGCCGATGCCCCACGGGTCTGTGCGGTACGCCGCGGCCATCCCGTCTGTTACCTTCGCGACGATTATCCTGTGTGTGTCCTGCCAGAATGGCATCTTCCTGGCGTAATGAAACAGCATGTCCTGGAATTCAGGGACGGCGAGGTCGCGCATACGCGTAGAACGCGCTAACTTGTTCAAATAGTTTTCACAAGCTTTTTATTGGGGGTTGGCTTGCGTCACTTTATGAAGTCGGATGTGATTCTAACGATTCTCCTAATATTTATCGCAGGATGCGCGCGAGATGGCGGTCCAACTACAGTCCATGCCATATCAGGAACCCCGGAGCTGGTGCTTGATGGACAAGACCTTCAGCAGATTGGAATTGCTGGAACTTGCCGAACCGAGGAATATCAAACCGATGAACACTCACCGTTGGCGCAGTATAGCTTCTGTAACTATTCCATAAACAGCTTGACAGATACCGAAGTGGTGCTCGAATTGAAGAAATTCACTGATTTCGAAGACCTCAACGGCACGTACCAATACGAGTCCCTGCACTTGCGCGGTTTCCAAGGACTAATTAGCGAGGATGGTTATGGGGATCTGAGCAGGTTTTACGTCAACAACGAATCGACGGTCTACTATTACCATCTTTGGATTGTCAAAAATGAGTACCTCATCCACATCACTTCCAAGGGAAGCGAAGACGCCGGAGAATATATCGAAGATATAGGGCGACGGATACTGTCGAAATTCGTCGCGAAAACTTAAATACAGGTCGATGAACTTCGTCAATATGAGACGATTGCCCGGAATCATCCTGCTCGTTTTGCTCGCCGGCTGCGGAGGACCCATGACTACTCGCGTTATTTTGGAGACGAATCACGGTGACATCGAGATCGAATTGTATCAGGACATGCCTGTCACGGCAGGCAACTTCCAGAAGCTCGTAGAGAAAGGATTCTATGACGGAGTCATATTCCACCGCGTCATCCCGAACTTCATGGCGCAGGGCGGCGATCCCACTGGCACCGGTACAGGCGGGCCTGGCTACAACATCAAGGACGAGTTCACGGGCCATAACAGCAACGATCGCGGCACCATCGCGATGGCGAACGCCGGCCCGAACACGGGCGGCTCGCAATTCTTCATCAACGTGGGCGACAACAACTTCCTCGACACCAAGCACCCCGTGTTCGGCAAGATCGTGGAAGGCATGGACGTCGTGGACGAGATAGTCAGCGTCGCCCGCGACAGGAACGACAAGCCGTTGGAGGACGTCGTGATAAAGAAGGCGTATGTCGTCAAGGGCGGGAAGAGCCTTGGGCCTTAGCGCCTCAGCCCTGCATGTACGGGAATAACATTCTCAGTGCCGCGGTAACGATGAACCAGCAGACTGTGTGCAACGCATCTATGTGGCCGCGATACTGCCATCTATTCTTTGAATAGTCCCAGAGTCTGCGTCTGAGAAATTTAACGCAGAACATTCCACCTACTAGTTCTACGGTAGTTGCCGCGATCCCTCCTATGAGCACATGGATTGCGGGGTTTAATGATGTATTGAAAAGGATGACCAATATGATGCCGCCAAAACCGTAGATGGGAGCGAAGAACGGGAAAATGCTCCCCGGAGCATATCTGCGATCCACGGCAGAGCGGTACCCGGTATCGATCACCCACCCTACGAAGGAAAAGACGATGAAGAAGACTAGGTATTCTATCATCAGTACGTCGGAGCGCTTTCAGTTATCTTTCTGTTCTCGTATCTCGCTAGCACGTGCAATAAGGAAGACATCCTGTTCAGATAGCGCAACAGTTCGGGATTCAGGGGGGTTTTCTCGTTCAGCACTACCGCGCTTCGCTCCGCGCGACGGCAGACGGCGCGCGCAAGGTGGAGAAAGCTCGCCGCTTTCGTGCCGTTCGGAAGCAGGAACGTCGTCTGTGGCTTGATGAGTTCTGCGAAACGATCGATAGTCTTCTCGAGCTCAGTGACGTGCTCCGCTGTCACGTGCACTTTCGCGGTTCCGGCCAACTCGGCGCCGACAGTGAAGAGCAGGTTCTGTGCTTTCAATATGGCCTGCCTGACCTGCCCGTCATCGCAGTGCGCGAGCGCCACGCCTAGCGCGGCGTTAGTCTCATCGACATCGCCGATGGCGGAGAACCTTTGGTCCGACTTCTTCAACCGTCCGCCGAAGAACCCCGTCTCGCCCTTGTCGCCGGCTTTTGTGTAGTAGAGGGTCATGTCGTGAATCGCGCGGTCTTGGTGCGTACGCTGAGATGTCTGTCGATCCAGCCGATCGTGTACGCCTTGGCCTTCTCGGGATCATCAAGGAACTCCTTCGGGATCTCGAACGCGGTGCCCATGATGGCTTTCACTGCTGAATCCCAACGGTGCGTGCCGATGAGCTTCTCATCCAGGTACGCTTCGCGTATCAATGGCAGCGCTGCCGCGCCGAGCTGCACGATCGCGCGGTACGCGTCGCAATCGGTGTACCTCCGGGGATCGACGCCGAACCCGAATCCGTTGCAATGCTCGCGCCACCCGCGTACGTTCTCCGCGAACCTGTCTTCGAGTGCCATCAGTATCCCAGCTTCTCCTGCACGAGGATGACGTGGATCCGTGGCTGGGCTTCCTTGTTGATGATCAAAACCTTGTTCACGCCCGAATGGACTCCGTACGCCTTCAGTGCGCGGGCATCCTCCAGCGGGAACGTGTACTCTTTTATCCGCTTCATCCCTTCGTCGACGTCCTTGACGATCTTCTGTCCGCCGACGACGAGCACGACGTTGGCCGCGCCGTATGCGAACGCGGGAAGCTGGCTTCCGGTCGCGCTGGCCCAAAGCAGGCTGCCGTCCTCAGTGACCGCGTGGCATGAACCTACCGCCCAGTCAGGGGCCGCTCCGAGTTGGCGCTGCGTGCGCGAATCCACCTTATCGAACCGGTTCCTCACAGGATCGTAGTCCTTGCCGTTCAGCGTAGCGGTCAGCCCGAGCGCTTCGAAAGTCTGCGAGGTCATGGTCATGATTTGGGCGCCCTTCGGGACGAGCGAAAGCACCTTCTGCTTCGCATCGGCTCCGCTCTTGACCACGTGCGCCTTCATGCCGTTCCTCTCCAGAGCGGCAGCGGTCTTCTTCAGCGTCTTTTCGTCAGCGATGTTTCCATACACGGGATTTGGTTCCATGATGCCTCCGGCAAGGTAGAAGGATAAAAACGTTGCGGAACTCAGCTGCAGCCCATGCTATTCCCGCAGTTCAGGCACTTGTAGCAGCTTCCATTCCGGACGGTCACGTGGCCGCATGATGAACACGCGGGCGCGTCTCCCATCATGTTGCCGAGCTGCGATTGCATGCCCATGATGTCGTCAGCCACTTTCGGCTTCTCGTAGTTCATGAGCGGCGATTGGGTGTCGACTGCGGGAGCTACCGGCGCGCCGACCTTGACCTCGTCCAGCGCGGCCGGCTTCACGTGCAGGAAGTCCGTGCGACCGAGGTATTCGAACCCAAGTATCCTGAACACGAGGTCGATAATAGAGGTGCACATGCGGATGTTTGGGTGGTCGGTCATGCCGTTCGGCTCGAAGCGCGTGAACGTGAACTTGTCCACGAACTTCTCCAGGGGCACGCCGTACTGCAGGCCGATAGAGATGGCGATGGCGAAGCAGTTCATCAATGACCTATACGCTGCTCCTTCCTTGTGCATGTCGATGAAAATCTCGCCGAGCTTGCCGTCCTCGTACTCGCCTGTCCTGAGATAGGTCTTGTGTCCGGACACGGTCGCTTCGATGGTGACGCCCTTGCGCTTCACGGGCAGGGACAGTTTCTCGCCGCGCTTGAGGCCCTTGTATTCCTGCACGATGATGGTCTGCTTCTGTTCTGCCTTCTCCTCGCTCTTCGTGTTCAAGGGCTGTGACGCCTTGCACCCGTCGCGGTACAGCGCGACAGCTTTGAGTCCGAGCTTCCAGCCTTCGACGTACGTGCGTTCGATCTCCTCCACTGTCGTCTGGGAGGGCATATTGACTGTCTTCGAGATCGCGCCAGAGATGAACGGCTGCACTGCTGCCATCATGCGGATGTGGCCCATGGGCTCGATGAAGCGCTTGCCGATGCCGCAGGTGTTGGCGCAGTCGAACACGGGCAGGTGTTCTTCCTTGAGGTATGGCGCGCCTTCGAGCGTCTGCGCGCCCTCGATGTAGACCTTCGCCTGGTCGACCTGTTCCTTGGAGAGCCCTTTGTTGATGAGCGTCTTGGGGTTTACGTGCGGGGTCCAATCTGTCCACGTCTTGCTCTTCTGCACGCTCTCTTCAGCCTCGCGGACCTGATCCGCAGTGAAGCCCATGCGCCTCAAGGCTTCGGGGTGCACGTGGGGCGCGCCCTCGAACGTGTTGTGGCCCAGCACGTATGCGAGGATCTCCTGCACCTCGTCCTCGCCGTGCTTGAGGGTCTTCAGCGCCTTGACGATGCTGTTGTTGACTATCTTGAAGTAGCCGCCGCCAGCGAGCTTCTTCCACTTCACGATCGAGAAGTCGGGCTCGACGCCGGTGGTGTCGCAGTCCATCAGCAGTCCGATCGTGCCTGTGGGTGCGATGACGGTCGATTGTGCGTTCCTGTAGCCGTACTTCTCGCCCAGCTCGACAGCGACGTCCCAGTCCTCGCGTGCGGCCCGCAGCATGTCCGCAGGACAGAAGCGCACGTCGATCTGGTATGCCGCGTCGCGGTGCTTGCGCATCACGCGTAGGCAGGGCTCCTGGTTCTTCGCGTATCCTGGGAACGGTCCCTTGACGCCCGCCATCTCCGCGCTTGCGCGGTATGCGTGGCCGGTCATGATGGCCGTCAAAGCGCCTGCGATGGCGCGGCCCTTCTCCGAGTCGTACGGCACGCCCATGACCATGAGCATCGTCCCGAGGTTCGCGTAACCCAGACCGAGTGTTCGATAGTCGTGGCTGTTCTGCGCGATCGGGTGCGTCGGATACGAAGAGAGGTCTATGAGGATCTCCTGCGCGACGAAGAACGTCCTGCACGCGTGGCGGTAGCCTTCGATGTCGAAGCGCCCTTCTTCGTCCAGGAACTTCATCAGGTTGACGCTCGCAAGGTTGCACGCCGTGTTGTCAAGGAACATGTATTCCGAGCAATTGTGCACGACGATACCGTTCGCGACAAAATGGTTGGTCTCTGGCTCGGTCAAGTCAAAGACATCCTGCTCTCCAGTATAGGTGAGAGACTCGACCTCGTCCGTGAGCGATTCCGTGTATGCTCCGACCCTTCGGTTCATCTCGGCAAGCTTCACCGACTTGTTGCTCTCGGGCAGGAATCCGATTTCGTGCTGGAATGCCACGCGGGATGCGCGGGAAATCCGCAAGGAGTGCATCTGGCGCACAGGATATTCCTTAACGCCTCCGGTTCCGTCGGGCAGGAACGCTGTGTCGCCTATCCTGCGGTTCTCGTACAGCTTGGACTTGATGCCGAATCCCAAGAGCAATAATTGCGTCTGCTTGAGCAGCTCCAACGAGCACGAGTCAAGCGAGACGTACTGGCTTTTCTCGCCATAGTCCGCGACCGTTCCATCGGTAGTGAAAAGGGCACGGAGAACTGCAGCTTGTGACTGCTGGTCAAGCGCGAAAGCGGCGTCGGTGAACTGCTTCTGGTGCGAACCCTGGTCGAGAATCGCATATTGCTGGAGCAATTCAACCACAGGTCTGGCGCTTGTCCCCACACGCAGCGTGGTCGCGGTCTGTACGACCTCATTCTGCCGCGCGGAACGCAAATCCGGCGCTGTCGCGGTCTTGAACGCATTGATCCCCTCATTCAACCGTTGGGCCACCGCGCGCTCGGACTTTCCAAGTGTGATGAAGACGTGCTCCTGCTCTCCTGCGATGCAGCCGTCTCCGACTGCCGCGCCAAGCGCTTCCGCCATCGCCACAGGAATTCGGTCCTGGCCGAACCCCGGACGCTCCAAGAGAAGGATATCATCCTTTGTCAAGAGACTCGCGGGCACGTCTCCTCTATTTGCGGTAAGGACACGGTGGTCTCCGGTGAGCGTGACCTGATATCCTGAGCGCGTTTTGAGCTCGTACACGGGTTTGTGCCCCGTCGGGAATATACGGTCAACGTGCGAACGGGCACCCTGCCCATTGATGATGGTCGCGTCCTTGCCGACCAACTCAGTCATTCGTCTGAACCCTTCTGCTGTCGCGACGAGTGTATCTCCGGTCACGCACGGGTTCGATGCGCGGATCCTGTCGGTGTTCGGGCACGTGTGCCAATCATTTATGGTGGTGTCGAACTGGACGCCGGGGTCTGCGCACTCCCATGCTGCCTGCGCGATCTTGTCCATCATGAACTTGGCGTCGTATTCCTTCGCGACCTTGCCGGTCGTGCGCCATGTTGTCGCGAACTTGCCGTTGTTCAGGTATGCATTCATGAACTCGTCCGTGAGCCGCACCGAGTTGTTCGAGTTCTGGCCCGACACGGTCGCGTATGCTTCGCCGTTGAAGTCTGCGGGGAAGTTGCCGTGCGCGATTAGGAGTTTCGCCTTGCGCTCCTCCTTCGCCTTCCATTCCGTGAACGCGAGCACGTCCGGGTGGTCGATGTCGAGACAGACCATCTTCGCCGCGCGACGGGTCGTTCCGCCGCTCTTGATGCTTCCTGCGCCGGTGTCGAATATCTTCAGGAAGCTCATGAGCCCGGAGCTCGTGCCGCCGCCCGAGAGCTTCTCGCCCGAGCCACGGAGCTTCGAGAAGTTCGTGCCCGTGCCAGAGCCGTACTTGAACACGATGGCTTCCTGCGATAGGAGGTTGAAGATGCTGCGGATGTCGTCCTCGACGTTCTGGATGAAGCACGCCGAGCACTGTGGGCGCTCGTACGCGTTCGCCATCACGTCGATCTTCTCCGTTCGGAAGTTCCAGGCGAAGTTTCCCGCCGAGCCGAGGATCCCGTACTGGTGGAATAGCCCGCAGTTGAACCACACCGGGCTGTTGAACGCGCCGCGTTGAGTCAGGAGCATGTACGTGAGTTCGTCCTCGAACGCGTCTGCGTCGTCCTTCGCGCGGAAGTAGCCGTGCTCCTCTCCGAACGTGCGGATGGTGTGCGCGATCCTATACACTACTTGCTTGACGCTGACTTCGTTGCCGGTGCCGGGCACGCCTGCCTTGCGGAAGTACTTCGACGCTACGATGTCGGTCGCCAATTGCGTCCATGACTTCGGGACCTCGATGTCCTTGAGCTCGAACACGATGCTGCCGTCGGGTTCCTTGATGACGCTCGAGCGCTTGTCGTACTCGATCATGTCGAACGGGCTCTTGCCCGCGAGGGTGAACTTGCGCTGGACCAGTAATCCTGCCTTGCCCTTGCTCGTCTCCACCGACACCAATTGCACCATCTCAACACCTCATCGCTGCTGTTTCAACATCTTGATCTCCTTCTCGAACTGTGAAATGTCGCGGAAGGAACGGTATACGGAAGCGAAGCGCACGTACGCGACGTGGTCCAGCTTCTTCAGTTGCTCCATGACGAGCTCGCCCACTTTGCGCGAGCTGACCTCTGCGCGGTCGCCTTTGCGCAGCTGCGCTTCGATGGCCGCGACAGACGCCTCGACCTTCTCGCGGCCTATCGGTCGTTTCTCGCATGCCTTGAGCATGCCGCGCGTCAGTTTCTCCTTGTTGAACGCCTCGCGACGTCCGTCCTTCTTGACCACTGCCAAGTCCACCGTGTCCAGTTGTTCGTACGTGGTGAAGCGTTTCTCGCAATCGAGGCATTCCCTTCGTCTGCGCGTCGCCGCGAGATCGGTCGTCTCGCGGCTGTCCACGACTTTCGTCTCGGTATGCAGGCAAAATGGGCACTTCATTTCACTTCATGGTCTCTTTTTTGATGCACAAGGTATTGTGCGCGATACCGCGAGAGCCACCGACGATGCCGACGATGGAAAAACCACAACAGATTGTGGTCGCACCTCTTTTGGTACCACAATGCATCACTTTTTAATGATTTATATGCATTGCGGTTGTGCAATCGTACTGTTTTTGATGCGATTACCGCAGCAGTCGCTTCAGTTCACTGCGTAGTGATTTTTTGCGTAGAGAAAAGAAATGCCGTTGACACGTGCGGCCAAGCTCCGCGTTCCCAAGCAGATTGGTGCGGGGGTATTGGCTACCTGCAGAACGCAGCGTTCTGCGGTACAGCCGAGCCTGCTGGACTCGGCTCGTATCGAATCAATACCGATAAAACAACGTCAAACCTGCCTGGGAACGGTGAAGCGCAGCGATGGTCAATCTTTGGCGAGTTTCCAAAGAAGATCAAAGTAGCTCTTGTAAGCGGTCGCGATGTCCTTGTTCTTGATCAGGATTACTATCGGCTCGTAAGTCCAGAGGATGATCGCCACTTTGTCGCCGTAGATGTTCGTCGCCACGGGGTTGTCGAACTCGACAGGCAGGAACTTCACCGCGGCCAGAGGGATAGGGTTCCCGATGCGCTTGCCCGCGTAGATCATGTGGAGCTTGATCTTCTTCGCGATGCGCTTGTTCGTGAAGTGCGGCATGTAGTACTTCAGCACTTCCGTGGCGTTCTTGGCCGCGCCGTAGATGAAAACGTCCTGTCCGGTCGCGATCTGGTCCTCGAACACGGTCTTGATGCCTTCCACGCCCTTGTAGAACAGCGTTTCCTGCTTCTGCTTGACCTCGTTGTACTTCGCCTTCAGCGCGGGAAGGATGGTCGCGATGCTCGCCTGCGTCTCGTGCAGGAGCTCATCGATGCGTTGCGGATCCGTTGGTAGATAGTAGCGCTTGTCGTTCTCCTTGATGTACGACACCAGCCCTTTCTCGATCAGGCGCTCCAAAGCGTCGTACACGCTCCTTCGGTGGATGCCGGTCTTGCGCGACACGATGCCCGCCTGCGCCTTGCCGAGATCGATCAATGTCACGTATATCTTGGCCTCGGTCGAAGTCAATCCCAACGGGATGAGCTTGTCGAACATGTGGGAACAATCCACCCGCAAATATATAATGGTTGCCCTGAACATTTATATAGCGCGGGTCCATCGTAAGGACCAAAAGGGGAGTGTGATGAATAAGTTCCATGCGCGTTTCGGGCTCTTGCTTCTCATAGGAATCCTGTCCTCGGTCCCTGTTCTCGGTCAAACGACCTGTCCGACGTCAGGCAACGTGACGATAAATGACAGCTGCACGCTCGCGGCTGGCACGTTCACGTACGACATCCTCGTCATCAACGCCAGCGCTACCGTGACTGCGCAAGGTGACACGGGCGCATCCGGTTTCCCGGGAGTGGAAATCATCGCCAACACGATGACGATCAACGGAACGCTCACCGCGAACGGACAAGGGTTCGGCGCGTCGACGGGCCCTGGCCAGGGAATTGACACCGCAGAATCAGGAAGCGCAGGAGCCGGCGGCGCAGGCTACGGGGGCGCAGGCGCACAGAGCGCGTCAGGGACGCCTGCCGGTATCGCTTACGGAAACACGACGGCTCCTGCATCGCTCGGCAGCGGCGGCGGCACCGGCGGCGGAAGCGGCGTCGGCGGGGCAGGTGGCGGTGCCATCCTGTTGAATGTCTCCGGCACGCTGACGATCCTAGGCACGGTAACTGCGAACGGATCTGCTGGAGGCAACACCGGTTCTGATAATGGCGGCGGTGGCGGTTCTGGAGGTTCGATCTTCATCCAGGCATCGACGCTCGCTGGCAACGGACTCATCATGACCAACGGCGGAACAGGCGGAACAGGCGCTGCGGCAGGTAATGGTGGCGGTGGCGGTGGCGGAGGCCGCATCGCCATGATCTACACGACTTCTACGTTCACCGGCACCACTCGGAGCTTCGGCAACATAGGAGCAGGGCTCGCGACGGCCTATCAGGCAGAAGACGGTTCGGTCGCAGTGAACAACAAAGGAGGGATCTCGTGCGCGCAAGGAAGCCCCGACAAGACCTGCACGATCACCGGCACGCACCTGCTGCCGAACGAGAACATGACGTTCGCGAACGTCACCATCGGCAATACCTCCGCGGACAGCGCGTCCCTGTCGATCAACAACTCGTACAGGATATCGATTAACGCGAGCAGGTTCGAGCAGCGTTCAGGAGGTCACCTCTCGGTCGGCACGAACGTCATCATCAGCATCGCGTCGTACTCGCTGTCATCGTTGATCCTTTCCGGCAACACCTCGCTCGGCAGCGGCACCATCCTGAACCTCACCGATGACGCTCTCATCGTCAACGGCACGGTCCAAGGCGCCGTGAGCGTGCCGACCGTGATCAACGTAAGGCGGGCGACGGCTGGTAATGGGACGTTCACGCTCTCGGGCACGATGGCTGCGCAGAACATCACGGTCATCATGACTAACATGACCATCGCGGCACTCGCGAACCTCTCGACGACCGGACGCGGCCTCACATCCGCGAACGGTCCTGGACGAGGCATCAATACCTCCGAGTCAGGAAGCGGAGGAGCGGGCGGTGCGGGTTTTGGCGGCACCGGCGCTCAGAGCGGGTCGGGAACTTTCGGTGGATTGAGCTATGGGAGCGCGACCGCTCCGGCCGTGCTCGGCAGCGGCGGCGGTTCCGGTGGCGGGAGCGGTCTCGGAGGCACCGGTGGCGGGTTCATCCATATGAACCTGTCGAGTGTCCTGACCGTGAACGGTCTCATCGTTTCGAACGGTTCGACGGGCGGAAGCGATGGTTCTGGCAACGGAGGCGGTGGCGGTTCTGGAGGTTCGATCTTCATCCAGGCATCGACGCTCGCAGGGAACGGTCTGATCATGGCTAACGGTGGCACGGGCGGGACAGGTCTCGCGGCAGGCAACGGCGGCGGAGGCGCAGGTGGCGGCCGCATCTCAATCACGTACACCACCAGCAACTTCACAGGAACAATGCAGAGCCTCGGCAACATAGGAGCGGGGCTCGCGACAGCCTACCAGGCAGAAGACGGCACTATCGCTGTCAACAACGCCATCGGCTCGCTCTGCACTACCGGTTCGCCTGACAAGGAGTGCGTGGTCATAGGCAATCATTACGCGCCCAATCTCGCATTGGCGTTCACGAACCTCACCTTCGGCAACGCGACTGTCCAGGGGAACATCACCCTCAACGCCAGCTATTCTGTGACTCTCAACGCCACGCGTCTCATGTTCAGGAACACTAGCCTCGCGGCGGTCGGCGCGCGCTTGCACATCATCTACAGCGCATCTTTCGAGGACGCGGGCAGCGTCTATGGGAGCGCGTCGCGGATCACTCTGGAGAACCGATCTGTCGCGCGAGTCGCCTGGACATCGTTCACCGCGGTCGTTGGGAACCTCAGCAGGAACGTGCGGCTTGGCACGCAGCTGGTTTCGGTCAATGCGAGTAGCCAGGCCGGGCTCAACACGTCCGCGAACATCACATTCATCGGGCTTACGACCACCGCAAACATGCCGCTTATCGATTTCGAGGATGACGGGACGTTCGTTGACTGCCCCGCGAGCGTGTGCACCAAGCTCAGCGATGTTGGCGGCACGTTGGTGTTCAACGTGAGCCACTTCACAGGGTTCAGCTCTTCGGGCAACTCGACCACCAATCTCACTATCTACGACGAGACCGATAGCACGACCCAGTACCCGGGAGACACGATCGAGTTCTTCGGGGACTACTACAACGGCACTTCGGGTTTTGACATCCTGGGTGCTTCGTGCAACGCGAGCTTCGGGGTCGACAGCACTGCCCAGTCGATGACGTACAGCGCGATCAACGGCGCGTACAAGACGACGAAGACCTATGGGGGTTCAGGCACCACGGACTGGAACGTGACCTGCGCGGCAGCCGGTTTCGACACACTCACCGCGAACGATACCGTCACGATCACCGCGATAGGCGTTCCCGAGTTCAGCACGTGGACCTTGCTAATCGCGCTGGCTGGCGTCATGATGGGATTTTTCGTCATCCGTTCAAGAAACGGTGTCTGAGCGTAACGTTTAAGTAACCCTTTGTCCAGGGCGAGGGTATGCGATTGGGGGCAAAGGACTTCGACCTCGCCAGCACGGTAGAGTCGGGACAGCTTTTCCGCTGGAGCAAGGAAGGCGACGGATACAGGATCGCGCACCGCGACAAGTCCTTCTTCGTCAGTCAGGAAGGTGACTTTCTAGAGTTCTCAGGCGTAACAGCGGCGTTCCTCACGTCATTCTTCGGGCTCGACGTCGACTACGCCGCGATAAAGCGCAAGCTCTCCAAGGACGCGATGCTCAGGACAGCGATCAAAGCCTACCCCGGCATCCACATCGTCCGTCAGGACCCTTGGGAGTGCACCGTCTCGTTCCTGTGCAGTTCCTTCAGCAACATCAAGAAGATACAGCTCAATCTGAGGAAACTCACGGAATGTTTCGGAGAGAGTGGCGCGTTCCCTTGCCCGGGAGATATCGATGACCATCCAAGGATCAAGTCGTGCAGCACAGGTTACCGCTCCAAGTACATCTTCGAGGCCAACAAGCTTGTCGATGACCGTTCCCTGAATGCGCTGAAACGGTTACCGTACGCTGAAGCGAAGGCCAGACTGATGGAGCTCCCCGGCATCGGCGAGAAGGTTGCCGACTGCATCTGCCTTTTCAGTCTGGACAAGACCGAGGCTTTTCCCGTAGACGTGTGGATAAAGAGGGTCATAGAGGAGCTCTATTTCGAAGGCAAAAGCATGAAGGAGCGGGACGTCAGGGACTTCGCGAAACAACGTTGGGGCGCGCTTGCGGGCTACGCACAGCAGTACCTGTATCACTGGCGGAGGACACTGTGAAAGCGCTCTCGCTGAAGCAACCATGGGCCGAGCTTATCCTGCAAGGCAAGAAGACCATCGAGACCCGCACCTGGAAGACGTCCTTCCGCGGAAAGTTCCTGATTCATGCATCAAAAACCCCGAACAAGGCGGCTATGGCGGCATTCGGTTTCGCCGATCTTCCATACGGCTGCATCGTCGGCGAGGCCAGCATCACTGATATCAAGACCTACGACACCAAAACTGCCTGGGACGAGGACGCGGACAGGCATCTTGCCCTCAGCGAATGGACAAAGAAACGTTACGGTTACCTGCTGAAGGACGTCAAACGCATCACGCCCAAGCCCCTGAAAGGCAAGCTGAACTTCTTCGAGGTTGAATGGTAACTCACAGCGAAATCGACAAGGTCCTTCGCATCCTTGTCCAGACGCAAGGCACGAGCACCATGCTCGGGCGCATGGGAAAGAAATACGCGCCGTTCAAGGTGCTCATCAGCACGATAATGAGCGCCCGCGCGAAGGACGAGGTCACGGAAGTCCTCGCGGGACGATTGTTCGAGCGCTATCCTGACGCGAAAGCGCTCGCGCGCGCAAAACAAAAAGACGTCATCAGGATCATCCGCAGTATCGGTTTCTACAACGCAAAGAGCAAGAACGTCATCAACGCTTCGAAGATGTTGTTGGAAAGGTTCAACGGCAAAGTCCCTGACACGTTGGAGCAGCTCATCGAGCTTCCCGGCGTCGGACGGAAGGTCGCGAACTGCGTCTTGGTCTACAGTTTCGGCAAAGACGCGATACCCGTGGACACGCACGTCCACCGCATAAGCAACCGGCTTGGCTGGGTGAGAACAAAGACGCCTGAAAAGACAGAAGAGGCGCTCACGAAGCTCGTCCCGAAAAAACACTGGCAGGTCGTAAACGACACGCTCGTCGCACACGGCAAGACCATCTGCACGCCCGGAACGCCGAAATGCTCGCAGTGTCCTGTGTTCGAGTTCTGCGGACGCAAAGGGGTCAAGAAGTGGAAGTGACTAGGCGGGCTGCACTGCCTTTATCTGTTGGTAGAACGCGTATGCTATGAGCGCGTTGCCCACAGGCCATAGCAGGTCGATCAGGCCGCCTGATTTGTACGTGCCGACGAACAACTGGTAGCCGTAGACCAGGTCCGCGACGCCGTAGATGGTGAGCGCGACCGTGAAAGTCCTCCAGGACTCGCCGAAGACTCCCTTGCGCAATGTCAGGAACATCAATACGGCCATCCCGATCAGGATTATATCCCCGACAGGATACATGGCACCGAAGAAGACTTCCGCAAAGCTGGAGTCTGCCGCGTTCGTGAAGATATCCTTCAATGCGAAAAGGTATGCACCCCAGGTCAAAATGAGTGCGGTGATACCTGCGACCAGAAGGTGCCAAGTCTTGATGTATTTCCAGAGCTTGCTCAGCGCGTAACCGAACGCTACGAAACCGAAGACATAGAACAATAGCCAGAACCAGTCAGCCACTGACGGGAACGGGCTCAGGATGCCGAGACCCACCTCGTACCAGGCCCAGATCGATCCCGCGATCGCACCGAAGACAGGGACCATCGTGAGCAACAGCAACAGCTTGCCCTGGGGGCTCTTGGTCCTGTAGACCCTGGCAGCCATTATGCCCGCGATCGCTGCTATTGCCGCGAACACGACATACGAGATGTCGCTGATGGCGACGATGCCTTTCTCTCCGCCGGGCTTCGTGATGAACAGTCCGAGCGTGATCATTAACAGGACGACCAAAAAGAGCACTACGGTAGACTCCTTGAACGCACCTCTTCTCATACTGCGTTGGCCGATTCGGTGCTATTTAAATCTATTCTATGCCGGAAAGAATATAAATCAGGGAAACCACATCCGTTCGGTGAGTTGATGAACAGCATCGAACGGAATGATACGCACGAGTCGCTGCTCCAGAAAGCGGGCGTTCTCGAAGAGGCGATCAAGCGCAATGCTCCAGAATATGCTGTCGAACGCAGGTGTGACCGTCTCGAGCGCTGGATAGATCTTCGCGTCGCCAGATCGGGGCTTCCTTCGGGTGAACTCGGTCGTTTCTCGCACTCGCTCCGGACGTATCTCGTTCGCGAGGTGTTGCAGACGTGGGATGAATGGCGCACTCCGGGGCCGTCCACCGGGCTCACTTTGAGCGAGGTCGTGTATGGCGTCCCTGGCGGCGCGCTCGGTTTCCGCACTGCCCGGCAAGCGTACGATGCGACGCATGCGGAGCTCCTGCGGGCGTTGGAGGCGCGGCGCAGGAACGAGATCGAGCCCATGCCTGTCGAGCCAGTCCATCAGCCCCCCTCTTCGGTGAGGATCTCCGCGATGGCCGCGCTGGCGCTCCTGTTCGGACTCATGCTGGGCCCCATCGATGGAGGAAGGTTTCACGACAATTACAGGAGCGTCATCTTCGCTGCATCGTTGTCCGCTATATTCGGCTACGCGATCGGGACGCGCGAGCGCAAGCACTGAGATGCAAGCCTACCTTCTGGACAGCTACGCGAAACAGCTCCGCACGTCCGTCGCTGCGGTCATCGACGCGAACCATGTCGTGCTCACCGACACGGTATTCTATCCGAGCGGCGGCGGCCAGCCGACCGACACCGGCGCGCTCGTGCGCGAGAGCGACGGCAAGGAATTCGCGGTCACGCTCGTCAAGAAAGAGAACGGTCAGATGGTCCATGAGGTCGACCAAGGCGGTCTTGCCGTCGGCGACGAGGTGCTGTGCAGCATCGACTGGGAAAGACGCTACAAACTAATGCGCATGCACACGGCTGCGCACATCCTTTGCGCCATAATCAACAAGCATACCGGCGCGTTGATAACGGGCAACCAACTCGATGTCGAGAGGTCGCGGATCGACTTCAATCTCGACCAGTTCGACAAGGCTGCCATAGAGCGCTACGTCGCGGAGGCGAACGCATCCATCGCAAAGGGCGCGCCTGTCACGATATCTTCGATGAAGCGCGAAGCCGCGATGGCGGTCCCTCACCTCGTGAAGCTCGCCGGAGCCTTGCCGCCTTCGATAGCCGAACTCCGCATCGTGAAGATAGGCGACATAGACGAACAGGCCGACGGCGGCACGCACGTCAAGGACGCGAACGAGATCGGCACGATCAAGGTCATTTCGTTGGAGAACAAGGGGAAGAATAACAGAAGGATGTATTTCTCTCTAGAACACCAATAATTTCCCTGTTATGAATCCGAGCATGAAGATGCCTGCGACCACTATGAACATCAGTATGCTGGCGATCAGGAAGATCAGGCCCAGGAAGAATCCCGCGACCGCGAGCGCTTGGCCGCCGTAGACGCCGGGGCACTGTTTGATGCAGCTCAATGCCATCTTCGAAAGGATGACCGCGAAGAGCGTAAGCAGGGTGCCAAGGATCGGTATCCAGAAGCCGAGAAGCCCCAGGATGCCGAACAGGAATCCTGCGAGCGCAAGACCCTTCTTGCGTTGCGTCCTTGCCTTAGCCTTGCCCTGCATGTTGTATCATGGGAGAAAAGAGGGGATTAAAAATATTTGCATTAGTCGTTGAATGACGCATCGAATGATTTCTGATAGTCATCGTTCTCGTGCCTGAGCCAGCTGCGGATGAGCGTCAAGACCACTTCACGCGGCACTCCTTCATTGATGAATTTCACCCGCTTCTTGAGTCCGTCTTCTCCGGGAGAAAGATGAAACGAAAGCCCGAATGAAATGGTTGGTTCATCCATGAGTTATCCGTTTCGTGCCGATGAACTTGAACCAGCGATAAAACACCTTGGATTCTTCAGGAGACATCTTAAGCTCCACTTTCTTCACTACCGCATCTTTCGAGATGTGCTCCATCATCGCGTCCACAGGGCATTTCTCCGCTGACTTCTTTTTTGCCATGCCCTTCATGACGTAAGAATTCTTTATGTGTGCTGTGGTGAGTTTTCCGGAAACTTTCCGACGACAACATCCTTTCTTCGGACGGAATTCCAAAGCTGCGGCACAACCCTGTCCGCGATTGTCTTCAGATTGACGCAGTCCTCCTCGTTGTACGTCACGAGCATGTCGAAGAAGTCCTTGTCGCGCGTCGCCTTCCAGCAACGCCACAGCTCGGCGGCGTCTTGTCCTGTCACGTGCTTGATGCTCTCAGGACGCTTGATGTCCATGGTCTTCTCGATGGTCTTCAAACCGCCGGTCAACCCGATAGATGCGCACACGTGCCGCAGATCCACGTGCGGCATCGTGAAAGGTAGCCTGAACCATCGCTTCAGCACAGGCACGTCGAAACTTTTGCCGTTGAAGGTCACGAGTAGTTTGTATCGCTGCAATTCGTCGAGCAGCGTCTGTCTGTCAAGATTGACTCCTTGCACGAACGTCTTCGTCTCGCGGCCGTCGAACACGCCGACCATGCTCACGTCTCCCGCCGGACCGGTCTCGATGTCGAGGAACGCAGCCTCGTCGCGGTAATCCGGATACATCCTCCAGTGTTCGACAGAAGGGAACGCGTTCGCGAGTGCTGCCGTGTCGTCCGCGTAGATCGCGTCCTTGAGGCGGAGGATGGTCTGGTCATGGCCGTGCTTTATACGTTCAGAGAATCCCGGCAATCTTTTTGCGTCAAGGAACGAGTTCCAGTCTGCCACGCGTTGCCATAGCTGGCGCTCCCTGTGTTCTCCCACTCCCGGTAGGAAGATGAAACTCTGGCGAAGCATGCTCGCGGCACAACGCGTCCGCTATAAAAGGATGACGCGCTATTGTCCAGTGACTATCCTCCGAACAGTCTGCGGAAGAAGTTCCCGAGCCCGCCGAAGAAGCCGGGGGTCACCTCTCCCTCACCAGGACAGATCGTGATTTCGGTGCCGTCCGCGCAGGTCGTGACCTCGCAGTCGCCTTCTGTTTTCGTCTCGCAATCGAGTTTCGCATCGCCAGGGCAGTTGCGAGCCTTCCGGCCGTCATTGCATTCGATGACTTCGCAGCCATCGTCGTCCTTCGACGCGGTGCAGCCTTCGTCATCGCGGCAGTGCTTCGACTCCGAGCCGTCGGCGCAGTGCTTTATGACGCAACCGTCGTCGGTCTTCTCGACCTTGCACTCGGCCTCGCGCTTCTCGCACTGGAACTTGCATGAATCGTAGTAGTATCCGTCGCTGCATGAGACCTGCACGCAGTCGTCGGTGACAGTTTTCTTGCACGTGGCCTCTTCGGGCGCGATGCAGCGCACGCGCTTGCAATCGTGATCGTCCTCGTATGTCTCGTACCGTTGGCCGAGGCGTTTGCATTCCTCGACTTCAGCCACGAAATCCTTCTCAGGGCATTCGCGTTCGGTGCACTTGATGACCTTGCATCCTTGGTCGTCGACGCCGGTCTGGTAGGACATCCCTTCCGCTTCGCAGCGCTTGATGGCCGCGTCGCGCGTGTCGTCCGCGGGGCATTGCTGTTCGCACTTGACGCGCTTGCAGCCGAAATCATCAGAGTAAGTCGCTGGCACCCAACCCTTTTCTTGGCATTCCTTCACAGCGGAATCTGTCTCTTCTGCCGGCGGGCAACGCGGTGACTTGCACTGCACGAGCAGGCAATCGTCCTCGTCCTTCGTGTATTCCCAGTCGAGCCCGCGGGCCTTGCACTTATCCGCCTGGTCTTGCAGGAATTCCTCGTTTGGGCAGCCCGTAGGCGCGCCGACGTTGTCGCACGCGACATAGGCGCAGTTATCCGCACCAGTGTAGTTATAGGATTCGAGCCCCTCGTCCTTGCATTTTTCGGTGTGGCTGTCCAATTCCTCCCGGGAAGGACACGCGGTTGTATCGTTCTGGCTGAGTACTGCAGGAATCACGAGAAGTAACACGACAAACAGGATGCTGAGCTTTCTCATACGGACACCTCTTTCACGAGTTCCAGCGTCTTCCTGTATAAATAGGTTTCTTCCAGGAAACTTTATAAAGTTCATAAGTCAAGTAGGAACAAAACGAGGTGTCGTTATGCGTCAACTTTCATTGTTCGCGGTCTTGCTCCTGGTTCTCCCTACGGTTCTTGCCCAGACTACATATCAGTGCACTCCGGACAGTGAACTGGAGGACCAGGCGCGCGAGTGCCGGGCGCAAGGACATGACTACACGTATTATCCCGACTCGCGGGGCTGCCGTGCGGTTCGTTGCGTCGAAGTGGAGGTCATCTGTCCCTCGCGCCAGGAGCTCGATAAGGATGTCCAGACGTGCCGCGATCGCGGACTGCGGGCCATCTACGACATCGACACCCGCGATTGCGAATACGTGCGCTGCACCGACCTGCGTTGTCAGACGCAGCAGGAGGTCGACAACGCGCGCGTGCGCTGCGAGGAGCTCGGCCGAGCCGCTGAAACTTTCACTGACCAAGGCAACTGCGTGTATATCCGCTGCCTGGAAGCGCAATGCGACGATTCTCGCCTCCAGAACGACATCTCATTCTGCCAGAAGCAGGGCCTCACTGCCCAGACATTCGTCGGAGGCGATGGCTGCACGACTATCAAGTGCGTGAAGGCCGCGGGCGTGGAATGCCGGCGCTCGCAGGATGGGAACTGTCTCATCTTCGCGTGCGACGACGGCAACACGTTCAATTCGTGCTCTATCGCGCCACCTGCGTCCTGCACGCCCGCCGAAGAACTCGCGACTTCGCCGCCGACGGAAGAGGGATTCTTCTCAAGGCTCTGGAGAGCGTTGCGCGGACGCTAAGGAAGGACGTCCAACGGCACATCGGGCAGGATGCCCTTGTCAGATGCAGGCGTGACTGTATCGACTTCGTCAGATAGCGTCTCAAGCGGTAAGGGCGCTTTCGCGAACGGGAGGATGTACTGCTTGATGTCGACAGTCTTCTTGAATGGGATCTCGTACTGGTCGATCTGAGGCAGATCGATCCTGATCCTGCCCTGCACGACCGCGTAGACGTGGTCTTCTGTCACGAGCTGCGCCGCAAGGGTCGCTGTCGGCACCCAGTTCACACGCTGCTCGAACGGGATCGTGTTCGAGCCGGGAGAAAGCAAGAACGACGGCAACGTCCCTGAGGAGATAGTCTCGCCGGTCTCCTGGAGGATCACATCGTACGTGATGGTCTGTATCGGGATGGGCGCTTTGCTGGGGTTCTTCACGACCAGGTTTCCCGAGAACGTGAACGAGTTCGTCGTGACCCCGGAGATGCCGTCAAGCTCGAACCGTTCCAGGCTCGCGCGGTCGAGATCCTTGATGAAGTAGTAGCCTGCCGCACCGAGGACGATCACGGGGATCAACAGTCCTGCCATCCAGCGAACCAGGAAGTTCATGCGTTCATTGTTTGCGGTTAGTCAATAAGAAAGTTTCGGAAATGAAAAAAATAAAAAGCCCAAAGGAGGAGTTGTGATCATAACTCCGGGCGTTTCCGCCCTGGAGTGGAGTGCCTCACCTCCATGTCTGAGGTAAGATGTGTGTCGTGAGTATCAGCCGCCAACAACCCAGTCATCTTCCGCGATGGCATCTCCGAATACCTCCCGCCATTCCGGGTCATGCTGGTTCGCTACGATTGCGTCTTGGCGTCGGACTTTTGCGATTGGATATCACCTCCGATTTGATGTCTCTACCGTACCGGACCGTTTATTAATGCCTTCTGCAGGAGGAATCCAGCCAAGACATTCGCAAAGCTTATAAAGGGCTTCATTGGTCGGTGACTACTAGGTGGTTGGATGGCAGTCACACTTGTCTATAGTCCGCTGTGGTTCCACGGCATCGATATAATCCTGGAAGTGTTCAGCATACTCGCCGCTGTCCTGATCACCATCGTAGGCTACAAGGCGTTCAAGCTCACGCGCGAATCCAAGTATTTCTACTTCAGCCTGGCATTCCTGCTCATCACGCTCTCTTTCATCGCGCGCGCCATCACGACAGGCGTCGTGCTCGGGCAGGTCTCGGGAGTGGCGATAGGGACAGATATCACGCAGGCAAAGGACACGATCGAGGACATATTCAGCATGGGACGGTTCGTGTATTTCCTCTTCGTGCTGTTCGCCTACGTCATCCTGCTCGCGCTCAGCATGCGCATCACGAACAAGAGACTGGTCTTCCTGTTGAGCATCTTCATGATACTTTTCGCGGCTTCCGCTTTCGGTGTGTCCGCGCTCGTGTTCTATCTCGTGTCCCTCGCGCTGCTTTCGTTCATCGCATGGCAGTATCGTGACAACTATCTCGCGCGGCGTAGCTCTGCGACGTTGCTCACGTTCATCGCGTTCGCGCTCATGGTGCTGGAGTTCATCGCGTTCATCGCGGCGGACTGGTACCGTCCGCTCGTCGTGGGAGCGTACCTGTTCAGGCTCGTCGCCTACGTGATCCTTCTCAGCATGATAGTAAGGGTGTACACGAAGTGAGTTATGGCGGATAGACGCAGTCATCTGGAGATCGTGTACGACATCCTGAAGTCCATCCAGGACAAGGGTGGAAGGATAAAGCCGACTCATCTTCTGTACAAATCCAACCTCTCGCACAAGCGCATGAAGGGCTATGTCGAGGACCTCCAGCAGAAGGGGTTGATGATGGCAGAGGTCAACGAGGACGAACGCAGCATGTACATGATCACGGATCAAGGCCTGAAATTCTTAGAGGAATACAAGAAGGTCAAGGAATTGACCGAAGCGTTCGGACTCTGATCCCGGAATACTTCCGTCTTTTTCCGTGATTCTTCCGAAATGTTCGGAAGCCTTCCGCTTTTTTCTGCGCAACGCACTTAAAAAATGTCGCGTGCATTCCCTGTATGCGATGGAAACTATTAAGTAGTACATGTACTTACAAGGAGGCGCGAGAGTGAAGGTCCGCTTCACCGCGCATGCTGCGGAACAGATGGTCGCGAGGGGCATCTGCCTCGAGGAGGTCAAGCGCGCCATCCGTCGCGGAAGCACATTCAAGCAAGCTCCCGACAAGTATGTCGCGGTGTTCGCTTATTTCAGTGTCGTCTATAGGATAATCGACAATGAGCATTACATCATCACCGTCCAACCGTACCCATGAAATGCCCTGTTTGCGATAAAGGAACACTGAAGCCCGCGCGCGAGCATCAGGTCTACTTCGGAGTTGATTTGGGCTTGTTTTCAGGAGAAAAGTGCACTCATTGCGGTGAACTTTTCCTGGGGGAATCTGTGGTGAGCGCGATTGAGGCAGCGGCGAAAGCCAAGGGCATCTGGGGACTTGGTAGGAAGACGAAGATCACGCGCACCGGAAACTCGTTGGCCGTGAGGATCCCGAAAGAACTCGCAGAGCACCTCAAGATCAAGGAAGGCCGTGACGCATACATCCACCCGGATGTCAAGAAACTCGTGATTGAATTCTAAGCAACCTTTTTAAAGCCCATTCTAGGCGAATCCGTCATGCAGACCCTCTTCATCCATGCCAAATCAGATGAGGATCCGACGCTCTCGAAAGAGGCGGTCGATGGTCTCAAGGGCAAGAAGGTCGGCATCGTCACGTCGATCCAGCTTCTGCACGCGATCAAGAAGGTGCAAGCACAATTGCCCGATAGCATCGTCGCGGGCCAGGTGCTTGGCTGCAACAGCTACAACGCCGAGAACATCCAGCACAAGATCGATTGCTTCCTCTTCGTGGGCTCGGGAGAGTTTCATCCCATACAGGTCGCGACGCGGACGAAGAAGCCAACGTATGTTTTCAATCCTGCCACGAAGGAATTCGGGCTTCTGAGCCAGAAGACCATCGAAGCGTATCTCAAGCGCCGCAAGGGGAGCATCCTGAAATTCCTGAACGCAAAGAACGTCGGCATCATCGTCTCGATGAAGATCGGTCAGAAGAACTTCAAGCGCGCGATCGAGCTGAAGAAAACCAAAGACAAGAACTATTTCGTTTTCGTCTCGGACACGCTCAACTTCTCGGAATTGGAGAACTTCCCGTTCATCGACTGTTGGGTCAACACGGCCTGCCCGAGGATCGCGGACGAGAAGGCAGGCGTAGTCAACATCAATGATCTTGTGGAAGAAGGAGTGGTCAAGTTCCCGAAGATAGAAGGCGGCTACGAGATCCCGATCTGGATGTCGAAGAAAGGGATGAAGACTGATTGAGTTTGCCTTTCTATCGCGAACTTCTGCGAAGTCGCTGCGCGCAGTGCTAGATGGGACGTATCGCTCTCGATATGTTTATATGATTTCCACAATAAACTTATGGAATATGGGGTTCGGACAAGCACTTAAAAAGATCGGTGAGAACTTATTGGCGGGACTTGGTGGAGCGATCGTGGGCGTGATTATTTCCACCATTTATCTTCTCAAGATATGGTTTCCCACAAATGCTGGAAAGGTGGGTTTAGGAATTATTGCGCTCATACCGGTTATGTTCATCTTGTTTTCTATTGTGGGTATATTGATCGGCGGAATTTCGGGGATGGTCATCTACCACATCTTGAAATCATTGATGAAAAAGAGATGATTGCTTCTTTTTAGAACTTGAACACGATCGATTTTAACATATGCGATTAAGAGGATTCCTGAGTGAAGAGCCCGCGTGGCTTATGAACTTCACAAGAACTGAGCTTCGCGCTCAGCCGAACGAATACGCCATCTTCGTCCCGCGCCCGATGTTGTGCGCTGCCGCGAATCCTGCGTTGACCTCGACCACGTACTGCGCAGGGTATTCGCTAGGGTAGACCAGGCATGGTTCCTGCTTGCACGGGGGCAGGTTCGCCTTGACCTCGTTCACGTTGTTGTTGGAGTCGACGAAGATCATGTCCAGCGGGATGCGGACGTTCTTCATCCAGAACGTGCGCTGTTTGAGGTCCGGGAAAACGAACAGCATCCCCGCGTCGGACGATAGAGTGTCGCGGAACATCAGTCCGCGCTGCAATTCCTCGTCGCTGTCCGCGATCTCGACCTCGATCTCAGCACTCCCTTGCGCGTTCTCGAAAGTGACTACGTGGCGCGCGCAGCCCGCCAGTAACAGCAGACCGAACAACAGAAGGATGCGTTTCATGTGGTGATGCGGACTCGTTGCTCGAGCCGCGGAGTCGTCAACGCCGTTCCGATGCCTTTGCCGACGAAGAACGCCGACTCGCGGAACACGCCGAGGATCTCATCGAAGAACGTGAGCGGCGCCCGGAACTCCACGAGCTCGACGGTGGCGTTCAGCCGCTCTTGCAGGTGCGCGATGACGTCGCTATCGCTGCCTATCCTGTCGATGAGGCCGAACTCTAACGCTTCCTGGCCGGTGTAGACCCAGCCGTTCGCCAGCTGGCGGACTTTCTCCTCGGGCAGACCGCGGTTCTCGGCCACGGATTGGATGAAGTAGGCGTGGATCTCGTCGAGCTGTTCCTGGAACATGCGCTCTTCCGCGGGGGTTAGGCGCTTGAACGGGGTGCCGGTGTCCTTGAACTCGCCCGCGGTAAGCGAGCGGTACGTCGCGTTGTAGCGTTCGAGCGTGCCGGCGAACTCGATGTAGCTGGCGAGCACTCCGATGCTGCCCACGGAGCTGATCCTGCTCGCGAAGATGCTGTCTGCGGCCGACGCCGCCCAGTACGCGCCGGACGCGCCGATCTCGCGGATCAACGCGACGGACGGTTTATCCATGTCTCGGATCGCCATCATTATCTCCTCGCTCGCGACGGGTGTGCCTCCGGGGCTGTCGATATCGAATATGACTGCCTGGATGGAATCGTCGGCCTCGGCTTCCTCGATCCAGTCCACGATATCCCTGCTCGCGACGCTGCCCTCCGAGAACGCGCCGCCATCGGCCTCGGGCAAAATCACGCCCATGATCGGGATCACGGCGACATTCCCTTCCGCGAACGTCGTGGGTTCCGAGAACGCGGAGAATATCGTGAAGAAAAGGAATCCGAAGAACAGCAAGGACAGCAGCCCTGACAGTATACCGATTATGGTCAGGATGGTCCTGAGCACAGAAGGTCGCTCATCACTACCTCTTTTCGGCATGCGCTCCTTCAAAAGAAGGGAATATAAAAAGGTATGTGGTTCACTTCCGCAACGCGTTCAGCATCCCCTGATACTTGGCGGCTTCCTTCGCGGGATTCCGCGCGTACATGATGGCCCTGCCGACGTTCGCGATCACGTTCCTTCCACCGAATACATCCAGGATGTACTTCGCATCGCCGCCTTGCGCGCCGACGCCGGGCATCAGGACCGTGCAGTCGCCCACGATCTCGCGCACGCGACGCACTTCCTCGTCCTTGACGTGGTTCGTGGGGCTTGGTGCGCCGATGACGATGGCATCAGCGCCATATTCCGCAACTTGGAACGCGAAGTACTCGAATCCACGCAGACCGCGGATACGGGCGTTCTTCATGACCTCGAACTGGGGGTTGGACATGAGCACCAACGGGATGAGTCCGAGTCCTTTGCCGTGCGCCTGCGCGACCGCCTCGGCGGTGTTGCCAGCGAACGGCGCGAACGTCACGGCGTCGAACCCTTCGCCCGCTGCGTGGTAGAATCCGCTCTCGTTCGTCTCGCCGATGTCCGCGAGTTTGCTGTCGTCGATCGCGACCATCCCGTGCTTGTGGATCCTGCTGACCAGTTCGGTGGTCTCATCGCGTGACAGGTCCTTGATGTAGTTCCTGTTAGGCTTGACCGCCGCCGAGAATGGCGCGACCGCGTCGACGAAATCAAGGCACCATTTGAGCTTGTCCGCGCCATGCGGCAGGGACGTGTCGGGCCGTTGGCCGTATTCTGCCGGGTCGAGGCCTGCGCACAGGATGGAGTTCTTGCGCTCGACGGCCTCGCGCCATTTCTGGGAGAACGATTTCTGTTCGCCTTTCGGGAACCCGTGTTTGGCGCCCCAACCGAACGGGTCCTTGCGCCATTCTTCCAGCATCTTGAGCTGGGCTGCGCTTGCGTAGCCGTGTTTCTTCGCGACGCCGAGCAGGACATCATAGGTCAAGAGGGAGTGGACGGCGCATTCCGCGTCCACGAACTGCTTGGTTGCCTCATCCAACCCGTAATTGAAGATGGAAAGCATATGGCCGACTTTGCCGCCGGCGTTCCGCGTCGCTTGCACGGCCTTGAGCGAACTGCCGCCCGTCGAGATGAGGTCTTCCACGATAATGACCACTTTTCCGTCAAGCGAGGATTCGGCATCGATTCCCTCTATCTGGTTGCGCAGTCCGTGGTCCTTCGGCTTGTCGCGGATGTAGATGAACGGGAGTCCGCACCGGTCCGCGAGCGTGGTGCCTGGCGAGATTCCTGCGGTCGATGTACCCCCTATGATGTCGGCATGGATCTTGTTCCTGTGTAAGAGTTCAGAGAAACCTGCCGAGACGAGTCGCCGATAGTCGGCGTCGGACAACAGAAGACGGTTGTCATTGTAGATGGGCATGAAGAATCCCGACGCCCACTTGAACGGTTTGTCCGGGCTCAACTTGATTGCGCGGATCTTCAGCGCGATTTCTGCGAGTCGAATTCCATAATCCATACGAACACCCCGATCTGGCGGGAACGGCAGGGCAATAAATGCTTTGCGATGGTGCATTTCAGCTATTCCAGAATCAACTCCATCGCAACCCTTATAAAGCGACCCTTGAATGTCTCGAGTATGGGTTTGACGCCAAAAGAACAGGCAGAGGCGAAGCAGCTGCAGATGCAGGAAGAGGTCCGCCGCACGCCTATGCCGCGCGAGGGCCAGGTCCTTGGCGTGTGCGAGCAGCGCCTGGGCGGCAGCCACTTGCGTGTCCGATGCCTGGATGGCAAGACGCGTATCTGCCGCATCCCGGGCAGGCTGAAGCGTTCGTTGTGGGTGCGCGACGGCGATGTCCTTTTGATCGAGCCGTGGGAGCTCGGCGGCGACGCGAAGGGAGATGTCGTGTTCAAGTACCGCCCTCACCAGGCTGAAGTCCTGCGCAAGAGGGGTCTCTTGAAGGCGCTCGAGAACGTCAGCGAATTCTAGAAAATCGTAAGCATTCCCCTGCGTGATGAGTTTTGCCACGATTGTCGCGTTTCTATCGATTCTGGTAAAGAAAGAACGTCAAACCTGCCTGGGTAAGAAAACCCGGGACGCGTAGACAGACGCATACCTGCTTTTGTCGCCACTCGAGAATAGAAAACTATTTAAGAGCGCCACGTTGCCGTCAAGAAGGGGGTATCAATATGAGGAATGTCAGTGCTGCAGTCGTTCTTGTCGCGGTCACGCTGCTCGGCCTGTTGTGGCAGGAGCAGTTGCTCGATGCCAACATCCTGCTCGGGCTCGCGGTGATATTCGCGCTCGCCGTCATCGGGTTGATCATGGTATTCGCCACAGCTTCAGGCGCCTCCTGGACCGCGGGACTCGGGACGCTCTTCTTCGCGGCGAGCATAGCGGACAGCACGCTCGTCTACTGGGTCATCCGCGAGGCGTTCCTTGAATATGCCTTGCTTTTGGGCTGGATGACTCTCGGACTCCTGTATTGCGCGACGCGCTCTGCAGTGTCCGACGTCCGACCGTATGGTGAACCGATGCAGCTCGAGAACATCATGCCGGTGCCGAAGCCTGCACCGAGATCCGCAAGGAAGACGCGCAAGCCGAGGACTTCGCGCAAGAAGCGCCGTTAAGACTTCTTCTTCTCGATCAGCGCCAGCCAAATCAATCCCAGCACGCCGATCGTCAATGCCGCGTCAGCGATGTTGAACGCGGGCCAGATGTGGAAGTCGAAGAAGTCGACAACTGATTTGTAGACGATGCGGTCGATGAGGTTCCCTGCGGCGCCGCCGAGGATCAGCGCAGAGAACAGCGTTGTGTGGTGCTCTTCCAGGATCTTGCGCAGGGACGCGATGATGATGACGATCGCGGCCAAGGCGACTATGATCAGGAACGCGTTCTGGTCCTGCAATATCCCGAATCCTGCACCCGTGTTCCGGATGGACGTGAGCGAGAACACCTTCGGGATGACCGTGACGCTCTGACTGACCTGCATCGTCGCCACGACCGCCCATTTCGTGAGTTGGTCGATCAATAGCACGGCGAGAGCGAGCTGCCAGAACAGGAAAGAACGCTTCACCATCTTACCTTCGATTCCTGGAGGGTTCGCTCGAGATGGTCGAGGCGCTGCATGACGTTGTCGAGCTGTGCCTTCAGCACGTCGAGTTTGGCCGCGATGAGCTCGAGGTCCTTCTCTCCGGTCTTTGAAGTGAGCTGCGCCATCTGCTGGAAATTGGCGTCCTGCGAAGGGCCTGCTGGTTCGAGCGATGGTATCGGCTGCAAGGGCGTCTGTTCCATGCCCGTGGGATACGGCTGCAGTTCTCCTGGCGGAAGCTCGTCCTTGCGTTTCCAGAACTTGAACTGTTCAAGCATCAGTCCACCTCGTCGGAGATGACGAATTTCAGCAGCCCTTTTGGCAGGTTCTTGATGGCCCAGAAAGTGAAACCTGAAGGATGGGCGCGGAGTGCCCCTGCGCGGATCGCGTCGGTTATCGTCGTCTGGCCAAGGTATGCGTTGATGAGAGACGCGAACAGCAGGCCCTTGAATTCCTCTGCCGAGACGTCGGGTAGCTTGACTTCCTGCCCTATCGGGACGTTCGCTGTCTCGCGCACCTTCGCGGCGTAAGCTTGGCGCGGGTCTGCTTGTTTCAACGCTTCGAGCACGAATGAAGTCTCGAATGTCGTCTTCTCGATGGTGACCTGGGTCACGCTGGCGAATGTCTCTGGCGTCGCGATGAAGAGGATGCCTCTGCCGCGTAACACGTTGTCCAGGTCGTCTGAGGAGTATGCGTCACGTTCTGCGCTGATGTCGGAGAGCAGCACGGGCGTCGGCTGGTCGCGGTATATGAACGCGGCTTTGAGTCCGTCGTCGTCTAGCACGAAGAGCTTGTCGCCCATCATGCGCTCCTGGACGTTCTGCGCGTCGAGGTAGAGCGCGAGGCTCGCGAGCGTCAATCCGAAAGCGACTATCGTGAAGACGGTGTTCGCGATGCGGAAGACCTTCCTCGCGGCGAGGAATCCCAGGATGACGGAGATTACCAGGAAGATGATGGTGAGAGTTATCGCGGACGCCATGCTGCCTCTTTCAAGGCGGATGTCGTGATTGTCGCATTATAAATGTTGTGTCAGTGCTTCAGGAGGTAGTGCGTACATTCCGAACTTCGCAGGGCCGTATCTCTCGATAAGGTCTTTGCGTCCCTGTTCGGATTGGCGGTCGATCATGCAGCTCAAAGAGTCCTCTTCGCCATCTGTGAGCGTTCCTTTCTCAAGGAGGAATGCCAGGTAGTCCTGTTGGGCGCGGGTCTGTCTCGCGGGCTCTTGGAGGATGGCGCGGCACGCGGTGCCTATCTCGGATGCGAACGGCACGGTCGGTTTCGTGACATATTCGCGATGGTGGTAGGAGGGTGCTCTCGTCTTGAACGTGTTGTGCCTGATGCACAGGTTCTGGATGCCGTGCGTCACCGTGGTCGCCACGATCTGTCGCGCGTCCAATGTCGCGGGTAGCGCGAGGTCGCGGTCGATGCCGGCGAAGAAGTACACTTTCTCCCAGTCCTCCAGAAGGTTGATGACATCGGCAGGGACCCGGTTCGCACGGGTCATTCCGTAGTAGACGACTTTCAGCGGTTCCTTTGTGAGCTGGTCAAGCTTTGCCTCGAAACCCTTTCCTAGGGTGATTCCTCTGTTCGCGCAACCTTTCACGATGGCGCCGGTCAGGTGGTATTTGAGGTACTTCGGTTCCCCGCCAGGAGGGAGCGCAGTCAATGCGCGAAGGAGGTTTGCTGTATTGGTCTGGACGCCTTCAAGGCGGTCTTCAAGCGGCATGCGCTGCTAAGGTTTTTCCCGTATATAAATGTTTCGTTACTAAGCAGTAGCAATAACGCTTTTTCTGAAATCCGTTATTATGTCCCGAGGCAGTGAAGTGACTGAATAGCGACGGAAGAGAAGGCGTTATTGCAGCTTAGTACGGCTGCGCTTCCTAAGGAGAAAACTTAGGGCGCGGTACTCAAAAAGCAGGGTAACGAGCCTGCATTTTTTTATTTTTTCAGATAAATTTATAAATAAATTAGTATTTACAAGTGTATATACGGAAGTGATACAAATGGATCCTCACAAAGTCAAGTCTACTCCCAGAATGCACAGGAGATCAGTCCACCTTACAATCCGCGTTTCTCCCGATATAAAGAACTGGTTACGAGAAAAGGAATATAGTCCGACTGCTATATTTTATGAAGCTTTAAAGGAATTAGGTTATAAGGAGAGGAGAGATTAAAATGGCAACTAAAGACTCAAAAGAGGAAATCAGGGGTGTTGAAGGTTGGCTGTCTTTCTTTATATTCACTTTAATAGTATCCTGTGTTATTAATTTCATTATTGGAATTATTGACGTTTCTTCTATCTTTGAAGATGAGACTCTCCCGCTAACTTATTTATATGG
>JACQNC010000006.1 GCA_016203225.1 Candidatus Woesearchaeota archaeon | reverse complement strand
TAATAAAGGAGTGAAATAATGATGCATTGCAATAATTATTTTTCAAAATACATATTTAAAAATCTAAATTAATCATGACTCAATTAACTCCAAACGCAAAACTGGCACAGAGACTTAAGAATTGCAGATGAAGATCGGCTCCATGCGAAGTGTAGGAGACAGAGTGCGAGGATAAATTGTTGCTATTGAAGAGTAGCAAAAACGGAAAGCTTTAAATAGGGGTATATCTCTCTTCATTGAATAAAAGAGCTCGCAAAGGGGACAGAACACACAAGCGAGGCACACACGATGATCGTTCAAAAGGAATTCCTGGGCAAGCTCAAAGATTTCGGTCTGAACAGTTACGAAGCCAAACTTTGGACAGCTCTGTTGTCTCGTGGCGTTTCTACTGCCGGTGAGTTGTCTGACATCGCCAGTGTTCCACGTTCTCGAAGCTATGATGTCCTTGAAAGCCTTGAAAAGAAGGGATTCATCATAATGAAACTCGGCAAGCCCATCAAATACATCGCGGTTCCGCCTGCTGAAGTGATCGAGCGCATCAAGAAGCGAACAGCCGAGGAGGCGCAACGCCAGACAAAGTCGCTGGAGAGTCTACGTGGCAGCGAAGTGCTCGGCGAGCTCGATCTGCTATACAAACAAGGAGTCGATCTTGTAGAACCCGCCGACCTTACCGGCGCAATCAAAGGCCGTAGCAATCTTATCGATCATTTGCACAGCCTCATCAAGAGTGCCGAAAAGAGCGTCACAATCCTCACCACCGAGACGGGCCTCGTCCGCAAGGCGGACGAATTGCGCAACGCGCTCCAGAAAGCAAAGGACAAGGGCGCCAAGATCCGCATCGCGGCTCCGTTTGGGAAGGAGACCCAGGGCGCGGTCAAGCAACTGGGTCAGTTCGGTCAAGTCAAGCACGTCGACAACGTGCGTGGCCGGTTCTGTATCATCGATAGCAAGCATGTCGTGCTCATGCCGCTGGATGACAAGGAGACTCACTCCAACTACGATTTTGGTGTCTGGCTCAACACAGGTTTCTTCGCGAAGAGCCTTGAGGGCATGTTCGACGCGCTCTGGCAGAACGCGAAGTAAGCGTTCCAAAACCTTTTTATATCCCGCTTCGTCTTAATAGTTCGAAGAGGTGAACATATGGCAGAAGAAGTCCTTCTCCGAATTACACTGGCGATCATTGTCGGCACGCTCGCCGCCATCGTGTATTCGCTCCGCGTCCTGGTCTTGATGGAACGCCGCGTGGCCCGTATCGAGGAACACCTGGACGGCATCGCGCACAGGATCGTCAAGGAAGAGACCAAGATCGAACGCACACTCGGCCGCAAGCGTTGAGCATGCAGTTCGTCCTGGACGCGCTCCGCGGCATCGACCGGTTGGTCCACAGCGGGCGCGGTTCTTCTGAAGCGGTCCTTCGTGCCCGTATCAAGCAGCGCATCCATCAGGCACTGCGTGCGCAATATGACCCAATCACGAGGAACGTTCTGAGCTATCTCGCGGCTGAGCTCCCTATGGGATCGTTCAAGACGCTCCATGAGCACGTGCTAGGGAGGATCCAGCGCGCAAAAGTGGTTCTGGCAGCATCCCTTGAGCGTATGGCGTATGTGGGTGCCTCGAAGACGCGCGGCGTCTGCGCCGTTACGCTCGGGGACGGGGTTATTCTCAGGCGTGCGCTTCGTTCGGCGAGACGCGTCAACGTCCTCGCGGGGGGTCCTGGCAATCCTGGTCATGCGCTCGTTTCCGCGCTCGGCAACCGCGCAGTGTGGTACCCCGATGTCGCTGCGCGCGCGGCCCTTCAAGATGCCGACCTCATCATTCTTTCCTGCGATGTGGTCGCGTCCGATTCGATCGTGGCACCGGCCGGGTCAGAGCTGCTCGCAGAACTCGCTCACAACCGTGCGCTGCCCGTATATGTCCTTGCGCAGGGTTTGCAGTATGATCCGCAAGCCGGTACGCATATGCACAAGCTTTCTGGGTCTGTGCCCAACCCGTTTGTCCGGAATGTGTATCAAGCGATATTCGAGCACATCGACCCTGCGCTAGTGACCGGAATAATCTCGGAGTTCGGCGTGCATCCGCATGCTCACTTTTTGGAAGAAGTGGGCCAGAATTATCCTTGGATGTTCATCCACTGACTTTCTTCTTGAGGTCTTTTTGCAGGCCCAGCAGTTCCTTCCTGATGTCCTCGATCTTCTTGCGGTTATCCTCTTGCTGGAGGAGCTGTCCGCATTCC
Organism: Candidatus Woesearchaeota archaeon; assembly: GCA_016203225.1. GTDB lineage: Archaea > Nanobdellota > Nanobdellia > Woesearchaeales > ARS49 > DSQK01. The sequence continues at coordinate 173,598 of JACQNC010000006.1, read as the reverse complement.
GGGCATTTGTATTCGAAGTCGGTCGATTGTTCGAAGCTCAACCTGATGCAGTTCGTAGGGCAGGAGAAAAATTGTGTGCTCTCCTCACGGTCCAATCGTTCCTGTAATCGCTCGAAGCGCTTCTTCTTGAGGTCTTCGGTGAGATATTTAACGCGTTTGAGGTTGAATGTCCAGTAATATATGTACCAACCCTTCTTCTTGTCTTTTTTGCGGTTGAAGCTCACAAGGTTGTGGTCGTAGAGCCTGTAGAGCATGTTGCGCGTCAGGTTGATCTCTCGTCTGATGCTGCTGGCAAGCTTGAATTCGGAGACGTTCTTCTTGTTCTTAAGGACCTTAACCAGGGGCAGGACGTCCTCGCCTACCACTTGGCTGACAACGTCATCGATGAGTCTTCCTGGGGCTTTTGGCACGTCTTCACTCCGAAACAGACAGATGGAGCTTTAAATACCAGTATTTTCTATATATAAACTTTTTGTCAGAATCTGCCGGTCAACTCCTCGAACGATAATCCCTTCACTTCGCTCTGGCTGAAGTTCGCGGAGTACCCTTTCGGGGTCTCCTTGATGTCCTCCAAGCTGAAGAATCGCCAGCCGATGTTGTCGTAGCGCACGCCAATCCAGGCTTCGGTCCCGAACTTCGCCGCGAATTCACGGAGTCCATCAACCTGTTCGCGATCAAGGTGTTGCTGCCTGCTTTTAGTGCTCTTGCATTCGATGGCGAGCTTGCGCACGTTGTTGGCCGCGAGAACGTCGGGTACAGGATACTTGATGGCCCCCGAGCCAGCCACGCGCACCGCGGCCCAGGTTCCTGTGCCCCAGAACAGGTGGATAAGCTCACGCTCAGCGCCGATTCCCTTGCTTTTCAGGCTCATTGGCCGTCCTCTGGCGCTGCTCTTTTTGTGTCTTTCGTTCGAAACGCTTAAAAAGAACAAACGAAGCCATGAACGCATGTCCAAGCGTCTTCTTCCTCGCGCAGCCATGGAGAACTTGCTCAAGAAAGCCGGCGCCGAGCGCGTAGCCGAGGACGCGAAGGACGCGCTCAAGGAGATTCTCGAGCATCAGGCCGAGAGGATCTCCAAACACGCCATCACGCTCGCGTTGCACGCGGGCAGGAAAACCGTGAAAGGCAGCGATGTGCGGCTCGCCGCCAAATGATCAGACATTGATGCGCATCAGGTCCTTTGCCGCGATGACGTTGTCGAACACGTCGCGTGCGTCGGCTTCGACTTCGTGCGTGTTCTTGTAGCGCGCTGAGAAGTGCGTGATGACGAGTTTCTTCGCACCGGCCCTGCTCGCAATCAATCCCGCGTCATGCGCAGAGAGATGCATGTGCTCGATAGCCTTCTGCTGGAGTTCCTTCGCGTACGAGCTTTCGCAGATGACCAGGTCCGCGTTCCTGGCGAGCTGGATCGCGCCGTCACATACGAGCGTGTCCGTGATGTATGCCACTTTCTTGCCTTTTACGAGCGTAGTGACTTGTTCAGGGTGGACCTCTTTGTCTTTGTATATCATGACTTGTCCTTCTTGCAGCGCTTTCAAATGGGGCCCTTCGGGTATGCCGAGCTTCTTCAGCTTCGCCATCTCCACCCGGTGCCTGTCTTTCTCCACGACCGAGTATCCGAGGCAGGGCACCTTATGCTTCAACGGCAATGCTTCGATGAAGAAATCCTCTTCATCGTGGATGATGCCCCCTTCGATCTCGTGGATCTCGAGCTCGATGCGGTGGTCGAAAACGAACGCCTCGAACATCTTCGCGATGTGGAACTGTGTCTTGCGCGGGCCATAGATGTGCAGCTTGCGGCCGTACTCCATTGCGCCCAGGCTTTGTATCAGGCCCGGCAATCCTAATACGTGGTCGCCGTGCCAATGCGTTAGCAGCACGCGCGTGGTTTTCGTCATCGGGATGCCTGCTAGCTTGAACTGGCGTTGCGTGCCTTCACCGCAGTCGAACAGTATGCCTTCTGCCTTGTATTGTAGGAATACTGCGGCGTGGTTCCTGTCCTTGGTGGGGACCATCGCTGTCGTTCCCAGCATCGTGACTTCCATGCTCGTCATGCTCTTCGACGGCTCTTCGCGCTTTAAAAAGGTAATCTTTTTAAGCAAATGTCCGGCAGATGTATGCATGGTCTCCGCCATCAGAGTGCTGGTTCAGCACGGTCGTTGTCTTACAGAGAATTCGAACGCCGCTCGGATGCTGAACAGGCAGGGCTACGGGACGCGCATGGATGACGACCGCATCCAGTTATCTCCGCTCGAGGCCGCGTACCTCGCGCAGAGAGGGCGTTCGTCATTGCTGGACGGTCGCGGGAAAAAGCTCGAGTATTCCCGGCTTCTAAGAAGCCGGCGTGACTGGCTCCACTACGTTGTTTTCCGCGCATTGCGCGACGCGGGTCACCGGGTCAAGACGGGTCTCAAGTTCGGCGCAGAGTTCCGCGTTTATGAGCGGGGCAAGCACGGGCACTCGCGGTGGATAGTGTATCCGGTGCGCGAGCGCGAAACGCTCACCTGGCACGATTTCGCTGCCAAGAACCGCGTTGCGCACAGCGTGAACAAGCGTCTATTGATAGCGGTGGTCGACCATGAGGACGGTGTGAGCTTCTGGGAAGTCTCGTGGATCCGCGAAGGGCGCGAGCACAACAATCTTTAAATAACGCCCGAGCCCGGGTTTAATCATGGGCGTCGACTATCGGGATCAGGTCTTATCCTACATCCGCGCGCGCGGCCCTGTGCTTCCGATGCATATCGCGAAGGAGATGCACACGAACATCCTGATGGCGAGCGCCATGCTTAGCGAGATGTCGAGCAAGGGGACGGTCAAGATATCCTTCCTTAAAGTGGGCGGGTCGCCGTTGTACTATGCCCCCGGGCAGGAAGGTATGCTGCTCAGCTTCGCTCAGAACCTGAACGAGAAGGATCGCCGCACCCTTGAGCTTGTGCAGACTGCGAAAGTGGTCCGCGATGGGGATCAAGACGCCCTGACCCGTGTCTCGCTCCGGAACCTCAAGGATTTCGCGCACCCGCTCAACGTGACGCATGAGGGTGTGACCGAGATATTCTGGAAGTGGTATGGCCTGAACGATACCGAGGCTTCCGCGTACATCAAGGCGTCGCTCACCGCTCCGTTACAGACCATCCCACCCGGTCCCGAGATGGCGGTCCCCGTCCAGCAGGTCCAACCTACTCCTGCGATAGTCCAGTCGATGCCTGTGCACGTCCAACAGTCCGCGCCCGTCCGTGTGCAGCGTCCGCGAGTCGCGCGAGAGAAACCCCGTGTCGAGCAAACTATGGCGCGACCAATCCCTCCAACGCCGGCGCAGCTCCCCGCGTCGCCTGTGCAGCAGACCGTCCTCGAGGATCCCGCTTTATCAGACGTGTTCTTCAAGGAGCTACAGTCATTCTGCGCCAAGAGCAATATTAAAATACTCGAACATACGATGGTCAAGAAGCGACAGGACTACGATCTCGTTCTCGAGATCCCGAGTCCTGTCGGTGCTTTGGTGTACTACACCAAGGCACGAAACAAACAGAAGCTTAACGACGCGGATCTGAGCGCGGCGTTCGTCCAAGGCCAAATCAAGAAGCTGCCCGCCATGCTGCTCGCCCCTGGCGAGCTGAGCAAGAAGGGAGTGGAGCTGTTGGCCAAGGACTTACGCGGTATGACATTTACGCGTCTGAGGTGAACCCATGAGAACCGCAATGATTATCGCGATGATCGCATTGTTCCTGGTCGCATGCCAGCCCGCTCCTGCGACCACGAGTCCCACACAGTCACGTCCGAGCGTCCCATCCTCTCCCGTGATAGAGGAAGTGACAACCCCTCCTGCGCCGTTTGTCGAGGATTACTCGTTGAGCGATGAGACCCGCGCAAAGGTCGAGAAGGGATTGACCAGCACGACCAAGTGGTTCCTCAGCGAGACTTTCGCGCAATTGGCAGTTGGCGAGCATTACACATTCGGTGTCGGCATCACCAATCGCTTGCAGCAGAAGGACAAGTTCCTGGTGGACGTCCAGTTCAAGCGGGCGTATGACCAGTCTGGTAACACTATCGAAGAGGCGGATGCGGCGCAGGTCGCGTCGTGGCTTGCCCGGAACGACTTTTCGGTCACTCCTCTGGATGTGAACAAGCAGAGCATCCAGCCGATCGTGGTCGAGGTGCTGTCGTTCGCGGATGGCTCGACGCCGCCGCCCGGGACGTACGAGTTCGACCTGAACGTATACTACCAGGGCAATTTCCCGGATGTCAGCCAGGAATATTCGGGAGACATCACGATTGCTGTCAAGGTCGTTTAATGGGTGTTAAGATATTCGAGCTGGTCCCGAAGACCGAGCTCGAGCTCACTGCCCTTTCAGGAAAACGTCTCGCGATCGACACCAGCCTTTTTTTGTACCAGTTTCTGGCGACCATCAGGCAGCCGGACGGCTCGCCGCTCACAGACAGCAAGGGTCGCGTGACTAGCCATCTCATAGGACTTTTTTCGCGCACGACCAAGCTTCTCCAGATGGGCATCAAGCCCTGTTTCGTGCTTGACGGAAAACCGCCGGTGCTCAAGAAGGCCGAACAGGCGCGTCGGGCAGAGCTCAAGACAGAAGCGGAGGCGAAGTATCATGTCGCGGTCGAAAAAGATGACGTCGAGGGCATGCGCAAATATGCCGCGCGTAGCATCCGCCTCACTAAGGATATGATAGCAGAAGCGGTGAAGCTCATCGAAGCGCTCGGGCTGCCCGTAGTGCAAGGCACTGGAGAAGGGGAGGCGCAGGCCGCGTATCTCGCCAGACAAGGGGATGTATGGGCCGCGGCCAGCCAGGACGCGGACAGCCTAGTTTTCGGCGCGCCGCGCCTTGTGCGCAACCTCGCGATCACAGGCAGGAAGAAGAAACCGGGCCAGCTCGCCTACATCAACGTCAGGCCCGAGCTTATCGAGCTCAAGAATGTTCTCGGAGCTCTCAAGCTCGATCAGGACCAGCTTATAGCTCTCGCGATGTTGGTCGGCACTGATTACGATATCGGAGGGATAAAGGGCATCGGGCCTAAGAAGGCGTTCAAGCTCGTCACCGAGCACGCGCACGATTTCAAGACGCTCTTCGATGCGGTTCAGTGGTCGGCGTCGTTCGATGTCGGCTGGCAGGAGGTGTTTGACCTATTCAAGCATCCTGCGGTGAACAAGGAGTACACACTCAAATGGAGCATGCCGAACGCGAAAGCGGTCACGTCGTTGCTAGTGGACGAACATGACTTCAGCGCAGAGCGCGTCGAGAAGTCGTTGAACGATATGTTCAAGACAGCCGAGCACAAACAGCAGCAAGGGCTCGCGAGTTTCTTCTGATGGCGATCCGTGCACGGAGGGGTTTCGACAGCATCGGCGATATCGCGATCCTGGAGATCCCTAGAGAACTCGCGAAGCGCGAACTGAAGATCGCGCAGGCATTCCGCAAACAGCATCCATATTTCAGGGTCGTCGCGAAGAAGCTCGGCCAGCACCGAGGGCCGTACCGCATCCAGCGCATCAAAGTATTGACGGGCGAGAGACGGACCTGGACGCTCCATCGCGAGAGCGGGCTGGCTCTCAAGGTGGACATGAACACCGCCTACTTTTCGCCGCGTCTCAGCTCGGAACGTCTACGGATAGCGTCGCTCGTCAAGCCAGGGGAACGCGTGCTGGTGCTGTTCTCGGGAGTCGGGCCTTACATGCTGGTCGTCGCGAAGCGCTCAAAGGCAGAGGAGGTTGTCGGGGTCGAGCTGAACCCTGCGGCGCACCGTTTCGCGCTCGAGAACATCGCGCTGAATGGGCTACAGGACCGCGCGCGGGCGATCGAGGCCGATGCCAAGCGTTGGTGCTTGAGGACGCGGGAACGTTTCGACCGCATCATCATGCCCTTGCCGATGACCGCGTCCGCATTCCTGCCTGCCGCATTACGGGTCGCGAAAAAGGGAGCGACCGTGCATTTCTACCAGTTCGCGCACGAGGACGCATTCCAGTTCGCCGCGAACACCGCGCTCGATGTCTGCGAAAGGCTGAAGAGATCGTGTTCAATCATTCGCATTGTCAAGGTCGGTCAGCAGAGCCCGCACGTGTACCGTGTCAGCGTGGATTTCCGTGTGCGCTAGCCGAACATTCCCTTGAATTCCGTGTTCTCGCGACGGACTTCCTCACTGACCTTCTTGATCGCGTCCAAGAAGTCCTGTTGCGTGATCTTGACGCGGTCATTCCGGATCGCGCAATAGCCCGCTTCGGTGCAAACCGCCTTGAGTTCTGCGCCCGAGAACGCTTCGGTGAGCTTGATGATCTCTTCATGGTCTATGTCCTTGTCGTGCTTCATGTCCCTTGTGTGGATACGAAGGATCTCTTTTCGGCCATCCGCGTCCGGCAAGGGTACGTAGATGAGCCGATCAAGGCGTCCTGGGCGCACCATCGCCGTGTCTAGGATGTCCTTGCGGTTCGTGCATCCGATTATCTTCACGTTTCCGAGGGGCTCGAACCCATCGATCTCGCTCAGGAGCTGCATGAACGTGCGTTGAACCTCTCGCTCGCCGGACGTTCCGACATCCACGCGCGTGGCAGCTATCGCGTCGATCTCGTCGATGAAGACTATGCTGGGCGCTTTCTCTCGGGCCAGCTGGAATATCTCCTTCACGAGCTTGGCGCCTTCTCCGATGAACTTCTGCACGAGTTCGGAGCCGACTACCTCGATGAACGTGCTGTTCGTGCTCGCCGCGACCGCTTTCGCGAGCAATGTCTTGCCTGTTCCCGGAGGGCCATGCAGCAATATCCCTTTCGGTGGCTGGATTCCGACCTGGCGGAAGAGGTCGGGTTTCTTGAGCGGCAATTCGATCACTTCCTTGATGTCGCGTTCCTGTTCGTGCAGGCCACCTACCGCGTCCCATGGCACGGTGGGTTTCTCGATCACGACGAAGCGTTCGACGTCGAACTTCTTGTTCGTGAGGATTCTGCGGATGACTGTCAGGTTCTTCTGCTCGGCGAGCACTCCGTCGCCGGCCTTCAGCGCATCGCAGTTCTTGCCGATCTCGACGAGGAACTCGTTGCCGTTAGGCAGGCGTACGATAGCTTTGTCTTCGATGAGGTCGCGGATCTCGCAGACGATCAGGGGTGCGCGCCGGAACTTTTCGAGTTCGCGTTCCAGCGTTTCGTTGTGCTCTTTCAGGGCGCGGTTCTCGTCTTCGAGGCCGGATACGTCATTGACATAGCTGAAGAAGGCTTCCTCGATCTTGTCTTGTTTCACAGAACCGTTCCCCATGCCGTAAGAACGCGCAAAAAGGGTATTTAAATCTTCACTCAGGATACGCTTCCTGGATGAGCTTGGCGTGCGCTGCCATCTTCTTGCGGATCGGCTCCAAAAGCGCATTGACTTCGTTCGCGACCGCCTGCTTAAGGTCCATAGGATGGAGTTTCTTCGCCGCGAAATCATTCTCCAGCTCGGCGTAGGTCCTGTACGATACGTCTCCGCCGAATTTTGCAGGGCGCTTGATGCCGAGTGTTGTGCCTGCGAGTTCATGGATCGCCATGAGCACATAATTGGTGAACGCCAGCACGCCGTTGCCTTCGACGACGCCTTCTGGGCAGTACGCCTTGTCAAGCTTATCCTTCACGGCGACTGAATCGTCGATGAGGTCGATCTTGGAGTGTTTCACGGATGCTGACATCTTCGCGCCGGGCCCCTGCAGCCCAGGAATCAACGGGGTCATTATCTCGATGCGCGCATTGTACCCTAGTTTTGGGAGGTTCTCGCGTGCGAACACGAGGATCTTGCGCTGGTCGATGCCGCCGTACTGTGCGTCAACCTTGAGGTATTCCTCATCGAGCGCCTGCATGAGCGGATAGATGATGCCTGCGAGTTTCGGGCTGTCGCCGAGCTTGACCACCTCGGAGGCGGCTTTTGTGGCGTCGTGGACCGTGACCTGCGTCGCGAGCTTCAGCAAGTCGAGGATGTATTTGTCCTGCAGCTGGAACGAGCTGCCTTTGACGAATTCGATCTTCTTCATGTCCGCGCCGAGGCTTTCGAACATGCCAGTGATCACCTTTTCGTAATACTGATACCGTTTCTCTAATAATTGCCAGGGGGTGTTGTCGAGCGCGCCGTGGACGTCCGCCAGCAGGATCTTCACCTTGAATCCTGCCTTGAGCAGGTCTAGCATCTTCACGACCCAGACGAAATATCCTATGTGAGGTCTGCCTGTTATCGCTGTCCCAAGATAGACCGAGGGGGTCTTGCTAGATTTCAGGAGCGCCATAAGTTCTTCTTCGCCGATCAATTCCTGGAGGTTGCGCTTGATGAGTGCCAGGCGACGATCGATGTCGGTCATGTGTTGGTTGTCAGCGCGGCGCTTTATTAACCTTTCCGGCGAGAAACGGGGAAAACTTCAAAACACAAAGTTTAAATACGTGCCGAAGTATCGCCATTCCACAATAGAAACAAATCAAAGGACGGTGGGCGATCATGGCGGATGAGGAACGCAAATTCTCCAAGGGTGTTATCGGAAAGACGGTCGTGAGCAAGACCGGCAAGCGTTTCGGCGAGGTCGGTGATATCGTGTTCGAGACCAAGAGCGGTGAGCTCATACATCTCGTGCTCAAGAACCCGACTCCGTATGTCGAGAAGCTTGAGCTGGAGAAGGACAAGGAAGGCAGCGTCCTGATACCGTTCAGCGCGGTCATCTCCTCGGGCGACTTCGTGGTCGTCGCGGAAGAAGATATCGTTTGATTCTCCAAATCTTTTTATACACTTGATTTCGCGGATTACTTTGGGAGCCTATGCACGAAGAGAGTGGGATTTGGACAGAGAAATACCGCCCGAAGGACTTCTCGGACATCAAGGGTCAGGCAGAGATCGTGCGCAAGGTCAAGGCGTTCGTGGATCAGAAGAACATGCCGCACGTGCTTTTCACAGGCCCTGCCGGCGTCGGCAAGACCTCGCTCAGCCTCGTAATCGCGCGCAGGCTTTTCGGCGAGGGATGGCGGGACAACTTCCTCGAGCTGAACGCATCTGACGAGCGCGGCATAGATGTAGTCCGCGTCAAGGTCAAGGATTTCGCGCGGACGAAAGCGATCGGTGACGTTCCGTTCAAGATCGTTTATCTGGACGAGTGTGACGCGCTGACGAAGGATGCCCAGCAGGCGTTGCGTCGCACGATGGAGAACTACACGCAGACGACGCGGTTCATCCTGAGCTGCAACTATTCCAGCAAGATCATCGACCCAATCCAGTCGCGATGCGCCGTGTTCCGGTTCCAGCCTTTGCCGAAAGAGGACGTTTTAGCGATCATTGATACGATTGCCAAGAACGAGGGCGTCGTTGTCGATACTGATGCCAAGAGCGCCTTGTACGAGGTATCTGGCGGTGACTGCCGTCGTTTGGAGAACATATTCCAGTCCTGCGCGGCCATCGCCGAAGGCAGAATCACGGGGCAGATAGTGTATTCGATGGCCAGCGTCGCGCATCCGAAAGAGGTCAAGGAGATACTCGACCTGGCGCTCGGCAACAAGTTCATCGAAGCCCGCGCGAAACTGCTGGACACGATGCTGAAATACGGGCTCTCCGGACTTGACATCATCAAACAGTTCCAGAAAGAATTGTGGAACCTCGACGTACCTCCGCGTTCGAAGGTCGCGTTGATCGACAAGTGCGGTGAGATCGAGTTCCGCATGGTAGAGGGCAGCGACGAGTACGTTCAGTTAGAGGCGTTGTTGGCGCACGTTGCAGCTTCGCGTTATTAGTCGCACGTCCCCGGTTTGCTGCCCAGGCACTATTGACCGTTCTCAATGAATATGTTCGAAATAATAGAAGAACTACTCGCCCGCGTGTTTGATCGTCACGGTCGTCTGGGCGCGTTCCTCGTAGTCGAAGCCTACATCGATCGTGGCCGGGATGACCGCATCGGTGGCGCGCGTGAACTGCTGAGTGCATGTGACCGTCGTGGTGCCGGAGAACATCTTGATGAAGCCTGACACGCTGCCGTCGCCGCTGCTGTCGAGCCGTGAGCACGAGAGTCCGGAGACCTTTGTGTCGACCGCGACGAACACGTTGTCCTCGTAGCGTCGCTGTGACTTGTCGCAGATGCTGTCGCGTTCGTAGACCTTGCCTGTGCCGGAATGCGTGATGTCGAAGGAGAACGTGATGCTGTTAGCGCTGCGCGCGGCTTGCTTGACGTTAGTGACCTGTATCGGGCTTCCTGAGTTCGCGACGGGTTTGTCGCCGGTGATCTCGCAGATGCCGTTCGTCTCGGGGTTGAGGATGTTGGCGCGCGAGCAGAGCTGTGTGCTTGCTTTCGTGGCGTACTTGTAGCAGACGTCCGCGCGCAACGGGAAGTCGAGAGCATTGCCCGCGATCTCGCTCACGTGGTTGAAGTTCTTGAATTCGACGAACACAGGATTGCCTGCCAGGATCTTGCCTGTTGCGTCCTTCCGGACGGCTGTCAACTCCTCAGCAACCTTTTTTGTGAGGTCTCCGGATTTCAGGTTGAATTCGGGCTCGAGGACGCCGGTGATGCGCACGGTGGTGTCTCCAGTCTTCACCGTCTCTTCGCCTTTGTTCTCCAGCCGGACAACAACGTCGAAAGGCGCGAATCCTCCGTCGAACGCTTCTTTCGGTGGTGTGTTTGGTTCGAAAGAGACAGCGAGGCCTTGCGTGCCGCCGATGAATTGCGCCAATTCGGGGGTCTCCCCGCCTGTCGCGCAACCGATAAGGGTTATGATGAGAAGTCCCAACAAGGCATGGAGTTTGTTCATATTCGACCTCTTTCGCAGACAAAACCTCGAGAACTTGTTATTTAAATGTTTCGGGTTAGGAAACCCTGAGGATCGTCACGTCGCGCGTAAGCGTGCTCCTATAGCCGTACTTGAGGTCCACAGTCAAAGGCGTCGTGTATGCCGCGCTGCTCGCGATATTGCCGAGTTCGCAGAACATGGTGCCACGGCCCTTGGTGAGCCGCAGGTTGCCCTGATCGAGTGGTTTGCAGGATGATTTGATGCTCACGCCCGCGATAGAGACGTCCACCACCTGTACTGAGTCAACGTCGCTGTACTGGAGTCCGTCTGCGTGATAGGGGCTGCACTTCTGGGTGTTCTGGCCGCCGGGCTTGAAAACGTCCCCGCCGCCGACGTTTGTCACGGATATCTGGAACCTTGTGCGTCCGGGCGATGGCTCGACTTCGACAGAGCTGACGCTCACTGGCGCGCCCTGGCTGCCACCCATGCTCACCGCGGTGGGCGTGCACACTTTTGTGGTCGTTGCGGTGGTGAACGGGTCAGGATCGATGCAGACGTTGTCCGACGCTATCGTTTCATATCCGTAACAGCTCGTGACCAGCAGACGCGGGCTGTACTTGTCGACGTTCCTGAACCCGAGCGCACGGACAGTGCCTTTGAACGATATGGTCCCGATGCCTCCGGGTCCGAACGCGGACTTGCCTTCCATGCTCGGGATCTGGGCGCCGATTGTGGAGATGCCTGTTATGATGTTAGGGTCGAAGCCTGATAGGTATATGCGGTCGCCGACTCCGCCGAGCGTGCTCGCGCCGCGGTTTTCGAGATCGAGCACTACTTCCAGTGGCTGGTCATCGTAGATGCGCGGCGGCGGCAGGTTCGGGACGAGTTGCACATACAATCCTTGGCTTCCGGTACGCCAGTTCTGTTGAGGCTCTTTTGTGCCTTGTCGCGTGCATGCGACCAGAAGGAGGGTCAGCACAAGGATGAAGATCCAGCCTCTTTTCATAGGGGTTTCCATCCGGTCGTCTTTTTATAAACCTTGCGCGTCACGTGACGCGCTTGATTTGGACTTGCTTGGTGAGCGTGAATGTGTAACCGTAGGTCACTTCGATGGTCATCGTGGTCGTGTACGCGCCGGCCGTCTTCGCGATGCCGCCTTGCACCTCGCAGCGTACAAAGTCCTCCTTGTTCACGAGCTTAAGGTAGCCATCAGCACCGCCGAACCCTTGCTTCTTGGGTGTGCAGTCCAGCTGCTGGTCGCCAAGATATGCTTTGATGTCGGCCACATTCCAGGATGCGCTGCCGAGCGCTTGAGGGGTGCAGGCTTCGAGACTCTTGTCGGCATCATAGACCTGGCCTGTCCCGAGGTTCTTTATGTAGATCAGGAATTCCGCGCGCACCTTGTTCGGATCGGTATGCGGCGCGAACGTGGGTTCGATACGAGTGACCGCCACAGGCCCCCCTTGTCCGGACAGGCTGACCGCTTTCGCGGTGCAGGGTTTGGTCTTGACTCGTTGGAAAACGTCCGTATCGACGCAGGTGGTGAGTTCCGCGCGTGTGCTGTAGGGATAACAGACGTTCAGGCCCAGGGTTGTCGTGACGGTCTCGGTCTGCGGCGGCAATGGGCGCGCGCGGAGCTGGACCGTCTGTATCTGGCGTTCGCCTTCGGGGGTCGCGAGGCTCTTGCCGTAGAGGCTGAATGCCCTGATGCGGTCGCCTTGTAGCGTCACGAAATCGTCCTCGATGCCGACGCTGAACACGCCATCCTCGACATCGGTCGCGCCTTCATTGACCAGTTCGAAGCTCGCAGTGAACGGCGCATCCATGAATGTCACAGGAGGGGGGCTTTGGTCCAGGAACATCGCAGTGATGCCTTTCGTGCCCGTGTGCACGTTTACCTCCTGGATCGTGCCTGTCTTGAATAAGCCTGTGCAGCCCGCAAGCAGAATCAGGCCGCAAAGTCCCATAAGCATGATCAGTTTCATTGTGTGTCGAACGTGTAGCTCTGGTCTCCGAGTTTGCACCGATTGTTCGGGCACGCGCTCGAGAACCCGTACAGGTCATATGCGTAGCGTGTCTTCGATTGCAATCCGTCGAGGTGATGCACGTGGATCGTTGTGGGTGTGGGGATCGAGGAAGTCGTCAGCGTGCACGTCGCTGTCGAACTGCCTTGGCAGTACTTGACCTCGCTCGCGCTCGCAACGTTCGTCACGAATGAGATGTTCGCCTCGTTCGCGAGCGGATCGACTATCGGGCTACCGACAAGTACCACTTTCTCCGCGGCGACCGCGCCCGGTGTCCCGGTCGTAGCCGCTTTTACGTCTATCGTGATCGACTTCTCGAGCCTGTATGTGTAGATTGCAGCTGTCTTGAAGAAGCGCGTGCTTATCGGCGTCGCGCCCAGCAAGCGTTCATAGTCGGTGCGATGCGCCCTGACGCGCGCCCTGACAGTCAAGCTCTTGCCGGGCTCGACCGGCGCGGGATCGGTGAGGTCGATGATGTATAGGTTGCTCACGCTGTCGTCGCACCAGTCCGCGGCTATGTCAAGGCAGCGTGCTTTAGAGAACGTCGCCGCGATGCCCGAGATTTCGGTCAGTTGGAACCCCTGAGGCACGAAAACCGCGAGCTTGGACAGGTTCATTATCTTGCCGCCGAGTTCGTTCTTGAGCGTGATGCCGAGCGTGCCCACGAACTCGTCCTGCGTCGCGTCAAGCCCGATAGGTGGTGTGCCGAAAGACATGCCGATGCTGACCGGGCCGCTCGTGTAGACTGTGACGGGAGCTCTGTCCGTGATGCCGTATTGCTGGAATGGATCGATCTTCGCCGCGCGGAGTTCGCGCAGGCGTTCGCGATCCATGAGATAGGTCTTGACATAGGAGAGGGTTGTGGCCTCGAATTGGGCCGCGACAGTGAGGGTGTTCCTGCCCACGGGCAACGCGCCGGGCTCGAAGTCACAGTCTATGTCGAGAGTCTCCTCCTGCAGCACTTCCACGGCCTGTTCCTTCGTGTCGGGAGAGACGCGGCGCTTGTCCGGAGAGATGACGCTGCCTTTGGGATCTTTCGCGGTGCAGTCAATACTTATCAGCAAGGGGTCCTCTATTGTGGTCGCGCTGAGCGTGGTGAAGACGCCTGTACGATCGGTCGTGCTGAACGATGCCTGAGTGGTCTTGAGGTCGTCGATGGTGACGCCGAGCTTGAGTTTAGCGTTCTTGTCCACACGCGCGGTGTATGCGTCGCCTGTCGCTTGCTGGATGCTCTGGTTCAGGAACTGCTTCGGCTGTGTTGTGGATGCGTTGTAGAACTGAACCGCGCCTACCCATGCTTTCTTCGCTTGCGCAAGAATGAGCGCGCCTGGACTTACCGAGTACGAATCCTGGCCAAGGTAGCGCTTGGTGTCTTCGGAGAATCCCTGGAACCATGCAGGGTTCGAGATGATCAACAGGATAACCCAGATAGTGATATATGTGTTCATGCTCCGTCGTACCCACTTTCCAAGATCCTCGTAATGCGTGAAATAGATCCAGAATGGATAGAACGGCGCGAACAGCAGTATCGCGGTAATGAGGGTCTCGTCCAAGTTCAATGGTTGCAGATAGTTGTATACCGCGAGCGGGATGCCGTACGATATCGCGCCGAGGACGACCAGGTAAATGAACGGTTTGGCCGAGTGCCAGAAAGTGTCCTTCCTGAACGGGCCGAGCGCGCCGATAAACGGCAGGATAACGACGTAAAGGATAAGCAACAGCATGGGCGACGCGGTCTTCGCGCCCATCCGTCCAAGAAAGATGTCGATAAGGTGCACGAGCAGGACCAGCATGAAGAACATTCCGACGGGCCGCTCTGCCCGTTGCGTCATGAAGACCTGGCCCGCGGTCATGGGCCTACTCGAGCTTGACCTCGAGCGTAACGACGTTCAAAGTGGATTTGGGGACGAGCTCGATGTAGTTGTTCCCTTCGACCGCGAACGTCTTGAGGTCCCGCTCGTAGGTGGCCGTTTCCTGGTCGATGAAGTCACGCCGACCGTTGATGTTGAGCTCGGCGCGCTTCTCCTCGCGGTCATCGACGAATGTGATCTTCAGGAGGAGTTTGTCACGTCCGGCCTTGACATCTTCGTAGGCCGTGCGGTTGAGCTCAAAGTAGTCGATGAACGTGGGCGCCTCCTTCAGGTAGGTCTTGAGCTTGATCTGTTCGACGCGGTACGCGCCTTGCGTGATGCGGAACACGACGCTGTTCCTGCCGACGACGAGGTCCTCCGGGTCGAGCTCGATCCTGTTCACGCTTTCGCAGTCAGGCACGCTCGATGAGATGCGGCGGTTGTTCAGCAGGACTTCGAGCGGTCCTACCTCGCGTTGCACGCAGATCGGGAAGAATGTCAGCGTCGCGCGTTGGAGGTTGCGCTGCTCGGTGGGTTCGAGCGTGATGATGTTGGCGCTCTCCTGTTTGGCGATGTCCGTGATGTCCGCGATGACCTGCACGTTGGAGAGATCGTACTCGTTCACGCGCCAGAACGCCAGGCCGACGCCCGAGACCTCGAACTCGAGCGTGTTCTCGGGCTGTAACTGTTCTGGTTTGAGCTCGATCGGGGCGACATTGACCGCTTCAGGTCGTCCTTCGTACACGACGCGGTCGTTGAGCTTGACTGTGAGGATGCCTTCGCGCACTGTGGCGTCCATTATGAGTCGCACGTTGCCTGTGATCTCAGGCTGTGCGACCGTGAACGTCAGCGTCTTAGGTTCGTCGACGAACCAGCCATTCCTGACGACGAACGGATTGAACCGCTCTATCGCCTGTGCGTTCTTTGTCTCTGCCAGATAGACATTCGGGACGGTGTGGTCGAACTCTGTCTCCGCGCGATAGTCGAGTTTGCCTATGTTCGCCAGGAGCAGGACCTGGCCGTCAGCGGTTCCTCCGGCCGTGCCTGTCTTGTTTTCGTCAAGCAACAGCTCGCGCCGTTCCCCGGGGGGCAGGAACAGGATGTAGAAGATTATGAGCGTGGTGATGATGCCGATGACGCTCGCAGCCGCACCGCCGCCTGGGAGTTCTGCACCTCGTTTCGACCGCATGGGCTCACCTTTTTAACTTCGGAATCTGGAACGAAGTATATATAAATCTTTGCGTAGGTCGTTTACGTATGAAAATAGTCAAGCAAGACGCCAAAGCGGGCGTGATCACGGTCGTTCCCGAGCACGTGGACGATCTATGGACCCTGCATCAGGTCATAGACGCAGGCGACGAGGTCTCGGGCAAGACCGTGCGCAAGATCAAGCTTGAAGGGGAGCGCAAGAGTGAGGTCTCGAAGAAGACGGTCTTCCTCCGTATCACGGTCGAGAAAGCTGAATTCGATGCGCAAGGCGAGCTGCGGGTGAACGGCAAGATCATCGAGGGCCCCGAGGACGTGGCGCGTGGCAGCTATCACACGTTCGCGGTCGAGCCTGGGATGCCGGTCACGATCGTGAAGCAGCGCTGGCTCGGGTTCCAACTCCAGCGCATCAAGGAAGCGGCCGAGAGCAAGCCGCCCAGCATTCTTGTGTGCGTTTTCGACCGCGAGGACGCGTTGTTCGCGCGGCTCACCAAGGCGGGCCACGAGATCCTCGCACGGTTGCATGGGGAGGTCGCGAGCAAGCGCGTAGAGACCAAGCAGCCCAGGAATTTCTATGAGGAGATCGTCACGCAACTCGAGACATACGTGCAGCGTTTCGCCGTCGAGAAAGTCATCCTGGCGAGCCCTGCGTTCTGGAAGGACGAACTGCTCAAGCACATGAAGTCGCAGGAGCTCAGGCGCAAGGTCATCCTCGCGACGGTCTCGGGCGCGGACGAGAGCGGTATCGCCGAAGCGCTCAGGCGCCCTGAGACGCAGGAAGCCTTGCGCCAGGAGCGCGCCGCGAAGGAGATCGCGTTGGTCGAGCAGGTCTTGGCAGGCATCGCGAAAGGGAGCGCGGTCGCGTACGGGCTTGCGGAGGTCACCGCGTCCGCGGAATCCGGCGCCATCGCGACGTTGCTAGTCACGGACACTTTGATTTCGCGCTCACGGCAGGACGGCACGTTCGCTGCCGTGGAACGGGTGCTGCAGGGTGTCGAGGACGCGAAAGGCTCGGTGATAATCGTGAGCGGCAAGCATGATGGCGGCAAAAAGCTCGATGGTCTGGGCGGTATCGCCGCTTTGCTCAGGTATCGTCTCACGTGAACCTATAGTTCTCACGAGCAAAATCTTCAAATAGTCGGAGTCGCCACTCCGGAGTGCATACGCCGGGTTGCCACTGCCCCTGAGGCCTGGCGTGTCCGGGCAGGCTAATCGTAACATTTAATAATGGGCCGGATTTACCCCCGGATAATCACGAAGTTGTGTGACTAAAAAAGGGGGAGGATTGGAATGATCGTAAAAGAGGAGTTTCTAAGCAAACTGCGTCGATTCTTCGGGCTCAACCTCTATGAGGTGAAGATCTGGACCGCGCTCCTGTCGCGTGGTGTTTCGACCGCTGGCGAGCTGTCGGACATCGCGAACGTGCCACGTTCTCGAAGCTATGATGTCCTTGAAAGCCTTGAGAAGAAGGGTTTTGTCGTGATGAAGCTCGGCAAGCCGATCAAGTACATCGCGGTCGCGCCGACCGAGGTCGTCGAGCGTGTCAAGAAGAACATGCAGGACGAGGCCATCGACCGTGTCAAGCGTCTCGAGGAACTCAAGAGCACGGACGTGCTGAACGAGCTCAACCTGCTCCACAGCCAGGGCGTCGAGCTTGTCGAGCCGGCAGACCTGTCAGGCAGCCTGCGCGGCAGGCACAACCTCTACTCGCACCTCGAGCTGACCATCCGCAATGCCCAACAGAGCGTCACCATCATGACGACCTCACAGGGACTCATGCGCAAGGTCGAGGGGCTCAAGCCCACTTTCGAGAAGCTCAAGAAGAAGGGAGTCCGGATCCGCATCGCGGCGCCTTTGACCAAGGAGACCAAGGACGCGGTCAAGGATATCTCTGCGGTCGCAGAAGTCCGTAACACAGATGGCAAGGCCCGCTTCTGCATCGTCGACGGCAAGGAGCTCATCTTCATGGTCCTGGATGACACGGAGGTCCACCCGACCTACGACATCGGCATCTGGGTCAGCACACCGTTCTTCGCGAACGCCCTCGAGGGCTTGTTCGACACGGCGTGGAAAACCATGAAGCCTGCGCCATTCAAGTGACGGGCGAAGGGTTGCCTTCTCATGGATGCCAAGAAACTAGCTGCGACGCTGCACCCGCTCGAGCGTAAGGTCCTGCCTGCGCTCAAGGCGCACCGCACCGTCGCGGAAATCACGGGCGTCACCGGCCTCAAGGAAGTCGAGGTGGTTCGCGCGCTGCAATGGCTCGAGAACAAGAAGCTCGTCTCGGTGAGCGTGCAGCCGCAGGAGCTCGTCCAGCTGGACAAGAACGGCCGCGCGTACAAGACCAAAGGTCTTCCTGAGAGGCGTTTCCTCGAGTCTTTGAACGGCAAAGAGCTATCGCTCGACCAGATCTCGAAGAAATCGGGGTTGTCGAACGAGGAGCTCAACGCGAGCATCGGCGTCCTCCGCGGCAAAGGGCTCATCATGCTCCGGAAGGAGCGTCAACTGATGGTCAAAGCCACGGCACAGGCATCTGCCGCGCTCGCGAAGGAGTGGCCTGAAGAGTCGTTCCTGAAGAAACAGTTCCCGCTCGCGAACCTAACGGCGGACGAGCGCAGGATACTAGACCAGTTGAAACGGCGCAAGGAATTCGTGACGGTCGAGCTCCGCAAGGAGAAGATTGCGACGCTCACGCCCGACGGCGAGAGATTGGTCGCCGCAGGGATTGGTGATCTGAGCGTAATCGAACAGCTAACGCCTGAACTGCTCGCTAGCGGCGCTTGGAGGAACAAGCCGTTCAGGCGCTATGATGTAACAGCGAACATCCCGAAAGTCTGGGGCGGCCGCAAACATTTTGTCAACGAGGCCAGGGAGTACATCCGTAAGATCTGGGTCGATTTGGGCTTCACAGAGATGGACGGGCCGATGTTGCAGACCAGTTTCTGGAATTTAGATGCGCTCTTCGTGCCCCAGGATCACCCGGCACGCGAACTCCAGGACACGTTCTACGTAAAGACCCCTGCGACAGGCACACTTCCTTCGCCTGCGCTAGTCAAGGCTGTGAAAGCCGCGCATGAGAACGGTGGCACGACAGGAAGCATCGGTTGGCAATCGCCGTGGGATGCGGATATGGCACGCAAGAACGTGCTCCGCACGCACACGACCGCATTGAGCGCGCAGACCCTCGCCCGGCTGAAAAAAGCAGACTTGCCCGCGAAATTCTTCGCCGTCGGCCGCGTCTTCAGGAACGAGACGCTCGACTGGAAGCACTTGTTCGAGTTCAACCAGGTCGAGGGCATCGTCATCGATCCTGACGCGAACCTGCGCCACCTATTCGGCTACCTCAAGGAGTTCTATGCGAAGATGGGTTTCAAGAAGGTCCGTATGGTGCCGTCGTACTTCCCGTACACCGAGCCGAGCATGGAGGTGCAGGTCTGGCATCCCGTGAAGAACCAATGGGTCGAGGTCGGCGGCGCGGGGATATTCAGAGCAGAGGTGACTGCCCCGTTGCTAGGCCATGACATCCCTGTGCTCGCATGGGGTCAAGGCATGGAGCGCATAATCACTGAATACTACAACATCGCGGACTTGCGTGAGCTGTACAGGAACGATCTCAAGCAGCTCCGCGAGATCAAGGCGTGGGTGCGCTGATGTTTAGGAGGATTTGCGTGCGGAATGAAGGATTTGGCGGATCCTCTGAGCGCATTCAGAGACCGCCGCGTATGCGCCATCACTCAGGAGGCGGTATCTGATGGCGGGAGTCACATTCAGCAAAAAACGGTTGGACGCATTGCTCGGACGCAAGCTGTCGCCTGAGCAATGGGATGAGAGAGCCAGCCTCCTAGGTATAGGGTTCGAAGGCATCCAGGGCGATGACATCTCTTTCGAGGTCTATCCCAACAGGCCAGACCTGCTCAGCGATGCCGGCTTGGCCCGTGCGTTGCGGGGCTTTCTCGGAATCGGAAAACCAAGGATGTATCCGGTGAAGAAATCCTCGTATCAGGTGATTGTGGATTCGAGCGTGGCGAAGGTACGGCCGTTCACCGCGTGCGCGGTCGTTACGAACATCAGATTCACCGATGCCTCGCTCAAGGATCTTATCCAGTTCCAGGAAAAGCTCCATACCACGTATTGCCGGAACCGCAAGAAGGCTGCGATCGGAGTCTATCCTCTGGATGGGATAACCTGGCCCGTCTCTTATCTCGCGCGTAGGCCGGACCAGATAAGTTTCCAACCGCTCGATGCGCATAAGGCGCTCAGCGCGAGACAGATCCTGGAGCAGCACCCGGCAGGTAAAGCTTACGGTCACTTGCTCAAGGACGCGGACAAATACCCGTTGTTCATCGATGCAGCGGGGCACGTGCTTAGCATGCCGCCCATCATCAATTCCGAGCACACGGGTCGTGTAACGACCAGGACCGCATCCGTCTTCATCGAATGTTCAGGGTTCGATCTCCGGGTCGTGCAACAGCTCATCGCGATAATCGCGGCCTCCATATCTGATCAAGGCGGAGTCATCCATCAGGTCGCGGTTTGTAATGGTCACAAGAAGGTCGCCACACCGGTGCTTGATCCGGTCGCGCACGCGTTCGATGTCGGGTATGCGAACAGGACGCTTGGAACTGGATATTCCGCACCGCAGGCATCACGGTTGCTCGAGAGGATGGGACATCAGACCAAGGGCATGCAGGTCCTCGTGCCTGCGTACCGTATCGACGTCCTTCACGCGCGCGATCTTGTCGAGGATCTCGCCATCGCCGCAGGATACGACACGATCCAGCCGGCCATCCCGCACGTCGCGGCCATCGCGCATGAGGATCCGCTGCATACTTTCCAGCGTCGCGTCGCAGACCTGTTGGCAGGGCTCGGGTTGCTCGAGACGAACACGTTCCACTTGACGAGCGTAGAGCGGCAGACGACCCTGATGCAGTCGACAGGTTCGGTCGTTGAACTCGCGAACAGCCTCAACGCGGACTACAACGCGCTCAGATCATGGATGTTGCCGTCATTGATGGACGTGCTACGGCTCAACAAGCATCATGATTATCCGCAGCGGTTCTTCGGGATCGGCGCGGCGTTCAGCGCTGACCGTCAGTCGGAGACCGGAGTCAAGGAACGCATGAAGCTCGCTATCGTGACGAGCCATCCCAGAGCGGACTACACCGAGATCAGGCAGCTTCTCGAATACATGCTCGATAGGCTAGAGGTCAAGGCGCGTTTCGTTGAATCAGAGCATCCGAGCGTCATCCCTGGACGCGCAGCAGAGGCGTTGGTTGGAATGATCCCTGTCGCGATGGTGGGTGAACTGCATCCGAAAGTCTTGCGCAGTTGGGATCTCGAGCAGCCTGTGGCGGGGATCGAGCTCGATCTCGAAGCGCTCTTCACGCTTTTGAGGAAGTAGACGCCTTCGCAGGCGCTTTCTTGACGGTCGCGGGTTTCGCGGCAGGTGGTGCCTGCGTTTTCTGCGGTCGCGATGCAGTCTTCTTCGGTTTCCGATCAGTGACTGCGATGCCGACGTCCTTCAACGCGGCCACGACAGAGGCATGCGAAGCGTTCTTGTCGACAGTCACTGACTTGGAGGTCGGTTCGAGATGCAGTATGTTGCACGCGCGTCGGCGCACCTGGCCATCGATCATGACCTTGTTCTTGTCGAGGACATCGATTACGACGGCGAGCTGGCCTGCGTCACGGCCTGCGGTTTTCACGCAAACGCGTCCGATTGATATCATGGGGTTTCCTCCTCGCTCAGGAATTCGTCGCCGAGATTCCGGGAGAGCTATAACGATTGCGCCAATGTCTTGAACCTGGCGCGGCTGCATCGTGAGCAGAGCACTCCGCCGAACGGGCGTTCAGGGCGTCTGCTGGATTTGGCGAGCTGCTTCAGCTGCGTGGGCCGCATGCGCGGGACGCCGGAAAGCGCCGCGCCGCACGAACCGCACTGGGCCGCGCTTGGCTTGCGTCGCGCGTAGTGCATCACGTGCCTGCTTCCCGGAGTTCGGGTCAACCTGCGACGGAATGTGCGCGACCTGAGTCGTGGTGCAACCATGCGTCGAGGGGACAGGAGACCCTTTATAAAGCTAACGCCTGGCGCAGCTGGCGGACCTCAGCGTCGGTGAGCGCACGCCAAGCGCCGGGTTGCAACGTTCCCAGGCTCAAAGGTCCCAGCGCCACGCGCTGAAGCGCGTCTACATGGGTGCCGAGTCCGACAAAGAGTTTCTTCACTATGTGTTTCCGTCCCTCATGTATTGAGAGACGCACCATGTTGGGTCCGAGCTGTTCCACGTCCTTCGCGAGGACTTTGCGGTCCTCGACGACGATGCCTTTTTGCAGTCGTTCCAGAAGCGAAGGCGTGACCGGGCTCGAGAGCGTCGCCACATAGGTCTTCGCGGTCTCGTAGCGCGGATGCATCATCCTGTTCGCGAGCGCGCCGTCGTTCGTCAACAGCACCAGCCCTGTCGCGTTCCGGTCCAGCCTGCCCACAGGGAATACGCGTTCTTGTACCGGCACGAGATCGCGCACGGTCTTCCGCCCTAAGGGGTCGGAGACAGAGGTGACGACATTCAGAGGTTTGTTGAGCAGGATGTAGACGAACCGCTCGCTTCGGACGGGTTTTCCGTCTACGAGGATGCGGTCCTTTTCCGCGTCGGCGCTCTGTCCTATCTTGACGTTCGTGCCGTTGACCGTGACGCGTCCTTGCGCGATGAGCTCCTCTGCCTTGCGGCGGGAGGCCACCCCTGCTTGTGCCAGGATCTTTTGAACGCGTTGGAGCATGTGCTTATTGTCGAGCAAACGTTTAAATAACTATGCACGGAGAACAAGACCATGCGAGACATCGTGTTTCCCGATAACAATGAAGCTGCGTTCCTGGCTCGCGCCAAGACGCTCGGCATCGAAGAGTTGGTCTTCGTCTACGAGGATCCTGCGCGGATCAGTGGCACGGAAGGCGCAAAACCTGCGCTGCTCGCCCACCCGCAGGGCATCGGAAAAGCGCGCGCAAAGACGGAGATAGTGCTGCTCAAGAGCTCTGACCAGGATCTCCACACCATCGAGCACACCGCGCCCGATATCCTGTTCGATCTTGAGGCCAGCCCGAAATTCGACGCGCTTCATCAGCGGGCGTCCGGCTTGAATCACATCCTCGCGGCGGTGTGCGCGAAAAACGGTGTCACGATCGCGTTCGCATTCAATTCTTTGCTCGCAGCGCCCGTTGAACGTCGAGCGATCCTGCTAGGTCGTATCGCTCAGAACATCCAGCTCTGCAGGAAGTATCGCGTTCCGATGAAGATCGCGAGCTTCGCCCGGACGCCTGGAGGCATGCGCTCGCCTGAGGATCTCGCAGCGCTTTTCCGCGTGCTCGGGATGCGCCAGCAAGAGATCCGCGACGCATCAGACTAGCGCGAGAGCGTATCGAGGCATTCTGCCTTCAGATCCGCGTTCGCTATCGATCCGCAGAGGGCCGCATCGTGGTTTGTTACCGCCCAGTCCCGCGATGCGAGATCCTGGCAGTCGCTCTGGGATTCTCCCGACGAGAAATAGGCCGCGTCCTTGCGTACTGCCGCGGCGCATGCGAGACGCTCGTTCCCTAGCTGTGCGCAACCGGCATCATCACCGAGGTACGCAAGGCAGTAATTGTTATCTGCGCATGCGTTCTTGTCTTTGGCCGCGATAGCGTTGCACGCAGTCGACGTGTCAGGCGCGGCGTCTGCGCAACTCGCGCTATCGCCGGTCACGCTTGCCAGACAGAACGGCTTGCGGAAGCGCGAACTCGCGTCGCAGGCGCTCGCGCCATCAACGCTTGCCTGGAGCCATGCGGCGTAATCCTGGACCGCTTCTTGGCATTCGCTCATGAAGAGTTCCCGGGAAGGACTGATGGTGCCCTCGACCGGGCGGTACACGAACCAGTACCAATATCCTCCGATAAGCACCAGGAGAACCGCGATAGCGAGAAGAGTGTACGTCGCGGGATTCAGACCTCTTTTCACGCCGCTTCAGCGCACAGCCGGATTTATCTATCTTTCGCCGCGACGCGAGCTACGCCAAAGCTGTGCGTAAATATAATGCAAGCAATAACCTTTTTAAATCACAACCGCCCAGCATCGCTTTAAAGGAGGTGCGGCTATTCGTTCACGCTTGATTGTCCTGGGCATCGTCCTGCTCGCGCTCTCCCCTGCAGCCGCCGCACTCGGGTTTGATATCACCATTGAACAATCCATCTTCGGCTTCAGCGGTGGCGGCTCGAATCCTTCAGGCAGCTATGCGCTGGACGCGCCGGCCAAATTCGAGGAAGTGACTGTATCCACAAACATCAAGCACCATCACAATTGCGGGAACAATTTCTTGTTCCACCTGTTCGCGAATGGCAGCGAGACCCTCTCGCAGGGCTGGTCGAACTGCCAAAAGTCAGGGACAGCGGAATTCACATTGGAGCTCAACGGCCTTGTCGGCGATGCGTTCACCTGGGAAGGGTATGTCGGCAGCCAGAGCTCGGGGCTGAACTGGATGAAGGTGGACTTGCTCCCGAAGCGGATCATGCACGTGAAGGCGACGAACGCGCCCCAGAGCGTAGGATCGGTCGGGTCGGTCTTGGACGTGTCATCCGCAGCCAATCGGTTCGATGTCTCGAGTTCTGATCCGGAAGTGCTGGTGTGGCTCGGCACAGAGGATGACATAGGAACGCAGGAAGCAGAAAGCCCTGACACCCAGATATGGCAATGTGCCGATACCAACGGCGACGGAGCATGCGATGCCGAGGCCGCCGCGCCCTGCGAGGACGCTGGCGGCGCCTGGTACAAGGACGTCTGTTGCGGCGTGGCTGTCGGAACAAGCACGCTCTGCGGATATTCTTCTTCGTTCAATGCCTGGTGCGGGAAGAATTCCGAAGGAGCGTGGGAGTGGGCGCTGGCAAAGGACCGCGGCGCGATCCACCGGCTCACGGAGTGTCCAGGCACGACCATGCTCGGTGGAGGGGACTTGTTGTACCGGTGCGGTCCGACTGCGCCCAGCACCTCGCCATTCCCTGCGACATCGTCCTATGTTCCGTACGGGTTGGGCAGTCCTGTCCAGCTCGACCTCATACTAGACACGAGCGGGGTGCCGAACGCAACAGTCTCTTCAGTGAACATCACGGTCTTATGCAATGACTGCGCGGACGTCCCTGTTCCGAAGGATATCTCTGTTTCGGACAACACATTCTTCCTGCGCCAGTGGGATGGAACGTACCTCGCAGGGCCTAGTGCTACCACCTCCACGTTTCCCGGGACGTATGAGGTGTTCGTGGACGCCGGCGACAAGGTGAGGTTCTCGTCCGGCGCTTCGGCCAGCGCGACGCAGTTCTCATTCATCAACGATGCAGGGACTGTGAGCGTCCCGTTCACGCTCACAGGCTCTTCTGATGGGTTCACGTTCACCGCGCCAGAGCACGGCAAGCTCCGATTCATGGAGGGATACGAGAGCACGGTCACCAATTTTGTCACGGTCAGTAGCCAAGTGTACTACGTTCTTGTGGAAGAGACGGTCGGCTGGACAAAGAGCGGGATATATTGCAGACTCTACAACTCAGGTAAGTACCCTCCAGGAACATACGGGACAGACCTGCCCACAGGAAGCACGGCGTTTCCCGGAGATACCACGTCGATCACAGAGAACACGCCGAGCGGCGGGGAAACGACCGTGACGAAGATGATCACGGACGGGCTCATACAGTACGGCTGGGGCGCTGATGGCTGCTATGCAGACGGTTCCTACACCTGCACTGCGTCAAGCACAAATGATGCTTGCGCTTCATTCCATGCTAAAGTGTGGAGACAGATGCCTGTTCAGGGATTTGCGCACGAATATTACTGTGACGGTTCAGCGATATCTGAATGCGCCGGTTCCCAGGAACCGTTCTCGGATATCGACTTCAAGGAGACCGGCACTTCTGTCCAGGCAGGGAACCTCACGTATTATTGCGCTTCGGACGCAGACTACACGACCGATCTCGATGGCAAGAACGCCGAGTCCTGCAACCTCGCTGGGTTCACGTGGACAGGAACCAAGTGCTGCTCCGAGGCGGACGACTTGGGAGAGACGTACCAGGATCCGGGCATGATAGGCGCGTGCTGGAACAAGGTCTTCGTTCAAAACAGCGGGTTTGTCGTCAACAATTCGGTCTTCGCAAAAGACGGCACGTTCCAGGGCTGCAAGGTCTCAGGATTGCGCCTCGACACGCACAACGGACAGAGCTTGCCCACGCTGAATCCTGTCTGCACGGTCTATAGCGATGCGCACCCGCAAGGCCAGGTGTTCTGTTCGAATAAGGCCAAATGGCAGGTCGACCAGGGCAACAGCAACCGGAGCATCAACAAGAGCATAGCCTGGAGTGCGAACATCAGCACGCTCGCGAGCGACTGCTGCGGCGCGACATCATGCTGGACCGGTTCCGATTGCCAGGCCAATCAGATAACGAGCGCCAGCCCCTTGAACTACAACGGATACAGGTGCGAGAACGGCGCATGGGTCTATCGCACGATCAGGTACACGTGGGATCGGCTGGCGAGCGGTTTCTGTCCTGTCGACACGCAGTGTCTCGTCGACCCCAACGGTGCAGCCTCGAACAACAACAATCCTCTGAGTTATTTCGACCCGAGCCAGTTCCACCCGCAATGCATCGCTGACGGCCAGTCCATCCTGGACCATCAGTGCGAAGCCGGCACATGGAGCACGCGAACCAAGCAACTGGCTCTGGTGTTGCTGAACTATTCCAACACGCTCTCACCTACGGACTATCGCCTGTTCTGCGGGACCGCCTCTGAAGCGCTGAACAATCCGGCGAGCGTCGCTAGCTTCACAGGATCCGCGAGCTGTGTCATCCAGCCGCCGGGCGCGACAGTGGGCACGAACGTGCCGTGCGTTAACAATTTCTGCGTTCTCACGACAGAGACCGATGTCGCGTGGGGCGTCACGCTCAACAAGCCAGTCAATGACGCCACAAAGAGCTTCCTTACGGCCATCAACAAGAGCGCGGCGTTCTGCGACAACGTGCTATCTGCATCGGGCTGGGCAGAATGTTCGAGCGCGGGCAGCGGCGTCTGGTACAATCCTCTCAGCAACTCAATCATCGTCATCCCGAGCGGAGTCATCGGCACGGTGTCATTGCAGGAGCTCTTCAACGCCTTCATCCAGAACCCGTTGGACGCGATCAAGCTTTTCGTGTTCACAAAACTTCACAGCCCCGCCGGCGGCAACGATTATTCGTTCTTCAACAACACGCACACGTTCAACAAGCTCTACGCGGGCCGCAAGGACTCGTCACAGCTATTCGCATTCCTAGAGGAGAACATCTACGAGAACAGCATCCGTCGCGACTACATCGGTGCGCAGTACGCGAACATCGACCTCGGCGGCAATCCCTGCCTCGATATAATACTGCGCTACGACAACCTCGCGTCATGCAACAGCACCGCCACGAGCATGACCCTTGTGCGCCAACGCGTCGGTCCCGTTACGACGTCCAGCCCGCTCATCCAGGCGTGGCGCGACCTCACCGCGAAACTCAGGCCAGGGTGATGCGGTGCCCCGCGGCCAACTCACGCTGATGATCATCATCGCCCTCCTGATACTGATAATGGTGGGAATAGTTTTGTACGCCGCACGCTCTGCGACGACCAAGAGGGGAGAGGAAAGAGTGGAAACCCAGCAACGCACGGCGGCGCTCTTGCAGCCCGTCCAGGATTACGTTACGCAGTGCCTTGACTTGATGGCGCGCGCCGCGATCGAACAGCTCGGCAGCCAAGGGGGCGTTTTGTACACGACGCAAGGGGGCATGATCCCCGAGCCGGGTCTGACAGAGCTCGGCATCCGCTACGTGACTGTAGAAGGCGCGAAGGTCGCGTACGCTATCCAGCCTCCGCAGGGCGCTGTCGGCGCGGTTTTCTTCAGCCAGCTTCCTGAATACCCATGGGCGACCTTCCCTAGCATCTACGATGACAATGGCACGCTCCTGCTCGCGGAGTACCTCCAAGGGTATTACGGCATCAACAAACTGCCCCAACTGCAGCGTCCCGATCCTGGTTCTGTGCAGGAACAGCTTGAGACGGTCGTGCTTGGCAGGACAAGGTCATGCATAGATGTCTCTGTGCTCGAACAACAGGGAATCCGGATAGTCGAAGGCACTCCGTTCTTGCGGGTCGTCTTCGGAGAACGCGGCACCAGCTTCCTTCTCACGTATCCTCTGGAGGTGACGAGCACGGTTTCAGGCACGAGCGCGGATATCGACGCGTTCGCGGTCGAGCTGCCAGTGAGGCTTCGTACATTGATGGATGTCGCTCACACGGTCGTCGACAAGGACGTCACCGACATCTCTTTCGATACGTCCTCGCTCGTGCTCAAAGACATCGCGATCTCCACGCAACGCGACGTGTACCAATCAGATGACTTGCTCGTTTTCAACGACCCTTATTCCTCTCTCGGCGGGAGACCCTTCGTGTTCCGCGCCGCGAGGAAGAACCGCGCTCCCGCGCTCGTCTGGATCCCGAATGTGACCGTCGATGCCGCGTTGTTGTGCGACGGAAGCACCATCACCGCGTCGGCCGCGACGCTGACTGGTGATGCGGGATCCTGCAACGGCGACGGGTTCAAGGGATTCAGCTATGCGATTAAAGCCTACGATCCTGACGAGGACGTTGTCGCGTTCGCGTACACCGCGGGTCCCTCGAAACAGCAGGTTCCTCCCGCCTATGCTGTGACGTCCAACGACGCGGGTTTCACGCGAGTCGCGGTCCAGATCAGCGCATCGGATAGGCAGTTCACCGACATGCAAGAGATCCTGGTCCCTATCGATTTCAATCCGCCATCATGAGACACCTCCCGCGAGCGATATCCATCGTGATCCTTGTAGCCGCAAGCCTCGCGCTCGCGGCCCAAGCACAGACTGCTGGATGCTGTTGCGACCTCGCGAACGGCACCGCGCAGGTCGATTCCTACTTGCCGAGCTCGAGTTGCACCTCATCATATCCTGACTTCGTCGTCCCGACGTCGGTGGACATCGCGCTCAACAAGACCTGTTCTACGAAGTGCGGCGAGGTAGCGACAATCCCTCCGTTCACGGCGGGCGCGTGCGGATCGCCGGATTTCAAGCCGCCGCCAGGCAATCTTTCAGCTGCGCCGGTCAAGGGCCAGCGTGCCATGAAGCTGGCCTGGACGGCGGTGTGTCCTGCGGATGCGTACATAATCAGTCGTTGCGCAGGGGCCGGCTGCACGAGCTTCCAACAGATCGCAGTCGTTGGTCCGTCGACGAGTTTCATCGACGGCTCGGAGATGTTGCGATGGAACTCCGCATACTCCTATCGCGTGCTGGCGAAGTACAGCCTCGCGGGGGACAGCACGCCCGCGACGGCCTCCGGAGGCACAGGGGACATCGAGTGCGAGTCACAGTTCACGACCGACAGTTTCTGCGTCTCGTCTTATCTGTACCAGCAGTCCAAATCGTATCTGCAGGCTTACGGATATGCTGGGACGCCCGCGACGCCCGCGAGTTCGTTCACTTCTGATTTCGACGGCACCGTGAACACGGTGTTCTTCACCAAGTTCAACAAGGGCGTCGCCTGCAGTCCGGCGAACGTGCTGAGCATCCTCAGCAGTTGCGGCGCAAGCGAAGTGTGCGTCGCGCAAGGACTCTCCACGTCGTGCATAACTCCGACGCCTTGCGATCTCGGATCAGGGCTTTTCGGGCTGGGTGCGACCGTGACGGGCTGCGAAGGGACAGACAGCTCGGCGAAGTACTGCTTCATGGACAAGAGCCCGACCAGCGTCGACAAGTGCTACGCGTGCAACGCGGGCCTTTCATGCTACGATTACAAGAGCGAAGGCGCGTGCGAACGCAACAATTGCGGGATTGGATTGTGCGAATGGAAGGACACCTTCCCTGACATCGGAGCGGGCGTCTGCGTCGACACGCGCTACAACAACTGCGCGTGGTGCAACAGGTCCGGCACGACCGGCGCGCCCAACGCGCCTTCTTACAACGTCGTGTTCGACCAGTGCACGTCACAGAAGAGCGCTGCCTTGAGTTCTGCCACGCATCCATGCTTCTTCAGCGGCGGCCAGGCCCTTGATTGCGCGAAAGCGACCTGCAAGGAATACACGGCAACGCAGTGCGGTGCGCCATCTGGAGGCATCACGTTGAATCCAGACAACAGTGTCGCGACAGGAAGCACCGACCCGTGCGGCATCAAGGTCTGCCAGTTCGACCCCAACCCTTCGATCCTGTGCCGGAAGAACGCTGACGCGACCCCCGCCACGACGTACTGGCTGGACTGCGCGTTGAACGACACGGCGTGCGAGCGCGACTATTTCGCGCCCCTAACTACGCTGATCCCTATAGGCAGCGCAGGTAAGTTCGACTATCTCAACATCCGTATCTGGGACAGGAGCAACGCGAGCGACTTCGGGCATCTTGTCGTGCCGCCGGGAGACTTGAGCATCAGCATAGGCGCGCCCAACACGACATCGTTCGGTGAGCGCAAGGAATGGCCGTACCTGACTTATGTCTGCGCAGGAGCTCTTAACGCGTCGCCTTGCACGGGTTTCGTTCCTTTCAACAGCACGCAGCTCAACCTCAACAATCTCAAATTGCAGGACGGAACAAAGGTCCTGCTGAACCTTACGCCTGGCTGGAACAAGCTTAGGTATTACAGCCAGGACCCCGCGAAGAACCTAGAGATAGTAAAGAACTTCACGCTATTCTCGTGCAGCGCATGCCAGGGTCCCAAGGCGCTCACGTTCAACCTCTCACCTGCCAGACAAGTCGGCACGACATGGTACACTAAGAGCCTCACGCCTACAGCGACGATCGGTTTCAACACGCCCGCTGATCTCGTCTTTGTCGGCTTTGTCCAGGGTACCACGACTCTGTCTTCGACAAAGAGCCCGTCCGCAGGGTTCAATCTCGCCTACACCGCGACCACTCCGACCGCGCTCACGGAAAGCAGCTACACGTTCTCCGCGAACGCGAGGGACACGAACGACCTGTTCATGACGCCGCCGCTTAGCGTGCCCGTCATCGTAGACGTGACCCCTCCTGTGGCCACATACGCTCCGGTCGCTGGGACTGTCATAGGTACTGGGACGGTCGCCGTGCAGATCAACTTCAGCGAGCCCATCCTCGTGCAGAACTTCACCATCGAGGAGCTCACCGTGTTCAACACGAGCTTCGGGCCCATACGCAGACCCGTGACTCGCGACATCACCGGCCTGTTCACTAGCACGAACAACAAGACGTTCACGGCGACGCTCACGCTCACCGAGGGCCGCAAGACGCTCAAGCCGATCGTGACCGACTACGCAGGCAACGCCCTATCGCCTTCGACGAACAGCAGCTGGTTCGTCATCAACGCCGCTCCGCCCATCCCGACGATAAAGAACCCCCCGTTCGGCGTCAGCAGTACATTCACGTTCCCTCTCGCGTTCGAGACAGATAGCATCTCGGAATGCAGGTACTGGAGCAGCCAGACGCTGCCTCCGCCTGCATTGTTCAGCTCGCTCGTCCCCTTCGAGACGACGGACGCTTACGAACACACGAAAGCGTCATTCAGCGAGATAACGAAGGAGAACGTGCCTTACAAGTTCTACGTGCGCTGCGTAGATCCTGTCACGGGCACCGGAAGCAGCGACTTCTTCCTCATGGTCGACAAGAGCCCGCCCAAAATAATCACTGCCTACGCGATACCGAACCCGATTGTGCAGATGCCATTGCAGACCGCGCTCAAGGTCCAGACAGATGACCTGACGATATGCA
Organism: Candidatus Woesearchaeota archaeon; assembly: GCA_016203225.1. Classification (GTDB taxonomy): domain Archaea; phylum Nanobdellota; class Nanobdellia; order Woesearchaeales; family ARS49; genus DSQK01. The sequence goes on along the minus strand of JACQNC010000006.1, from coordinate 142,023 downwards.
AGTATAGCAGCAGCACGAGCTCCTATGATTCGATGGAGAGTGAGTTCCCTTGGTTCAACATCCTCGGGCTGTACAGCCACGTCGTGAACGTCACGGTGCCGAGCCCAGCGAGCTACACATATACGGTCGCGTGCAAGAACCTCGCGGGTCTTGGTCCGGCTTCGAAGAGCGTCTCGTTCAGCGTCGACCTGTCGCAGCCATTGAAACTCACGAGCATCACGCCCGCCTACGTCGGAAACACATCGATACCGTTGGGGGTCGAGACAAACAAGGACACGTACTGCTATTATGAACAGAACGGTGTGCTGAACCCGCTCGGCGACGTCAACAGTTCGAGCATGGCGCACGTGACGACTGTTTCCGTGCCTGGAGCCGGCACGCATACATTCATGATCTTCTGCAGCACCGGCGCAGGAACGTCAGCGTTGGGCATCGAGGAAGCGAGCGCTAACGTCAGCGTGTTCGTGGACCTCACGCCTCCGTGGATGCTATACGTCGACGACACGAGCAACCATCCTGACTTCCCCGAATTCTCATACTTCCTCGACAGGCTGCGCGTGGCGTTCCTCGGTACAGACAACGAGACGAACGTGTCGCGGTACTTCTACCGCGTCCAGGAGCGCGGCACAGAAGCGACAGTCAAGGACTGGACGCCTAGCGCGGTCAAGGACGGCTTGCCTTGGTGGGCACCGGGGCTCAATCTCACGGATGGGAATTCGTACTACTTCCGTGTCAAGCCGGAGAACCTGGCAGGGCTCCAAGGCACGGATATGCCGAGCGATGGCGTCACGATCGACATCACCAAGATCCCGCCATATTGCGTGAACCAAATCCTTGATGAGGGCAACGAGACCGACGTCGACTGTGGCAAGGGCTGTCCTCCATGCGCGGACTTCAAGATATGCTCCGCGAACGTCGACTGCATCTCGCGCATCTGCAACGCGAGCCTGGTCTGTCAGCCGAGCCTCTGCGATGATACGCTCCTGGGCGGCAACGAGACCGATATAGATTGCGGTGGCGGTTCGTGCGCGACATGCGTGAACGGCAAAGCCTGCGCGGTCAATGGGGACTGCACGAGCAACTATTGCGCGGCAGGCGTCTGTTCGGACAACCCATGCTATAACGGCATGCTCGACGGACTCGAGAGCGACATCGATTGTGGCGGCGCGTGTCCGGTGCGTTGCAGCGAGGGCAGGTCTTGCGCCCTTGATGCGGATTGCGAATCAGGGACCATCTGTGAGAACAATGTGTGTTCAGTCTCCACCGACAGCGACGGTGATGGCGTGCCTGATCCGCGCGACAACTGCCCCGGGACCCCGCTTGGCGAACCGGTTGACGCGTACGGCTGCAGCGCGAGCCAGCGGTATTCCTGCAGCGACGGGATCGATGACGCCTGGCGCATCAGGTATTTCGGCGACGTTCTGTGCGAGGGTGATGGGGCCGCTGATGCGGACCCTGACGATGACGGAAGGAAGAACCTGCGCGAATACCGCGACGGCACCAATCCGACCATCCCTGACGCGGGATTCCCGTGGTTGCTCGTGATCATCTTGCTGATCCTGTTCGCTCTGCTCGGTTGGGGCGGATACTACGTGTACAAGCATCCTGACGAGGCAAAGAAGCGCTGGGAGGACATCAAGAAACGCTTCGGGCTCAAGCCCGTGCCTCAAGCGCCGCCGGCCGTGCCCGCCAAGCCTGTCCAGAAAGCGGCAGCGCCGCACGTCGAGGACTGGATCCCTGTGAATGAGCTCAAGAAGCTCGGCCCCGAGGACGTGAGCGCCAAGACGTTCACCAAGCTCGATGCGCTCATCAAAGGGAAGCTTCCCGAGGAGGAGCATCCGAGGCTCCTCAAGCAGTTGGCGAAGGAGAAGACGCCTCTTGACAAGCTCCGCGAGCTCGCATTGCAGGGGCTGTCTGCCGCAGAGCGCAAGGACCTGTTGCTTAAGCTCCAATTGTTGCGCAAAGGCAAGCTCGGCAAGGAAGAGATGGAGGCGCTCTTCCGCAAGCTCCGCATCACCGCCGAATATTACGCGAAGAACAAGGATTCTCTCGAGCGCGAGATGCAGGCGTTCGTGCGCGGGCGAGGCAAGCGATGAGACGTGGTCAGATCCTGGGCCAGGTGTTCATCCTCATCCTCGCGGCGGTGATATTCATACTGATTCTGGTCTATGGTTATCGCGCTATCAGCCAGTTCACGAAGCGCTCAGAGCAGGTCGCGTTGGTCGATTTCGAGAACCAGTTCCGCAACGCCGCGAAATCGATCAGCCTCGACTTCGGGAGCGTCAAGCGTCTCGACTTGCGTGTGCCTGCCGCACAGGAGATCTGCGTGATGTGCACGCCAGGCCTTGACGTGGCGGGGTGCAGTCCGAGCCAGCAGAGCATGGTCGACTTCCAGCAAGACCATCCTTTGCTCTACGAGTCTTGGCAGGGGGGAAGCCAGAACGTGTTCCTGATCCCTCTCGCAGAGACCCCGTTGTTGATCGAACGCATCGAAGCCGTTGGAGGCGCATTCTGCATGCCTGTCGTGGGAGGAAGCGTGTCGTTGCGTCTCGAGGGTCGCGGTGACCGCGCATTGGTGGGACCATGGCCGACCGTCGCGTAGCCCAGCTTGAGGTCCAGTTCAACTGGGTCTTCATCCTCATCGCGGGCGCGGTCATCATCGCGTTCTTCTTCAGCGTAGTGCAGAAGCAGCGCAGCATCAGCGACCAGCGCCTCGCGTTCTCCATCCTCAACGAGATGGATGCGATCACTACCGGCGCGGCGATCTCCAAAGGGACGGCGCAACGGCTCGACCTGCCGCGGCAGGGGCTCGACATCGCGTGCACTGACGCATGCACATGCTCGATAAGTGTGGGTGCGTTCACGCGTGACGCGGGCGACAAGCTGATATTCGCGCCATCGCGGCTGGAGGGCGAGGATGTCGTGTTGTGGTCGATCGATTGGCGGATGCCGTTCCGCGCCGCGAACTTCCTTTACGCGACCAACGAACGTGCCAAATACTTCTTCGTGTACGACGAGGACAATGCGGGTTCTCAGCAGCTCCGGCGACTCTTCGAGGATCGCTTGCCTCCGCTTGTCGGAGCCGAGTTCGTGACGCCCGATGACGTCGATTGTGCTGACAACCCTGATTGCGTGCAGAACGAGAACTATGCTAGTGTCAAGTTCATCTTCCTGGACATCCCGCCTGACTTCGGGAACCTGCAATTGCACGAGAGCTTCCAGGAAACCGATGTCAGCGCGTTGCACGTCTCGCAAGGGGTCTTGACTTTCTACGAGCGTTCCAGCAGGAGATCGACCAGTTTCACTCCGTATAGGAGCTACGCTGCAGGTGACGCGACGCTATTCGGCGCGGTGTTCGCCGCCGACCCTACGATGTACGAGTGCAACGCGCGTAAGGCCAGCCAGCGCCTCGCGTACGTCTCGCACGTGATAGAGCAGCGCGGCGAGGATCTCGGCGCGGATGTCGCTCTCGTGGAGCGCGGCTGCGTGTACGCCACAGGACCATTGATCGGGCCGTTGTGGACGCTCGCCACTGAGCAGTCAAAGACGATCACCGAATCATTCCAGCAGCTTCCTACGATCGCCGACCAGCTGGCCGCGAACAATGAACAGCTGATCAGGCAATCCTGCCCGACGTGGTACTGATGAGACGTGCCCAGATCAAGATGTTCGAGACGCTCGCAGTGCTGGTGGTTTTCTTCTTCTTCCTCATCTTCGGCGCGAGCTTCTACTTCCGGCTGCAGGAATCGTCCCTAGAACGCGAGTTCGACCGCAACACTCAGCTCAGGGCGGTGCAGATCGCGCAGAAATCGATCACCATGCCCGAGCTAGAATGCTCTTTCGCGGGCGTGCAGCGCGAGAACTGTATGGATGTGCTCAAGGTGCAGGCGTTCGCGGAGCTTCTCGCAACGGAAGAGGCGTTCATCGACTACTTCCCAGTTTTCCAGTACAGCACGTTGACCGTGCGGCAGGTTTATCCGAGCCAGCTCGAGTGGGTTGTGTACAACCGGCCGCGCGGGGAGCAGTCCACGCTGCTGCAGATCCCTGTCTTGATTTATGACCCTAACACGAACAGGCACCAGTTCGGTTATCTCGAGGTGCGAGTGTATGCCTAAGCAAGGCCAGATGGAGATCCTCGGGCTCGCTGTCATAGTGGTGTTGATCCTGATGGGCGTATTGTTCGCCATCCAGTTCGTGCTCAAGGCTCCCGCGGCGCAGATCGAGCAGCAATACAAGGAATCCCAGCTCGCCGCGGGGCTTCTGACGACGATGCTCGGCACGACCTCTGATTGCCGTGGAGCGAGCGTGACAGAGCTGTTGCAGGACTGCGCGGTTTTCAAGAGCCTCGAATGTCCCCATGATGATTCGTGCGGGGAGGCTGGATACGCGATCAACACGATGCTGTCCGGCACGTTGCAGCAGTGGAGGCGCGCGTACCGGTTCCGCATCAAGGGGGCGTACAACGCGGAGCAGATCGCGGCGTCGTGGGGCGACTGTTCCGGCGAGATAGAGAGCAACACGAATCCCGTGCCGACTACAGTTGGGACGTTGCAAGTGACGCTTGACCTGTGCCGTTAACGCTTGAACAGGATCTCTTCAGCGGAATGTATGCCAGGATAGTGCACGATCTCTGAACCCGAGCCCTTCAGCGTGAGTTTGTAGACGCTCTGGTCGCGCCTGTCCAGGGTCCCAGAGCCGTCAAGGTCGTCCTTTCGCGCGACCAGGAAGTACTCGCCCGGCTTTCCCTCTGCCGCCGAGACAACGGCACGTTCCATGGTGGGCAGTCCGTCATTCAGGTTGATCCCCCTGGCTTCTTTCGAGTCCCAGGTGCGCTCGAAGAACGCTCCGTGCGAGATGTACCAATAGCCTGCATCGTTCAGCAATGGTCTGATGGTTGTCGCGTCGATCGGTTCGCGTTGTTCTCTGTCGGTTATCGTGTGGCGTTCGTAGCGTGCTTGGGTGCCTCGTATCAGGAGGAGTTCTCCTGGTTCAGGATTGTGCAGCGCGATCAGCAGCCCTCTCGATGTCCACGCGTGGCTAATGACATGTTCAGGATACTCGTCAGCCTGGCGCACGCCGACACCCGGGCGCACGAAGTAGAGGCGTCCTGCCTTGACGAAGCTCAGATAGTCCCCGTTCGGATGCCACTGGAGGTCCACTCCTTGCTGGCAGCGTGTCTGCGATAGTGCGTTTCCCTGTCTGTCGAAGATCCTGAGAGTGTCGAGGCCATTCGTGGAGGTGAACGCCGCGAGGCGCTGTTCTTCAGGAGACCAGACCGGTGTGCTGATGGATGAAGCGCTGATTATTTTTTGCTCCTTTGCCGCAGGGTGTCGGAGGAGCAAGCTTCTTGCGCCTTCGCTTCCTGTGACGTATGCGAGCAGGCCTTCGCGGGTGCAAGTTATGCTGGTGTCGTCGACTAGGTTGTCCGTTAGTCTAGTTCTGGTTTTGCCATCGACATCCATCCAGTACAGCTCAGCGTTGCCGCTCATCCGCGAGGTGTAATAGATTCGTTCGGGGGTCTCCGGTTTGGAGAGCCAGAAGTTCCATAGAGTGAACGCGAGCACAGGACCGAGGAGCAGTCCGAGTCCTGTCGCCTCATACATCCAGTACGGTCTGAGCATCCAGCGTGCCTTGCGCGCGCTTGGTCGCTTCGCAGGATCCTTCTCGAGGCAGGAGAGTATGGTGTTGCGCATGCGCCGGGAGATGTCGCTGTTGTATGCCCGCGGGTCGATGACGTGCTGTTCAATGATCTGCCGATGGACCGCGTCTCTGTACGTGCCTTTCTTGTCGGCCGGGATGCGTTCCCACATCTCTTCAGGGATGCCGAACGGGAATCGGCCCGTCGTCGCGCGATACATGAGGATCCCGACCTGCCAGATGTCGCTTGCGCTCGTCCGTGTGCCGTCTTTGATCAATTCTGGCGCGTGGTATCGTAGCGCGCCCGTGCTGACGCTCTGGCCCTTCATGACCGAAGAGCCGAAATCAGTTATCTTCGCGCCCGTGGGCGTGAGCAGGATGTTCTCGAGTTTGAGGTCGCCATGCACGAGGCCTGCGCGATGGATGTGGTCCACGCCGCGCAGGATGTCGCGGGTGATGCTCCGCAATCTGCGTAGGCGGCTCGGGTTCATCGAGGTGCGTGTTGCGAGCCAATGCGCGAGAGTCTCGCCTTCAGCGTATTCCTCTGCGATGAAGAACTGGCCTGTCTTCTGGTCATTGTTGGCGTCGTAGATCTCTGCGACGTTCGGGTGGTGCCTGACGCGGGTCAGCGCGGCGGCCTCGGCCCGGACGAGAGTGTCCAGGTCATATTTTTGGACATGATGGTAGAGCTTGAGCGCGACCGGTCTGCCTTGCAGTGTGTCGTACGCTTTCCAGACGGTCTTGGTCGTGCTTGTCGCGAGCTGTTCGACGAGTTCGTACTTGTTATTGAATGGTGGCATGGTGTGCATCCTGCAATTCGTGCAAGAACAGTTCTTGGATGGACACCGCTTTTTTGATGAACGAATGCAGCCGGATCACCGGCACGGCGGTCTCGTTCGTGACCGCGAGTTTTGACGCGCGTTGGGTCGCTTCGTCGTTCGCGTGCGCGACCGCGTGGGCGTTCGTGAGCGTGCGTTGGAAGAAGAAATGCGTCGCCGCAGCGTAGAGCGCGTTCGCGCTCGGCAATGCGGGAAGCACCGCCGATGCGGCGGGGCTGCGTAGGATGTTCTTGAGGTCGTCGCCGAGCTGTTCCGTGAGGTAGAGGAGCGTGTGGAGCCGTGCGGTCTCGTCGGGCGCGAACGGTTGCTTCTGCAATGCGCGGAGGCAGAGATGGCCGAACTTGTTGACGTCTGTGTCGCGGTTCGCGATGGCCGCGCATTCAGCCGCGTCGTTGGCTTCGATCGCGGCGATGCCGTCGTCGAACATCGTCTTGATCAACAGGAGGAATCTGCGGAACAATGAAGGCCAGTCCTGGTCGGTTTTTGCGAGGTCCTCAACGATGATGGTGCTGGCGCGCTGTTCGACGACATGGAGGCCGAGGAGTTGGTTGAGCGCTTCGCCGAGGCGTTGCTGCGTCTCTGGCTTGGTTGCGCGGATCGTTATGCGGTCGACGCCCGCGTGGTAGAGCTCGTTTATTGCGCGTTTGAGGAGCACGCCGAGCGCGTCACCATCGATTGTCGTCGCTTTTTTGCCAGAGGCGTTCTTGGTGATGGTGAGTTGGCTGCTGCGGTGTTCACATGAGAGTTCATCGCCTTTGTTCACCTGGTTGGCTTTGCACCATGCCGCCGGCAAAGAAAGGACGAGGGTGTTCTTGGCGAGCTTGATGACCTTGCGCTTCATGGGTGGTGGAGCGTGTGCTGGCATATAATCATTTCGATTTCTTATACATATAAGGTGATATATAAGGTATATCGGAAAAATATATGCTCTCAGCCGGAAATAATACCGTAGAGATTCCGCCACAAGCGGAAAATCGGAGGTGTTGGATGCAGCTCAACAAAAAGGATTTGACGATACTGAGCCATTTCCGGCGCAACGCGCGCTGCAGGCTCACGACCTTGAGCAGGCTGACCGGCATTCCTGTGAGCACTCTGTTCGACAAACTCGCTGAATACGAGAGCAGCGTCGTGCACAAGACGGTGTCGCTCTTGAACTTCGGCGCGATCGGGTTTGGCACGCGCGCGAACGTATTGCTCAGAGCGGGCAAGGACCGTGACCTATTGAGACAGCACTTGTTGAAGCACGCCTGGGTGAATTCGCTCTACAAGGTCAACAACGGGTTCGACTTCCTTGCCGAGTGCGTGTTCCGCAACATCAAGGATCTCGAGGACTTCCTCGACCAGCTGAAGACCAAGCATGACATCAAGGGCTGCGAGGTGTACTATGTCGTAGACGACCTCAAGCGCGAGGAGTTCCTGGCCGATCCGGCGTTCATCGATGCTTTAGTGCAGGAACGCGCAGAACGTCCGGTAGTGTGATCGGGTTCCATGTGCCCAGGTTTATATCTGTTACAGTCCCCTGCTGTTGCATTTGCCACGGTTGTCGTGGTCGTTTCAATGTCGGTAAGGCGACGACGTCGATCGTGCCTGGGACGCTCATGTCGGGGAGATGTCCGCAGGTCAAAGCTGTGTCGTCAAGCATGATGCTGCCCCAAGATAGTTTTATATACAACCGAGCCAGGAAAATGCCCAAACAGAGGTGCTGTATGAAGAAAGCACAGGGAATCTCGATCAATGTCATCGTTGTCGCGGCCATCGCGCTGCTCGTCCTGGTCGTGCTCAGCGTCGTGTTCTTGGGACGGTTCGGATTGTTCACGCAGCAGAGCGCTGACTGCGAGAACAAGGGCGGCCGTTGCGTGGTCGGCGACTGTCCGTCAGGCACGAATTCGTATGCCGCGTGGACTTGCCCTGAGACGACCTCCGGAGCGTCACAGACGTGCTGCATCAACGTGCAATGAAGCGCGCTCAAGGGATATCGATTAATGTCATCGTCATAACGGCTATCGCGCTTATAGTTCTGGTCGTGTTGATAGTCGTGTTCACTGGCCGCGTGCAGCTCTTCGGCAAAGGGCTCGGCACGTGCAAGGGTTACTGCGCTGATTCCGCGGTGAAGTGCGAGCAGGCGTCAGCTATTCCTACTGTTAATTGTGACGACGGTAAGACGCCGCCGATCAAGGGCAACGGCTACTGTTGCATCGCGACCTCATGAAACGCGGCGATATGTCCATAGGTGTAGTAGTCGCGCTCGTCATCGCGTTGATAGTTGTGTTGTTGCTGATTGGATTGCTTGTCACACGGTTCAACCTGTTCGGCCAAGGCACTTCTGGATTGCAGACCGAAGCCGAGAAACGCATCTGCGGCAAGGTCGGTCAATGCCAGTCGGGGACGAGTTGTGCGTCAGGAACTAATTCTGTGACGCCCGTGCCTGCGCAAGGTTGGATCGATTGCCCAGGTATATGCTGCAAGCTTTCGTGAGCCCGAAAGCCTTTTATAAACGATAGCCTGCGTTCTCGTCATGAAAAAGGGGATGTCGACGGATCAGTTGATTATGCTGGTCCTCACGGCGGTGTTCTTCATTCTGCTGTTCTACTTCCTGGCGTCGCGGTTCTTCGGAGGCGCGTGATGCGCAAGGCCATCGCCGAGACGGCTCTCGTCGCCATCATCCTCGCGGTTGCGGGCGGCTTGGTGCTCGGTGGCGTCGCGTACAGCGTGATCGGCAAGGGCCGCGGCCAGGTGGATCTAAATGCGTGCAAGAGCAACGTGGCGCTCGCGATCAAGAGCAAACAGTTCGTCAATCTCAACAGTTGCTTCACGCGGGACGTGGGAACATTGGACTATTCGGGAGAGTCTGCGAAGTACACCGACGAGATGGCATCGCAAGTCGCGCGGTACCTTTATGAGTGTCGCTTCCAGTTCGGGGAGTTAGGAGGCGTGCCCTGGAAGGGGGATTTTTTCAACGGCATTGATGCCTGTTTTGTCTGTTCAACGTTCAACCTGCCAAAGGACGAGGCGGGCATCGAGACGAGCGACATCCTCGCGTGGATGAAACGTAGCAAAATGACTGGTGGAGAGACGTATTATGAGTATCTGAGCAAGAGCGCGCCAGGAGCAAATCCTGAGTTCTTGTTTACCGACGCGATTGAGCCGAATGCAAACAAGGTTGTTTATGTCGACGCTCTAGTCAAGGGAACGCCTTACGCGGTCGTGCATTGGGCAAGCACAGAACGGCGATTGGTGCAAGTCGCGGGAGGAGGGCTTACCTGGAGTGGTGTTGAATCCGCCGAAAGCGGGTATAGTATGGTCTTCATCACGCCTGCCACGAATCTCAACAAAGCATGCGAGATCACGTTCACGAGGTATCCATGAAGCGCGGCGCGGTCCCTCAAAGAATGTTGGTGGCGCTCTTGCTCATGCTGACCGTGATCGTGGTATTGATCGTGTTCGGGCAACAATTGTTCGAGCGAGGCGGTTCGTTAGTGTCTTCTTCACAGTGTGCGGATAGCATTGATCGCATGATCAACAGCGGTGTGTTCGAAACGGTTCTTCCGCAACGCATCAATTGTCAGACTGAAGTCCTCGGGTTTGAAGGTTCGGATGAGCAGGTCAAGCAGACGATTGCGCACGCGATGTATCGGTGCTGGAATCGGTGGCATGAGGGTAAAGAAGAGATGTTCAAGCTCCAAACAGGAGTGTTCTGTGATGTCTGCACTGTGTTCGAGGCCGAGACAAAGGGAAGGACAATCACCGGGCTGTTCGCGACGTTGGGACAGTTCAGCGTTCCCAGAGGAGGCATGAGCTATCTTGAGTATTTCACGGGTCAACGCCTGGGTCCTGACGCTCAGCAAGTTCTTGCCAAGTTCGAGAGCGATCAAGCGGCGCGCATCGACACCAAGGACAATTGGGCTTCGATCTTCGTCTACAAGAGGACTGAAGTGAAGACTGCTGTCAAGACAGCCATCGATGCAACGTATGGAAGAGTCCAAGCTGCATTGAGCAGTGTCATGGGAGAGACTCTCGGCACTATTGTCACTCTAAGCGTCGCGAACACATTGCTGCCCGGTAGCGGGGTCGCGATTCTCGTGTACCAATTGGCATCAACGACCAACTATGAGTACACGTCCTCCATCGTGTTCATGCCGCACACGCAGCAATCGATAAGGAATCTGGGCTGCACCGTCTTTCCAGCTTCGCAGTCCGCGCCAGCATAGGTTTATAAATAACCCTGCCGACAAGCAGACCGTGAAAAGAGGAGATGTTTCGCAGGATGTCGTCATCTGGATGATACTGGCAGTCATCGCAATCGCCATCGGCATCGCGCTGTTCGTGATCTGGGGCGGCAAGTTTCCCAACCTGGTCGGAGGCGCGTTCCAATGAGGCGCGCGGCGACCATAGGCATGGTGGTGTTTTGGATAGTCGCGCTCGCCGCGATGGTGTTGTTCATTTGGATCGTGGCCAGCAAGACGCTCGAGACCGGAACGACAGGGATCACGTTCGGATGCTCCCCGGGAAAAGTGACCAAGGAATGTCCGTGCAACGGCATCCGCGTGATTTCTGGTTACTGTTGCGAGAACGGTCCTTCCGAGAAACCTTGCTTCTGCGGTGATGAGAATATTAATAAGTGCACAGACTACACGACTGAAGCGCGCTGCAATGCGCAGGAATGCACACCAAAATCATGTTACTGGGGTGTTGACGGATGTTATGGATGAAGCGCGGATTCACAACGGTTGAGATCATCGCGATCATGGTGGTTGTGCTCGTATTGGCATTGGTTCTCATCATCGCAGTCACAAATACGTATCGCGGCGCAGGACAGTTCGGTTCCTGTGCCGGACAGAATGGCGCCTGTCAGGCCATCACTGAATCGTGTCCCGATGCAAAGCCCGCGACAGTGTTCACGAACGACTGCAAAGGCACGCAGAAGTGCTGCATTCCAGGAGGTTGACGATGCTCAAAAGAGGTGACATAAATTTTATGATAGTGATGTTGATCGTGGTCTTGGCAGCGGCAGCGATCGTGCTCGTGATCGTGTACAAGGGTGGCACTTCGGCAAGCGCGGCGATAAAACAAGCCACACCTGCGGCCTTGCGGAGCCAGATCGCGACGTGCAAGATCAGCAGTTCTGGATTCCAGGATACTGACAAGGACAAACTCGCGGATTTCTGCGATCCGTGTTTGGGCGGAAACGACTTCACGCAGAGCGACCAGGACTTCGTTGCAGATAAATGCGACAAAGACACTAAGAAGACCGCTGCCTCGCCCATGCTCGCCTGCTGTAATGAAGACCCGGGGACTGAGACTGATTTGGAAAAACTCAAGCAAAAATGTCCGCGACTGGTCAACATCGATCCATTCCAATGCTGCGCAATAGGCGCGACGTGCTAATGACTCATGAACAAACGTGGCCAAGAGGAAACGGGTAAGGTTCTCTGGGAACTAGTAGGGCTGATCTTAGTAGTAGTCGTCGTCGCGGGATTTCTCATCTTCATCGTGAGGTTCGTGCTCGCGGGGAATTCGCAAGAGGAGCAGGCCACGACGTACAGTTTTCTTTCGTTGGCCCATCGAATTGAAAAACTGCTTGCTGACAATCGGCCGTTCCTGCCAGCAAAGGACTCGCCAGCGTTTGATTTGCCAATCTACATGGATGACTCATACGTCATGGTGGGATTCAATAAAGGGAACGAGAATCCTGTTGATTTCTGTGACATCGGAAGCGACTGGGAGCAGGTTGTCAAACCAATGGATAAATGTGGCGATGATGCCTGCTTGTGTCTGTATCCCGATCCTGCCGGAAGCGATGATTTCAGCCGCGACAGCGACAGTCCCGAACAGCCAATCGCGTGTCGTTCGTTCCCGGGAGTCACGTCGATACTGTCATTTTGGTATACGAAGACCGATACCACTCCCTTTTACGATTTCGCATTCCCTCAGCCAGAACTTGCTGCCAAAGCGCTGAGAGGGCAATGCTACTCCTGGGCTCAGGATGAAGCGTATAAGGAGCTTCTGCCACTAGACTACTTGAATCCAAACGACAAATACAATCGGTTGAATTATTGTTGGGGCGGCAATCCCAAGAGTGCGCTGGCTTCATTCTTGTTGTACGGTCAGTGCGATACTATCGGCGGAGAGCTGCGGAACACCGCGCTATATGTCGAGAAGGCCGTTGTTCATGGCAAGACGTTCATTCTCATCACCATCACAGGAAATGAGGAGCAGAACGCGCGGTTCCAGAAGATCGTCGATGCGCGTCGTCTAAGGGTCGAGGAGCTTTTCTTCACTAACACCTATTCCTTGGCAGAGATCGCATTCAAGGAAGGCACGACGAACAAGGCGAAATATATCGAGGCCGCGCAATTATACCAGCAATTCCTTGACGCTTCTAAAGGGGAGGAATCGATCGAAACGCAATATAAAACGCTCGTGCCCAAAGCCGCGTTCAGGGTATCCGAATCTTACTTGCTTGCAGATAAGCTGACCGAAGCTGCTGATGCTGCGCTGGCCTTCATGAAGCAGTACGGGATCAAGGGCTATTTCGAGCAGACGAATGAAGTGTTATTGACGGCATTGCCGCTGCCGTGGGTTGTAGAGTTTGGTCACGAATTCAACAGGGCGTATGGCCTTTCCGCAAATGATAAAGCTTCAATTGATCGTGCCGTTGAGCGCTTCAAGAAACTCCAGCAAGGCAGACCTGACGATCCGGTTATCATGTATTTGCTGGGCACGCTGAGCATTCAGCAGGGTCTGATCGAGAAACGCATCTCTTCCAGCGGCCTCAAACTACTCGTGCAGGCGGCCGATGCATTGACGCCGCAGTCGCTCGTGCACCCTGCAGTCGCAGATTACGGCATCGCGAGGGCTTATGGTGCAGGACTTGCGTCGCTGCTTGCGCAAGGCAAGACTCCTTCTTCAGAGTTCATAGATGAAATGCTTGCGAGGTATTCTGCCGTTGTGAACGGATATGATGATTCACTCGCGCTCCTCGCCCTCGCGAATGACGCGCACACTTGGCTCGCCCTCGAATGTACGAGATACCACCGCTCGCAGACGAGTCCATGTGACGGGCTTCCTGTGATTACGAAAGGCACGCGGATCGACCAAGTCTATGAAGGATACGACTGTTCATCATCTGTTCAAATGTTCCGCTGTGGAGACTTGACTGCCAATGATTTTGACAAGTATCTCGCGGCGGACCCAACTGCGATTTCACGCCTATGGCCGTCACTCAACAACAAGAAGATATTCCAATGCGTAGACAACAAGTGGAAATCGATCGAGTACTGTCGTTCAGGATACTATTGCGGAAACGGTCACGATTCGACGATTCTAGATGCCAATTGTTTCCCTCTGACGAGTTTTGCTCCGAGCGCCAGTGTGTCTCCATGAACGGTCGCGGCCAAGCCCAGGTATTGTGGGTGATACTGGAGTTCGTGCTCGTCATAGCAGTGACGATAGCATTGTTCCAGCTCATCGAGCGGGCGCGGGAGAGCCAGTTGCCGAAATACTCGCTCGCGGGGCTGGAGCTCAAGTTCACGCGCGAAGCGCTGGAAGTGTACGCCAAGACCTCTATCCATTACCAGCTCGGCATCCCTGGCGTGGGGATGGGCTTTCCTGTCGGTTTCGCGAGCGGCTCGATCGTGGTCGGCAAGAACAACGATGTGAGCCTTGCCTACGGTTTTGACAAGACTCTCGAGGAGACCGCGTATGGCGACCAGTATCCTGTTTCGGTTCCGCTCGAGCTCGCTGGTGGTGTCGTGCATGCAGGGGCTGATGCTACCAAGCAGAGCAACGTGCTTAAGCACGCCTGCGATGCGCTACCGTCGCTCGCGAAGATCGCGTTCCTGCCGGCTGTGCCGACGCCTCAGACAATACTGCTCGTCACGACGCTCGTGGGTCAGAATCCCTCGAAGTATCTTCCCGCTCCCGGGGATGTGTCTAAGATTGTTGCGGATCAAGAGGCGCGGAAGCAGTTACAAGCGAGTGCGAATGCGGTCGTGCTCGTCGCGACAGTCGTTGGAGGGAACCAGGTCATCGCTTATGCGAACGCGCAAGGTCGATCTCTCGCATGCGCGCTCGTGAACGGATTGACGCCCCGGATCAACATCCAGCTCGGCAGCGCGTTCGAATCAGCCATTATCCCGTTGCCTGATGACTCCTCGCTCGTGCCGCACGACAAGCCCGCGGTCTATCTCCTCATCAGTGACGCGGATGTCGCGAACAATCCGACTTGGTACCAGACGACCGCGGTGAAACTCCATGATGCGCTCAAGTAAAGCCCAGACTACGCCGTACATCCTGACCTGGATAGTGTTCACCGCATTGATGCTCGTCATAATCTTCGGCAGCATGCTGTTCTGGCTCGACGGTAAGATAAACGTCCAGCGCGACACGTTCAACGCGGATGCGGGCATCCTTGCGCAGCGCCTGCTGTTCTCGCCGAACGCGCTTGGTGCGACTGATTCTTTGACAGGACGGCCTCTTCCAGGCATCATTGACGGGGCAAAGCTCATTGACAAGGACATCAACAAGGCGCTACTCGATGCGGTCTATTACGGAGAACCCAACAACGTGATCGCCGCCAAAATCACGATAGGATCGCAGGTCGTCCACTACAACGAGCAGTTGTACAGGCGGTTGCTGCCGCAACTGGGCGCGTCAGGGCCAGGCGCGACGCGCGGCATCACCATCACTGCGACGGTCCTGGTCAGGGAAGAAAACAGGGACGAGCCAGCCTTGGCGACGGTGGAAGTCCTGCGGGTGAACGAGATATGAACTCCAAAGGACAGATCCTGGCGCGCCAATTGATCATCATCATGTCGTGGGCGGTGCTGTTGTTCACGGTGATACTGATGTTCGTTTTCCAGAGTTTCGCCAAAGATGAGGCGTACACGCCGCTCACGTCCGTGCACGGCTCGGCAGCTGAATCTGTTCTCGCAGCTTATCTGCGGCAAACCGTGGATATGGGTGGCGACAAAGTGCCTTTCGCGGAACTGCTAGCGTTTGAGGTCATGAATGACAATCAGGTCATTATCAAACAGCAAATGGAGGCATTCCTTGCGCAGATCCCATCGCAGAGTCCGCGTCAGCTTCGCGTTGTGTTGCCCGCGCGAGGCGGTCCTGCGCTTTTTCCTCTCGAAGTAGGTTCCGAAGTGACTGCAAAGGATAAAAAGACAGCGACCGCGCAGCTTCCGTTGCCTGATGGGAGCAACATGCTTATCGTGTATACCGAGGCGAGTTCATGAAGCGCGGCTTCTTCATCTTCGAGCCGTTGACCGTCCTCGTGTTCATCGGTATGGTCGCAATCGCGGCGTTCATCAGTCTGGACGAGTCAAGCGAGATCGCGCTCCGTCCAGCAGGAAGCCACGGCTTGCATCTGTTGTCGTACTACATAAGCGCGGAATCCGACGTCTTCGTGCCGCGCGAGCTCCAGGCGAGGTACAAGACAGAGGATGCTGTCTACAAGCTCGCCGCAGGCGCAGGAACCGCGGGCGCGCGCGGATGCAAGTTCGCGGGCATGGGCGGATTCATCGATGATGTCCAGTACATCCCCGCGCAAGCCATCCCTTCGATCGAGACCGTGCGCAACAACCTCGGGAGCAGCATCAGCGCGGATCTCGGTGCGCCCGTTCCGTACATCGTCGCCGTGCATGACCCTCTCGTCGTTGTCGGCGTTCCGCTGAGACCTGAACGGATCGAGGTGCCGTTCCCTCCTGATGTGCAAGCGCTCTATGACGAAAAGCCGAGTTGGTTCGAGGAACTCATCGGTACCGCGAAATATTCAGGGAATGTCCACCGTCTTTTCAACAAGTACTATTATCCGCGCGTCGCGTGGACCGCGCGGTACGCGTATCCGCTCAAGGAGATCTACACTCAGTTAGCGAGCGGAGTGGGGAAATTCGACACGTGCCGCGTCAAGGATGCGACAGCCGCCGCGACAAAGTTCTGCGTGACCGAGCTCATCACGCAGCTGAACAAGGAGACCCCTAATCTCGCGTGGACGCTGAAGGGTGAGGACGAAGCAGCGCATCAGTATCGCGTCGAGATCATGCACAAGCTGCCGGACACCGCAGGCTACAAGATGCCGTTGTGCGACAACCCCATCGTGACGCGTCTGCTGTTCACGTTCGCGTGAAGCACACAAATCTTTAAATATCGTTCCGGTTCTCGCTACAAAAACGGGTGGCAGCATGATACGGATTCCTCTCAACGACATCGTAGCCAAGATCAAGGACAAGACAGGGCTTTCTGAACCGGACATCCTCGCGAAGGTAGACCAGAAGTGCGCCCAGCTCGCGGGCTTGGTGAGCAAGGACGGAGCCGCGCACATCATCGCGAACGAGCTCGGCGTCAAGCTCATCGAGCACGGTGGCAGGCAGAAGATCAAGGATGTCTTCGCGGGCATGCGCTCTGTCGAGCTCGTCGGCAAGGTCACTCAGATCTATGAGGCCAAGGATTTCGCGCGTGCCGACGGCACAGCAGGCAAGGTCGGCAGTTTCACCATGGGAGACGAGACCGGCACGTTGCGTGTCGTGTGCTGGGGCGACCAGACCAACGTGCTCCGCGATCTCCAACTGAACGCGGTCGCGCTCGTCTCGAACGCGATGGTGCGAGACAATAACCGAGGTTACAAGGAGATCCATCTCAACGACCAGAGCAGGGTCGTCGTGAACCCGAAGGGCGAGACGGTCGGCGATGTCAAGGTCCAGGAACGTCCACAGGCGACGCGGAAGACTGTCAAGGAGCTCAACGAGCAGGACCAGAACGTCGAGGTCGTGGGCACGATAACGGACAGTTTCAACCCGAAATTCTTCGAGGTCTGCCCTCAGTGCAACAAGAGCGCGAAGAACAGCACGTGCGCGCAGCACGGGGCTGTGCAGCCGAACTATTCCTGCGTTTTCAACGTCATCCTTGACGACGGCACCGAGAACATCCGTGTCGTGTTCTTCCGCAACCAGATGGAACGCCTCTTGAGCAAGTCCACCGACGAGCTCATGCAGTACCGCACGGCTCCAGACACGTTCGAGCAGGTGCGCTCCGACCTGCTGGGCCAGATGGTCAAGGTCGTGGGCAAGGTCAACCGCAACATGTTCTTCGACCGGCTCGAGCTCGTCTCGCAGTTGGTCTTTCCCGCGAACGTCGAGGAAGAGCTCGCGCGCGTGGCCTGATGCTCGGGCGCACGCACATTGCAATAGGCATCCTATTGGCATTGCTTCTGCTGCCGTTCATCTCTGTCCCGTCAAAGCTGCTTTTCGTCGCGCTGGTCGCGTTCGGATCGTTGCTGCCCGATGTGGACCACGAGAACAGCAAGATCAACAAGGTCATCCCGGTGACGCGATGGATCCCGAAGCTGTTCAAGCACAGGGGGTTCTTCCACAGCATCTTTCCTGTCATCATCATCTATGGAGTGTTCTGGTACTTCAATGAGCGATTCATCGGGCTCTCGCTCGCGTTCGGCTATTTGACGCACCTGTTCTCGGACAGCCTCACGCGCATGGGCGTGAACTTCCTGCACCCGGTGAGCACGTGGCACATGCGCGGCCCGATCGAGACCGGAACTATATTCGAAACCGCGATCTTCATAGGGGTTCTCGTCGGTATAGGCGCAAAACTCGTGTTCTAGACGCTCAGTGGACACTGGACACAGACCTTCCTGAACTATTTAAACCGCTCAAGTAACATTCAACGACATGGAAGAATTCCGGAAAACGTCGGAAGCTGTCCGGATTTTTCGGAAGGCTTCCGAAAAAATCTGCGCAACACATTTGAACGATGGAAACGCCGGTGATGTCGGGTGATAGAAATGAGCGACAAGAAACCAGACGCGAAATTCCGCGCAGGGACCATCTCTGCGACGGTGTGGACCAACCAGGCCACGGGCAAGGACGGCCAGCCCAGGACCTTCAGCTCGGTCTCGTTCGAGAAGAGCTACAAGGACAAGGATGGCGCTTGGAAGACGACGAAGTCGTTGAACAAGCAGGACGTGCCCAAGGCGGTCGTCGTCTTGCAGAAGGCGTACGAATACCTGGCATTGAGCGACCTCACCGAAGAGGAACAATCAGAGCCTGAAGGCTCTGATGTTCACGCGAACGCCCGCGTTCGCGTTGAACCGCACATCACCGAAGAGGCCGTTTAGGCCTCTTCGTTTTCACTACAAGCATCGAAAGGAGGAATGAAGATGAGACAAGAACTTGAGTTGGAGATGGAAGAACCGAAGGTCGTTAAGAAGATCACCGGCATCGCGGACCTGCCCGGCATCGGGCCTGCGACGATCGAGAAGCTCGAAACAGCCGGTTTCGCTGACTTGATGAGTGTCGCCGTGGCCACGCCGGGCGAGATCATCGGCGCGACAGAGATGTCCGAGGCGACCGCGAAGAAGGTCATCGCGATCGCGCGCGCGAACCTCGAGATGGACTTCGCGTCGGGCGATGAGATGATGCGTCGCCGCGAGCAGATGATCAAGATCACGACCGGCTCGAAGGAGCTGGACAAGCTGATGGGCGGCGGGTTCGAGACCGCGGCGATCACGGAGGCGTATGGCCAGTACGGTTCCGGTAAGTCGCAGATCGCGCACACGCTCGCCGTGCGCGCGCAGTTGCCGACCGACAAGGGTGGCGCGAACGGTTCTGTGGTCTTCATCGACACGGAAGGCACGTTCCGTCCTGAACGCATAGTGCAGATCGCGAAGGGCAACGGCCTCGATCCCGAGGCGACGTTGAAGAACATCAAGGTCGCGCGCGCCTTCAACAGCGACCATCAGATGCTGCTTGCGGAGAAGGTCGAGGATCTCATCAAGAAGCAGGGCATGAACGTCAAGCTGTTGATCGTCGACTCTCTCACCGCGCACTTCCGTGCGGAGTTCGTCGGTCGCGGCACGCTCGCTGATCGCCAACAGCGCATCAACAAGCACATGCACGTCTTGATGAAGCTCGCGGAGAAGTACAATTTCGCGGTCTACGTAACGAACCAAGTCATGGTCAAACCGGACATGTTCTTCGGCGATCCGACCGAGGCTGTCGGCGGCCACGTGGTCGCGCACAACAGCACGTACCGAGTCTATCTCCGACGTGGCAAGAAGGGTTCACGTGTCGCCAAGATGATCGACGCGCCCAACCTCGCGGAGAGCGAAGCTGTCTTCCAGATCGACGAGGGCAAGGGCGTCATCGACGTTTGAGGGTGCACGACGCGGGCATAAGGTTTAAATAGCGACAAGACTGGAAAAGGGCAGGTATGAGGCTTGTTCTTGTACCAATGAAAGGTGAATGAACTATGTACGGAAATCGTGGATATGGTGGCGGCCACCGTGAAGGCGGTGGCGGCGGTTATGGAGGCAGCGGTGGCGGCTACGGCTCGCGACCAATGCAGCAGACAACGGCGCCCGTGAAGGTCGGTGAAGAGATGGAAGTCACCATCGAAGCCGTGGGCGAGAAGGGCGACGGCCTGGCGAAGAAGAACGGTTTCGTGCTGTTCGTGCCTGGCGTCAAGGAAGGCCAGAAGGTCCGCATCCGCGTGACGAAAGTGTTGCGCAAGGTCGGATTTGCCGAAGTTGTCGGCAGCGCAGGCAGCGCGCCCGCAGAAGGCTCGGAAGAGGCTCCTGCAGAAGGTTCGTCCGAGGAAGCGCCTGCTGAAGGTTCGTCTGAGGAAGCCCCTGCCGAGGAATCGCAAGGGGATTCTGAGGATTTCGGCGAAGACAACCAGCAATAGACCTTCTCTTTTTGTTTTTGTTTTTGACAACGTTTTTATTCTCGCGGTGTCCATGATTGCATATGCGGCTGTTTGTGGCGATTGACTTCCCGGATGCGTTGAAACTGTATCTGGGAGCTGTCGGCGAGCGTCTGAAAAGCGATTCGGCCATCGTGGCTGTCGCACAGCAATATCACCTCACTCTGAAGTTCCTCGGCGAGTATCCCGAGGACAAGATTCAGGACCTGGAGCGCAGGCTTTCCAACGTGATATTCCGCCCATTCAAGGGGAGACTGTCACAGATAGGGACTTTTGGCGAAGGGTATGAGACGCGCGTCGTTTGGGGCGGCGTGGAACCAGTAGAATCGTTCATCAAGCTCGCGGAAGAGATCGACAAGCTCACGCCCGAAGTGAAGAAAGATTACCCCGATTATTCGCCGCACGTCACGTTCGCGCGCGTCAAGCGCATCCGTGCGCTCACGGCATTCCTTGATCTCGTGAACGGTGTGAGGCTCGAGCCCCGTGAGTTCTACGTGCAGGAGTTCAAGCTCATACGCAGCATCGGCGGCGAAGAAGGGCACCGCTATGAGACACTCAGGGCGTTTCCTGCGAAATCTTTATAAAGCCCCTTCGGGCGTTTCTACGATAAGACCAACCGTCAACGCCTGCTCGGCGTTGGCAAGCGCCGTGTGAGGTAAGAAAAAGCACGGACGACTGTTGAGTAACGGAGAGAAAAAATGACAGAAACATCCCAGTTTTTGGTCCCGCAGGACCAGTATCTCAAGGCAGGCATCCACATCGGCACCAAGTTCCGGACGAAATACATGGAGCCGTTCATCTACAAGACGCGCCCTGACGGATTGAGCGTGCTGAACCTGCAGAAGATCGATGAGCGTCTCAGGCTGGCGGGCCAGTTCTTGGCGCAGTTCGCGCCTAACGACGTTCTCGTTGTCTCGCGCCGCGAGAACGGCTGGAAGGCAGTTAAGGCGTTCGGCAAGCACACCGGCTCGAGGACGTTCGCCGGACGTTATCCTCCGGGCATCCTGACTAACCCCGCGCTCGATACCTTCATGGAGGTCAAGTGCATCCTCGTCACCGACGCGTGGCCTGACAGGAACGCGATCAAGGACGCCATGCACATCGGCATCCCCGTGATCGCGCTTTGCGACACGAACAACCAGGCGAACGAGATCGACCTCGTCGTGCCGTGCAACAACAAGGGAAAGAAGTCGCTCGGATTGCTGTTCTACATCCTCGCGCGCGAGTACGTACGTAACCGCGGCGTGATCGCCAAGGACGCGGAACCGCCGTTCACTGTAGAGGAATTCACGGAAGAGTAGCTCCGGCGTGCACGTTTCGAACCCCGGGAAGTTATTTAAACGATAGCTCCATCCAAAGGTGAAATGGCGCGAGACACCGGCTCTACATCGTGGTATAAGCGATGGTGGGCCATAACTCTTTTCGTGATTATCGGGATTGGTGTCATCATTTTCTCGCTGTCAATTTTCCTAGTTATCGTGATATTCATTACGGCGCAGAGCGGTGATACAGACGCTGATGCTGTTGAGAACTATACTGTCGATGATACTGTCACATTCGACCCATACGCGGAGTTTGACAGCGGGCCCGACAGCCAGATTTACAAGGATTACTACAAAACGTCGAAATTTGTCCGTAACGAGACAAGGAAAACGGTTCACACAGACTATCAGTACGACGTTAAGGTCGAGGAGTGCGGCCAGGCCAATGCGTTCTACAGCCCTCGCGATAGGACCATAGTCGTGTGCGAAGAGTTGGCTTACGATGCTGCCAGAACGTTTTATCCGATTATCCGCCAGGAATATGGAAGCAATGTGACGCCTTTGGACCCGCGGGTGTGGTCCGCGGTGTATTCCACGGTGCAATTCATACTGCAGCACGAGGAAGGGCACGCGTACATAGACCTTAACGACGTTCCAATAACTGGGAGAGAGGAGGACGTTGCAGACCAGTTCGCATTCTCCTTGGACTACTTTTTCTACATCGTACTGACCGATCTATACCCGGAAGATAACCTGACAAAGAACGAGAAAAGCATCAATGCGGCCAAGTGGTTCTTCCTTGGTTCAGATGATGAATTGTCGAGCCTCGCGTTTTACGACGAGCACGGTTTGGACAAGCAAAGGTATTACAACATCATGTGCTGGGTGTACGGCACAGGTCCGCAGGAGTATTCATACTTTGTCGAAGAAGGCTACTTGCCTGAGGAAAGAGCCAAACGATGCGTTTATGAGAGCTACCAGGTTCGAAGAGGGTTCTTGACTGTGTTCAAGGATGCGTCCGAGTATTATAGCGCTAAATTCCTCGCGATCCCATCATCCTGATCTCAAATGTCGCTTAGAAGATTACTCTTTCCTGAACAAATTGAACCCTCTGCTCTCTTTCGCTTCGACAATCCCGGTCCCGACGATCTGGAACACGGTCTCTATGTCGGGTGCGAGGCTACGGTGTTTGCGCAGGATCGCGCGGCGCTTGTTCGACGGCGTGATCTGCAGTTCGACCAGGCACTTGCTGCCGTACCGCAACAGGTCGCCGCCGACCATGTTGACCTTCTCGCGCTCATCGAATGACGAGTAGACCTGGTTCGTAAGGATGACTGGGATGCTTTTCTTGCGCGCTATCTCCGTGAGCGCCGCGAGCTGCTTCCCCAATGCGCGGTTGACATCGTATGCTTCCTCGCTGCTGCCGAGCTCGAGACGGTATAGCATGCTGATGCTGTCTACCACGATCAGGCCGATCTTGGCGGTCACGAGTGATCTGAGTCTGGTGAACGCCTCGACCTGTTCCTGGAACGTCGTGGGCCGCAAGAAAAGAACGTTCTCGAGCACATGCGCATGGTCTTTGCAGAGCTGCTTCAGGCGTTCGACAGAGAACCCACCTTCGGTGTCCATGTAGATTACCTTTTTGCCACGCAGCGTGGCGGTGACCGCGGCGATCAACGCCAGGTTTGTCTTGCCAGAGCCAGCGGGGCCATATATCGTGGTGATGCAGTCCGCATCAAGGCCGCCGCTGAGGAGTTTGTCCAGCACGCCGCAACCTGTCGGAATACGTGAATCCATGGGGTTTTTCGGCAGAACCGCGTTTAAATGCCTTTCGTGGCTGACGCCGGAATCTCTCCGGTGAGTTGATACACGACGACGCCGTCCATGTGCGCGATTGGATGTTTTTCGAGCCGTGATTTGAGTGAGTCGACAAGCGCAGAGCACCATTCTGCCTTGAACTTCTCGCATGCGAACGAGTCCTCGCGGAATATAGCCGCTCCTGCGATGGGCGCTCCGAGGTCGTACGCTGTAGTCGCGTTCATTACATCGAACGGCAGATAATACATCGGCAGCGCGCGGTTGTCGTGGTACGCCGAGAACCGGGGGTCTGCCGTGAGCACAGTCCCATACCTTGCCGCGACCTCGAATCCTTCGATATCGGGGCGTTCTCCGAAATCGTTCGCAAGAGGGGCGTCGTTGATTATTGTAATCGCCAATCCCGCGATAAGCAGGATGGTGGCGGTCCGTTTTGCGTGTTCGCGGCAATAAACAATTCCGGCGCCAGCGAACACCGCGAGCAATGGCAGGAACAGCAGCGCGAACCTGGGCTGCTTGTTGTCGATGAGCACGAAATACGCGATTACGACCAGCGTGCCGAACTGCAACGCGCGTCGCCGTGTCGATGCGAGCCCGAGCAGCGCGAACACGAGCAAAGGGCTTGCTCCCAAGAGTGCTAAGGGATAGAACGAGAGGTTCTGCAGCAGTCCCGGGACCGCGTACGCTCGGTTGCCGGCATGTCGTGACGCAAGAAGCAGCGGCTCGAAAGGATCTCCTTCAAGCACGGCATTCGCGGCGAGGTAAGGCAGCACGATGAGCGCGAATCCTGCGAGCGCCGCGCCAATCTTCCTCGCATCCATGCGCGATGCCAACAACGGGAAAATCAATGCGAGACCCGCAGGGAATTTCGTCGCGAACGCGAGTCCGGCAAGGATCCCTGAGATCAGGATATTCTTCCGCGCTTGCCATGCGGTCGCGAGGATGAGAAGGCCCGCAAGAAGATCCGTCGTGACGCTTGTCGCATCTCCGAAAAACACCGGCGCCGCTGCAAGGATGAGCGCAGACCAGAACGCCGCAGGCTCGCCGCCAAGCTCGTTCCCTACTATCCACGCGAGGCCTATCGCGATCAGCGCTATGACAAGCATCAGAAACCGCGATGCGACCAGCCCGCCGCCGAGCGTCCATGTCGCGCCCATTATGGCCGGCAAGAGCAATGGTCTGATCGGTTCGTAAAGCCCGGATGTTCCTTCAGAGAACAGGTATTTTCCGATTCCGATATAGACTGACTCATCCCATCCTGGATGCTGGTGCAGCACGCTCGGGATCTGGACCGCGAAGAAGACCGCGAGTATCAAGAATAGTAGCCACTGTTTCATGCCGCCCCGAAGGTTGGGCGCGAACGAGGCTATTTATTTGTTGTGCAGAACATTTAAAAACCGGCGGCGAGCCGCGTCATGCATGGCAAAGTCGCGCGCGCTGGCATGGGCTTCTTTGGTTTTCGGGCTCACGTTCTGGATCCCTATGCTGAACGTCCTGTTCGGCATTCTCGCGCTGGTGCTTGGTATCAAGGCGTTGAGCCGCGCACGCGCGCAGCCTGAATCGTACGGCGGAAAGGCCATCGCGGTCATCGGCATCATACTCGGAGCCATCCCCCTGCTGTTTTCGGTGGCTGGACTCGGACTCTGTGTATCGGGTTGGGAGACGATTTGCTATAATATGGGATTGTGGTTCTTGGCTTAGGAAAGTTTAAAAGCGGTTTCGCGACGGTTCATCCATGGAAGATGCGGTCATGACTCTCGCGGGATTGTTGTTCGCGGTGCTCTTCGCGTTCCTTTGCGCGGTATTCCTGGTGGTGGTATTTGCGCGATTCGTGCGGCGAAACGACGCTCAGTATGAACCGGGGGTTAGCGTCGTCATCCCCGCATATAACGAGTCCGCGAACATCAGGGCATCGGTGGAATCTGTCCTGAACCAGGACTATCCTCCTGAGAAGCTCGAGATGATCGTCGTCGACGACGGCTCGACCGACGGCACGCAGGACATCCTGAAGGGTTACCCCGCGATCAAGGTGCGTCGGCTCGACCATCAGGGAAAGGTCTCCGCGCTCAACGCAGGCGTCGCGGCCGCGTCTCATCCGTTCGTATTCACGCTCGATGCCGACACCGTGATCGTGCCCGACTGCGTGAGAAATCTCGTGCGGCCATTCGCGGATGGGCATGTCGGTGCGGTCTGCGGCAACAACGTGGTGCGCAACCGGCGTTCTATCCTCGGCGCGTTCCAGAACGTTGAGTACCACCTGCTGAACCTGATCGCCAACAGCTTCTCGCGGCTGTTCAACAACGGGATCTGGTTCTTCGGCAGTCTCGCATGCTACCGCAAATCGGTGCTTGTCGGGATCGGCGGGTTCAAGCCCCACGCGCGCGCGGAAGACCAGGACATCGCGCTCGAGATCAAGCGCGCGGGCTATCGCACGTTGAACGTCCCTGACGCGCTCGGAGAGACCGTCGCGCCGTCGAACCTGCGCCAGCTGCATCGGCAGCGTTCGCGATGGTGGGTCGGCACGCTCCAGGCGTTGTTCAAGAACCGCGCTTTGCTGCGCTCGAGCAGATCCCCCTCGGTGTATTTCCTGTACCTCAACCAGGCCTGGTGGTCGTTCTACGCTCTCGTTTCGCTCCCGTTGATCATCTATCAGGTGAATTATTGGCTGCCGTACAATTCGCAGACAATGACCGATCTCGGGCTGTACTTGCTACGATGGTTCAGCCTGCTCGGGCCGGTGTGGGTCGTGGCCAAGATTCCGGAGAACGGGTTGCAGTTGTACAGCGTGTTCGGCGTGCTGTCCGGCATCATGACGACCGCGATGGTTTTCGCTTCCTTGAAGACCGCGAAACAGCGCTTACAGCCGTTGCATTTGTTCGCGATTTTCTTCTATTTCCCCTACACGATAGCTTTAAATACCATTATTCTCGTGAGTATTCTCACTAATAGATTTTGGAAAAAGAGCCACTATGTGAAGTGACGCAATGGACCTGTTCACCATCATCGCACCGATCGCGGCAGTGCTGGAGCCCGTTTTCCAGCAGTACGCTGCGTTCGGACGTCCTGTCCTAGATTTCCTCCACGTGATCTTCCAAGGGACGTTCCAGACTATCCTGTGGATCGCGGTCCTTGTCTCGCTCTTGTATTACATGATGTGTGCGTATGTCCTTCTCAAGGGCAGAGGGAAGAGGAAGGAGACGCCTGTAATGGGAGAACTGCCGTTCGTCACTGTCCAGATCCCGACCAGGAACGAGTTGGTCGCGCTGCGCTGCGCTGAGCACTGTCTCGCGTTCGATTATCCGAAGGAGAAGTACGAGATCCTGATCGGCGACGACAGCAATATGCCGGAGGTCTCTGCACGGCTGAACGAGTTCGCTGCAGCCCATCCTGAGATGGTGCGCGTGCTTAAGCGCGCCAGCAACGTAGGGTTCAAGCCAGGCAACCTGAACAACATGCTTCAACACTCTCGCGGCGAGTACATCGTCATCTTCGACTCGGACTTCGTCCCTAAGCAGGACTTCCTGGCCAGGATAGTCCAACCGTTCGCGCGCGATCCCTCTCTCGCGGGGGTGCAGGCGCGTTGGAACCTGTTGAACGCCAACCAGAACCTGGTGTCTGCGCTCGGCGCCACCATCGTCGCGACGTGCCATCACGTCGGGATCCCGTTCATGAACAGGAGCACCAACATAGGGTTCTTCTGCGGTTCTGCGGAGGCTGTCAAGAAGGACGTGTTGGTCAAGCTCGGCGGTTGGGAATCGGGCGCGCTCACAGAGGATATCGAGTTCTCGATGCGCTTGATCCGGAACGGTTACCGCATCGAGTATCTAGAGGACCTTGAATGCGATAGCGAGGTGCCGTTCCTCATCCGTGACCTTTACCGGCAGCAGATGCGGTGGGCGTATGGCGTGGTCTCGGCGTATAAGAAGCATTTCGTCGGCATCGCCACCAGCAAGCATTTGAGCATCAAGGACAAGACCATCTTGGGGATCCTTTTCTGCACGGGTTACTTCCTCTCGGTGCTGCTCGCCGCGCTCTTCGTGATGGGCATATTGAGTTTCATAACGAACCCTCCTGCGCCGATCGACATCCCTCTCTTCATGGCCGAGACGTTCAAGAACATCGCGCTCACTTCAGGGCTCGTCGT
Organism: Candidatus Woesearchaeota archaeon; assembly: GCA_016203225.1. Lineage (GTDB taxonomy): Archaea > Nanobdellota > Nanobdellia > Woesearchaeales > ARS49 > DSQK01. The sequence goes on along the minus strand of JACQNC010000006.1, from coordinate 114,610 downwards.
CACGAGTTTCTTCGCTCTTGCGCGGGCGAATCGGCTCAGGCTCACCGTGCCCATGATACTCTCGTCGTTCACGTACGGGCTTCTTGTCACTTACTACGTGAACGTCGGCATCTTCAAGGCGCTATTCCGCGCTCCGATGGAATGGTTCTTGCTCAATAAACAGGGCAACAAGCTCGCGTAGTCATTTGAGCCGTATCAGGTCGCCGATTGTCACAGGACCGTTATTCGTTTTAGGCGCCGAGAGCGTGACATCCTGTCGTTCTTCGATGAGCTTTATGTGGAGAGCTTTCTCGAGTTTGCGCGCCAAGTCTAGTGTGAGGTCTAGGTGGCCTGTCTCGAGCTTGTGGATGACGCTCTGATGCTCGTTGATCTTTATCGCGAAATCCTTCTGGGTCAGGCCGAACTTCTCGCGAGCTTGTTTGATCCGTGTGCCTGGGTCTGGAACGATGGCTTGGACGATCAATGGCTCGGCAGAGACGGTTTTCTTCACAGGCACCAACGGTGCCCGCACTTCTTGACCTAACTTGACGCAGGCGTTGCAGACGTTCAGGTTCACGCCTTCCACTAGAGCTTTTTTTGTGGCTGGCTTGCCGCAGAGTTCGCAGTCCATGGCGCCACAGTGGAGCTTCCGTTATATATGCATTATGCATCTGCAGCAAAATGACTTCTCAAGGATAGTAACATGAATTTAAAAAGCGTTTTTGCTGTGATTGGCCTATGCTTGCCGCGAGCCCGCCTTTACAGAAGTTCGTCTCACAATCGCTCGCTAAAGGCATGCCGAAGGCCGATCTGCAGGAGACGCTTCTGAAGGCAGGCTGGCCAAAGGAGCTCGTTTCCGCGTACCTCCAGAAGGGGCTGGCAGAGCACCCCTCACCACACGGGAAAGCGCTTCTCCGCATCCAAAGCGTCTCCAAGGCGCTCAACGGCCGCAAGGTTCTGGATGCGGTCTCCTTGGACATCAACGAAGGGGAGATCTTCGGCATCATCGGCGCGAGCGGATCCGGCAAGACGACATTGCTCAACATGATCGTCGGCCTTCTCGCGCCGGACGCGGGTGACGTCCAGCTTCTGGCAGGGACTATGCGCAGTGTCGCGAAGGATCCCGGCCTCAGGGCAGTGATGGGTTATTCCACCCAGGCGCCCTCGTTTTATCCTGAGCTCACTGTCGAGGAGAACATCCGTCATTTCTCGCTCCTTTACGGGAAGACCGAACGCCAGGCGGATCTCCAGACGGCGTCGCTGGCGAAATTGGTCGGGCTGCACGACAACCGTACGCTGCTCGCCAAGGAACTTTCCGGCGGCATGCAGAAAAGGCTTGATCTCGCATGCGCGCTCGTGAACGATCCAAAGGTGCTTATCTTGGACGAGCCGGTCGCGGATCTCGACGTGCTCCTGAGGAAACAGCTTTGGGAGACTCTCGGCGCCATCCGCAGGAAGGGGACGACGATCGTGATCGCTTCACATTTCCTGACCGAGCTCGAACAGGTGTGCGACCGCATCGGCATCCTTCGGAACGGCCGCATCGCGGAAGTGGGCACGCCTGACGAGCTGCGCGTCATCTATTCGCGGAATCATGAGATCAAGGTGGAGCTCGCGTCGCACGGCTATGACGAGCTCGCGGCGTTCCTGGCGAAGCAGCAGGACGTCCCGATCGCCAAGACATGGAAGGAGGCTGGCGCGCTGCGTCTGCAGACCGCACAGCCGACCGCTGCGGCAGAGATGATCCTGCAGTTCTGCAGGCAGCGGAAGGATATGATCACCGCGCTCGAGATGGGCAGGCCCACGGTGCGCGAACTCTTCGAGGAGTTGCTCCGATGAATCCCGTCCTGATCCTCGCGAAGAACAACCTGCGCATGCTTTTCCGCTCGCGGACGACCGCGATCGCAATCATCACCATCCCGCTCTTGCTGTTGTTCTTCGCCGGGCTCCTTTTCGACACCACGAGCGTGTACCGCGTCCGTGTCGGCGCTTGGTCGCCCGCGTACACCGACGTGAGCAACGCGGTCTTGAGCACGTTGCAGGAGAGCCAGTTCAAGGTCGAGCAGTATGAACGTGAGGAGGACTGCGTCGATGCGGTGCGTCTGGGGGACCAGCATGCATGTCTGGTTTTCCCGGCCGGATTCGCGCTCGGTGGTGAGAACAACAAGCTCACGTTCTACCTCGACCCCTCGCGTGCGACGCTCGTCAACGTCGTCCTGGGGACGATCGAGCCACGGATAGAGTCTTACACCCAGGACGTGAGCAAGAACCTGACTCGTGCGATAATGGACGCGCTTTCAACGGTGCGCAACAGCGTGAGCGTAAGAAAGGGCACGGTCGTGACGCTGACAACTACGGTGAACAACGCTGGGTTCGGGATCAGCCAGGTCCTCGGGACACTCGGAGCGCCCGAAGCGGCGCTTGACATCAACCAGCTCGGTATCCAGGACGTGCTCGGTCGCGGCGCAGGGTTGTCCGAAGTTGCGGAGAGGCTCGCGAACGATTCCTTGATCATCGCGGACGCGCTCAAATCCCAGCTCCAGGCGCTCGACGGGTACGTGAACTCGAGCGGCATGACGAGTTCGGAGAAATCGGTGGCAAAGGCAGGCATAGCCAACGCGACATCCGCCGCGGATGATCTGCGCACGGCCGCGAACTTATCGAAGAACGATGTCGCGGCGAACAATCTCACCGGCACGGTCCAGGTGCTGCTCGACAGGTTGGATGCCGCGAAACAGACGCTCGGCGCGTTGGTCGACGCGCGCAACGCGAGCCTCGTGAACCTGCAGGGCGTGAAGGGCAAGCTCGATTCCTCGCTGGTATCGATCGCCGAGATCCAGAAAGGTCTTGATGAGATGCACCAGGCGATCACAGGTCTTGCGGTCGTCGATCCCGAGGCGGTCGTGACCCCGATCAGGACGGTGATCACTCCTGTCAGCGCAGAATCCAGTTATCTTAACTATGCGTTCCCATTCCTCATGATGCTCGTGTTGCTCTTCTCAGGCTTGCTGCTGCCATGCATCCTGATGCTTTCGGAGCGCAATTCGCCGGCGAGAACCCGCGCATTGCTTGTCCCGTTGAGCGACGTGTCCCGGATGGCGGGCGTGCTCGTCTCGTGCGTCGCCGTGCTTGCCGTGCAGGCCTTGCTCATGCTGGTCGTCGCGGCGTTCTTCTTCCCGATCTGGCTCGGCCTTCCCGTGCTCGTCCCTGCGCTGTTGGCGATCTCTATGCTGTTCGTGCTCATCGGGATGCTCATCGGTTCTTTGGTCACGCAGGAATTCAACGCGATCCTCGCCGGCGTGCTTGTCGGTGCTGCTTTGTTGCTCGCTTCGGGTTTCATCGTGCCGTTGGACGTGCTGCCGCGCTGGTTGTCAGTGATCGCGGGCGTCAATCCTGTCGTGATCGGCGGCGAAGTGGTGCGTATCGCGCTTCTCTTCAATGGGGTCGGGTTCGGCTGGAATGTGCTGGACATCCTTGTCCTACTGGTCTGGGCTGTGGCGCTAGCCTGCGCCGTCGTCTGGGTGTCTCGGAACGACCGTAGGCTGACGCTCGAGCGGGCCATCCAATCGGTGATGGCTTTGCGCAAGAAGTAACCTTTTTAAACGGTCTGCCGAGTACTTCTGCCATGCTGAAGCTGTTCAACACGCTATCGCGCAAGAAGGAGTCCTTCAAGCCGATCACTGACAAGTTAGTCAAATTGTACACGTGCGGGCCTACCGTGTACAATTATGCGCACATCGGCAACCTGCGCACGTATATCTTCGAGGACGTCCTGAAGCGGGTTTTGCTCGTTAATGACTTCAGTGTCCAGCACGTGATGAACATCACTGACGTAGGCCACCTGACCTCCGATGCTGACACTGGCGAGGAGAAGATGGAGCTCGCCTCGAAACGCGAGGGCAAGAGCGCATGGCAGCTCGCCGAATTCTACACCAAGGCCTTCCAGAAGGATCTCGGACGTTTGAGCATCCTGCCGCCGAACGTCTGGTGCAAGGCGACAGACCACATCAAGGAGCAGATCGCGCTCGTCCAGGAACTAGAGAAGAAAAGGTACACGTATGTCATCCCGGGCGATGGCGTCTATTATGACACTAGCAAGTTCAAGAAGTACGGGAAACTCGCGAAGCTGGACATCGAAGGGCTGAAGGCGGGCGCGCGCGTCGAGCTCGTCGAGGGCAAGCGTAACCCGACGGATTTCGCGCTGTGGAAATTCTCGCCGACCGGTGCGAAACGCCAGATGGAATGGGAAAGCCCCTGGGGCGTAGGATTCCCGGGCTGGCACATCGAGTGCAGCGCAATGAGCATGACTCATCTCGGCGACAAGTTCGACATCCATTGCGGCGGCATCGACCATATCCCCGTGCACCATACGAACGAGATCGCGCAGTCAGAGGCAGTGACCGGCAGGAAGTGGGTGAACTATTGGATGCACGGCGAGTTCCTCGTGATTGACCAAGGTAAGATGGCTAAGTCAGGCGAGAACTTCATCACACTCCAGGCGCTTCTCGACAAGGGGTATCACGCGCTCGATTACCGGTACTTCTGCCTTGGCGCGCAGTACCGGAGCAAGCTCAACTTCTCGTGGGAAGCGCTCGATGCTGCCAAGAACGCGTGGCGGAATCTCCGTGACAGGATAATGGATTTCAGGCAGAATCATACTACCAAGATGGGCGCTTCGTTCGAGAAGCACAAGGAGGCGTTCCTGGACGCGATCAACGATGACCTGAACATGCCGGTGGCGTTGGCGGAAGTGTGGGCGGTCGTGAAGGACGAGACGCTCGGAACGCACGAACGGTTGCAGTTGTTGGAGGACTTCGACCGCGTGCTCGGGCTGGGCATCGCGCAACTCGTAGCGAGCCAGTCGCAGCCGTTGTCCCCTGGACTGCAGCAGTTGCTTGATGATCGCGCCGCTGCGCGTAAGTTGAAGGACTTCAAGAGGTCCGATGAATTGCGCAAGGAGCTGCTCAAGCAGGGCATCCATGTCGAGGACGGTCCTGACGGCCAGCGTTGGAAGCGCGTATGAGCGTATTCGAGAAGCGCTATCATGAACTCGGATACAAGCCGGTTCCTGTCGTTCTCAAGCCGAGCATCCGCGTGAACACGCTGCGATGCTCTGAACCTGAGCTCTTTTCACGTCTCGCAGCAAAAGGAGTCGTTCTGGAGAAGATTCCCTTCGCAAAAAACGGTTACTGGGTCGAGAAGACGCCATTTTCTCTCGGTGCGTCGATAGAGTATCTGCGTGGATACCTCACGCCGCAGGAGGCAGCTGCACAGCTTCCCGTGCAAGTGCTCGATCCGAAGCCCGGCGAACGCGTGCTGGACATGGCTGCAGCGCCTGGCGTGAAGACGTCGCAGATCTGCCAGTGGATGCAGAACAAAGGCGAGCTTGTCGCGGTGGAGAAGAACAATCGGCGCTTGCCAGGTTTGAAGAACAACCTCGAACGATTGGGTGTGTCGAACTGCATCGCGTTCAACACGGATGCGGGCAAGCTCGTCGAGTGGACGTTGACGTTCGATAAGATCCTTCTCGACGCGCCGTGCATGGGCAACTATGTCAAGGAGAAGGACTGGTTCGGCAAGCATTCGCAGAAGGAGTTCGTCCGTAACAATGCGACGCAGAAGGAGCTCATCTCGGCCGCCATAACCATGCTCAAGCCAGGCGGCGCGCTCGTGTACTCCACGTGCTCTTTGGAGCCGGAGGAGGACGAGTTGATCATAGACTGGGCGGTCAGGAAGTTCAAGGTTCGTTGCGTCCAGACCGGACTGACCATCGGTAATCCGGGGCTGACGACCGTTTTCGACAAGCGACTGTCCAACGAGGTCCAGCTTTGTCGCAGGTTCTGGCCGTCCAAGACGCAGACAGAAGGGTTCTTCATCGCCAAGCTGGTGAAGGCATGATCTGGACGTTTATCGACAGATTCACCGACGAGGAATTTATCCGGGAGGATGACGCATATCAGCTCGGCGACGAGTGGTATCTTGTTCCGCAGCAATTGTTCAAGCTTGGCAAGGACTTGCCGCGCCAGCCCGTGTTCGTCGGCGCGTTCCTCGGCAGGAAGCGGAATGATTATGTCGTGCCCGGCGTCGCTTTGCTAGACCTGTTGGCCAGGAGCAGGAAGACCAAGAAGGTGTTCGTGACCGACAAGGCAGCGTGGCTGTTCGTGTGCAAGAAGAACGTCATCACCGCGAGCATCACGAAGACCGAGAACGATCCTCAACCAGGCGACTGGGTGCTCGTCATGCTCAACGATGAATGCCTCGGTTTCGGCGAGTTCCAGAAGGACGACGTAAAGAACATGTTCGATATCGGGGATTTCTTGAGACGAGAACGTCCAATCAGAGCTTAACTTCAATCTTGTCCGCGTAGCCCACTTTCTTCGCGTTGTGCGCGATTTTGAGGTCGTGCTCGATGGGTTTGAACTGCAGGGGGATGACGAGTTCGGCGATCTCTGCCTTGAGCGTGAGACCTTTGTCCTTCTTCGCCTTCCAGACCGCGCTGTTGATCTCGAATAGTCCTTCCTTGGTGAACGGCACGCGACGGTCCTCTTTCACGTCGGGGAAAGACTCTTGGTGGACGTCTTTCTTCCACAACGCTTCGTAGATCTGGCTCGTGATGATGGGGATGACTGGCGCGAACAGTCTGAGAAGCGTGTCGAGGCAGGTGTGGAGCGTCTGCAATGCGCCGTTCTGGGCCTCTTTCGAGAACGCGCCGCTCTCGTTGTAGGCTCGGTTCTTGCACAGTTCGAGGTAGTGCGAGGCGAACGTTTCCCAGAGGAAGTTCCTGAGCGCAACGATGGGATTGTGGAAGTCGTACTGGTCGTACTTTTCTTTGCACAGCTTGACGAGCTCGTTGATCTCGTGCAGGAGCCACTTGTCGAGTTCGCTCAGCTCGGCGCGTCCTTGCGGTTCGGGGAACATGCTCACGAAGCGTGCCACATTCCAGAGTTTCGTGAGCGTCTTTCCTGCGCCTTCGATGCGTTGATACGAGCATCGCAGGTCTGTCTGGGTGATGTTGCCCTCGGCAGCGACCCAGAAGCGCAGCGCTTCCGCGCCGTAGCGCTTGATGACCTCTTGCGGGTCGATGATGTTGCCGACGCTCTTCGACATCTTGTTGCCTTTCTCGTCGACGATGTGGTGGTTGATCCAGACTGAGTCGAAGATAGCTTCGTCAGTGAGCAGGTAGCACTTGAGCAGAGTGTAGTACAGCCACGTGCGCACGATGTCCTTGCCTTGCGGCCGCAACGAGCACGGCTTGTGCGTTTCGAAGAACGCCTGTTCGCGGTCCCAGCCAAGGATGTACAACGGCGAGATGCTGCTGTCAAACCACGTGTCGAATACGCGCGTCTCGCCCTCGAACTCGGATGACTTGCATTTCGGGCACGATTTCGCCGGCGCAGGGTCTTTCCAGGGCTGCACGTACGTTCCGCGTTTCGAAAGCATCGGCTCGCGGCACTTCTTGCAATACCACAGCGGGACTTCTGTCGCGTAATAGCGCCTGCGCGAGATGGGCCAGTCGATGCTGACGCTGTTTATCCAGTCGACCAACAACTGCCGGCTCTCGGGCGCGAAGAACTTCACGTTCTGCGCGAGCTCGAGCATAGTGTCCTTGAACTCGACCTGTTTTAGATAGAATTCCTTCATTCCTATGAACTCGATGTGGTCCCTGCTGCGCGAACAGATGGGCGTGCGGTGCGTGATCTGGCGCTGGCTCGCGACGAGCTTCGCTGCCTTGAGCTCTTCGAGGATCTTCTCTCGGCCCTGCTTGACCTTGAGCCCTTTCAGGCTGCCTGCGTGCTCGTTCATCCTGCCGTCGATCCCGATCAGGATCCGTGGTTCGAGGTTCTGTTCGCGGAAGAACCGCACGTCTGTCTGGTCCCCGAACGCGCACATCATGACGAGGCCCGTGCCCTTGTCCATCTGCGCGTACGGATGCGCCTTGATGGGCACTACTCGGTTGTAGAGGGGGATGATCGCGTGCTTGCCCTCGAGGTGCTTGTAACGGTCGTCTGCGGGGTTGTAGATGACCATGGCGCAGCTGCCGAGGAACTCGGGACGTGTCGTCCCTATCACGACCTCCTCATTCGTCTCCTTTATCTTCCATTTGATGTCCGAGAAGAGCGTCGGGATGTCCTCGTAATCGATCTCGCTGTCCGCGATCGTCGTCTGGCAGCCGGGACAGTAGTTGTTCACGCGATCTGCCTCGTAGATCAATCCTTTCTTCCACAGGTCGATGAACGTCGCTTGCGTGCTCGCGCGGTACTCTGGAGAGTCCGTGTGGTAGATATCGCCGAGTTTCGTGCCGACGTTCCACGAGTTGAAGCTTATGCCGAGTTTGGCGAATGTGTCTACGCTTGTCGCGCTCGCCTCCTCAAGCACTTGCTTGCAGAGTTTCAGGAATTCTTCGCGCGGCAGCATGTTGAATTTCTTTCCTGACTTCTTCTCTGCGGCCACCTCGATCGGGAGCCCGTTCCTGTCAAGACCGAGCGGGAAAAGGACGTCATGGCCGGTCATGCGCTTGTAGCGAGCGAAGAAGTCCATCATGCTGTACGAGCTCGCGTGGCCCATGTGCACGGGAGCGTTGACGTACGGCGGCGGCGTGTCGATGCTGTACACGCGTCTCTTGGTCTTCGGATTGAACGCCCACGGCGCCTTGCGCCAAGCCGCGATGGTCTTCGCCTCGAAGTCCTTGCTCCATGCCTTTTCCGCGAGTTTGGGTTCGTTCATGTTAGGTCCGTCGAGAGTCCCTTGATTTGGCGTTCCATGTCGAGATAGCTCAGCTTCTTCATCTTGGCGTTGCGCATCTTCTCTTTCACGCTCGCGAAGAATTTCGCCAGTCGCTCGATTATGACTTCCTCGTCGCCCGCGATGCGCACCATCACGATGCTCGCCAACGGGTCGTCATCTAGGTCGAGAGTGGAATGCAAAGCCTTCATCTTCTTGCGCACTTCCTGGAATATGTCGTTTGCGAGCGCGGTGCAATCCTCGATGACCTGGTTGCGCTGGATAGCCTTGTCCTTGCCGTCGTTGATTATGACACGGAACTCGACGATTCCGGTGCGGCCGTCGAAGTTCAGCACTTCAGCCCTTTTGAGCACGACATCGACGGGTTTCATGCGCTAACCAGTCTGAGGTTTATTTAAAAAGGTTTTGTGCTGGACTTCCTAAATGTTTATTAACGCGCTATTTAGTTGTGTGGATGGTGGTGTCAATGGAAATGCAGGGTGATTCTCCTTTACGTCAGGTGCTCGAGAAAGGAAGCCTGGTGGAGCTTGTCCTGATCGCGAACGCGGAGCTAGGCCCTCGCGATGCGGCGGGTAATCGCCATTACGCGGTCCCCGCGGATCCTAGGAATGAACCGGGACCGCGGTGCGCAGGATACGTTTCTAAAGTTGATGATCAGGGAGTCACGCTCGTTTCAGGAGTGGGCGCGAATCAGGATCTTCCCGGGCTCTCTGTCGGGTTGGGCGCGATCTATCGGGTCAACATGGTTCTTCACAGGGAATGACGATGGCGACGCCCTGGATCAGAAAGTACCTTCCGACAGCCAAAGACGTCCCCCAAGACGGCATCGCGCAGGTGCGCGAGTTTCTCACTAGCTTCAAGAAGCAGAAAAAGAAGGCCGTGTTCCTGTACGGACCTTCGGGAACCGGCAAGACGACCGCGGTGCACGCGTTGGCCAATGAGCTCGGGCTCGAGATCCTCGAAGTCAACGCCTCTGACGTCCGCAACGCCGACGGCGTGCAGAGCAAGGTCGGTATCGCGTCCCAGCAGATGAGCCTGTTCTCAAGGGGGAAGGTCATTCTTGTCGATGAAGTGGACGCTTTGTCGGGCCGCGATGACCGTGGCGGACCTGGCGCGATCGCCGCTGTGATCGCGGACACCAGATTCCCGATCGTTCTGACCGCCAATGATCCTTGGGACCAGAAGCTTTCGGGTCTCAGGAGCAAGTGTCAATTGATCGAGTTCGGGCCTGTCGATCATCTCCGGATCACATCGATCCTGAAGGAAATCTGTGTGAAAGAGGGGATCGATTACGACGAGCTTTCGCTCAAGACGCTCGCACGGCGTGTCGGCGGCGACATCCGGGCGGCCATCAACGACCTCCAGACGCTCGCAGGCGAGACCAAGAAGCTCACGAAAGACCAGTTAGAGCAGTTGGGAGAGCGCGACAAGGAAGAGAGCATGCTGCAGGCGCTCACGAAGGTGCTGAAGAACTCGGATCCTGCTGTCGCCGTCGCCGCGTTCGACAACGTCAACGAGGACCTCGATGGTGCGTTCCTCTGGGTGGACGAGAACCTGCCGAAGGAATACACGAATCCGAAGGACCTCGCGCGCGCCTATGACGCGCTCGCGAAGGCGGACGTCTACCGCGGCCGTATTCGAAGACGCCAGCACTGGCATTTCTTGGTGTACGTCAACACGCTTCTTTCGGCCGGCGTCGCGGTGGCGAAGGACCAGAAGTACGCCGGCTTCAACAAGTTCGGCCCCACGATGCGTCTGCTCAAGATCTGGCAGGCCAACATGAAGTACAACAAGCGCAAGGCCATCGCCGAGAAGCTCGCGCAGCAGACGCATTCATCGGCGAAACGGACCATCAAGGAGTTGCCGTTCATCCAGGTCCTGTTCAAGGCGAAGCATCCGTCTGCGGCGAAGATCGCGGATCAGGCCGACTTGGATCAGGAGGAAGTGGAGTGGCTGGCAAAATGATCGACGAACCCGAAACACCAGAATCGAAGCTCGAGACGGAAGTCAAGGACGCGAAGCCCGCGTTCGACCCGGACCTGCCACCTAGCAACATCCAGAACCGGGAAGCCGCTCGCGCGCACGGCTTGCGGTACGACCGCAGGCGCAATGTCTACGTGGACGAGGACGGTTTTCCCGCCCGCGACCGGTTCGGGCAGTATCTCGGATAGCCGCAAAACCTTTTTAAAGACGGTTCCGTGGGAGTCAGGTATGGTCACGATTGACGAGATGGCCGCCTTCTGCAAGCGGAAGGGCATCATCTTCCCGAGCAGCGAGATCTATGGGGGTCTCGCGGGATTCTTCGACTACGGTCCTCTCGGCTCCGAGATCAAGAAGAACCTCAAGGACGCGTGGTGGAAGTACCACGTGCACGACCGCGAGGACGTCGTGGGCATCGATGGCAGCATCATCCTGCACCCGAAGGTCTGGGAAGCCTCGGGTCACTTGGCGAACTTCGATGACATCATGGTAGAGTGCATGAAGTGCAAGGAACGCTACCGTGCGGACCAGGTCGTCGAGGAGTTGCTCAACATCCATGCTGCAGGATTGAAGCCAGAGGACCTCACGAAGCTCATCAAGGAGAACCACATCCGCTGCCTCAAGTGCAAGGGTGAATTTTCGGATGCGAAACCGTTCAACATGATGTTCCAGACTTTCATCGGTCCGCTCCAGACCCAGGAGGCGCGCGCGTTCCTGCGTCCCGAGACCGCACAGAACATCTTCGTCGATTTCAAGAGCATCGTCGAGACCGCGCGCCTGAAGCTGCCGTTCGGCATCGCGCAGATGGGCCGCTCGTTCAGGAACGAGATCGCGCCAAGGAACTTCCTGTTCAGGTGCCGCGAGTTCGAACAGATGGAGATCGAATACTTCATCCATCCATCCAAGCTGGACGATTGCCCGTATCTAAAGGATGTACTCAACCACAAGCTATTCGTCTTCAGCGCAGAGATGCAGACCAAGAAACAGCCGCACCAGGAATTGTCGATCAAGGAATGCCTGGACAAGAGGATCATCACGACCGCCTGGCACGCGTACTGGCTGGCAATGGAGCATCAATGGTTCGTCTCGCTCGGCGCTGACGCGACGAAGTTCCGCATCCGGCAGCACGTTTCAGACGAGAAATCGCACTACGCGCTCGACACGTGGGACCTCGAATACGAGTTCCCGTTCGGCTGGAAAGAGCTCCAAGGCATGGCCAACCGCACCGATTACGATCTCAAGCAGCACATGAAGCATTCCGGCAAGGACCTGAGCCTATTCGACGAGGACACCAAACAGAAGGTCATCCCGCACGTCGTCGCCGAGCCATCACAGGGAGTCGACCGCGCGTTCCTCGTGTTCCTGTTCAACGCGTATCACGAGGACAAGCAGCGCGGCAACGTAGTGCTCAAGCTGCACCAACGTCTCGCGCCGTTCAAGATCGGAGTCTTTCCGCTACTCAGCAACCGCGACGAACTGCTCACGAAAGCGCGCGAAGTCTTCCAGGTACTGAGACAGGACTTCCCTGCATTGTACGACAAGAGCGGCAGCATCGGCCGACGCTACGCGCGCATGGATGAGATGGGCACGCCGTACAGCGTCACGATCGATTTCGATTCATTGAAGCACAACGACGTCACGGTCCGCGACCGGGATAGCACCAAGCAGGTCCGCGTCAAGCTCGCGGAGCTAAAGGACACGTTGCGCAAGCTGCTCGGGCGCGAACTGCCCTTCCACAAGGCAGGCACGCCTTACGAGCCGAGCGCCAAAGAATAGGGGGATACGCCATGAACATAAAAGAACTGAAACCTAAGTTGGGGAAAGTCGATATCGTCGCAGACTTGATTTCGAAGGATGAGCCGCGCACGTTCGACAAATTCGGCAAGTCAGGGAAGGTCGGCAACGCGCAGATCCGTGACGCGACCGGCGAATGCAAACTCACGCTATGGAACGAGCAATGCGACCAGGTCAACGTGGGCGACAAGATCCACATCTCTAATGGCTACGCCGACGAGTACAAGGGCACGTTGCAGGTGAGCACAGGCAAGTTCGGCACGCTAGAGGTGGTCGGCAAGGCCAGCACCGCGCCGTTGATGCCTGCGAAGCCCGACGAGGACATAAAGGAGATGAGCGAGGAGCTTGAAAGCGACGAGCTCGAGGACGAATACGGTGAGGCCGACGTCGAGGAGGAAGACGTCTGATGGTTGATGTCTTCATCGCGCTCCTTGAGGACGCAGAGCACGAGCTCGGCTTGGGTGAAGCCACGACGAGCCTGAAGAATCTCGGCGACCAGCTCAAACAGCGCATGTACCAGCTGGCGGAAGCGCTCCCGAAGCTAGAGAAGAAAGGCTGGAACTGGACAACGGGCAGCAAGGATATCTACCTGCACAACCACAAGCTCACTGAAGCGCAGGCGAAACGCGATTTGAAAGAGGCGGGCATTCCTGAGACGCTGGTTCATTTCGTCCATTAGAAACCCTTTTAAAGACCCTTCTTGTTTTCCGACGTATTCCCGGGCGGGTAGCTCAGACTGGGAGAGCACGCGGCTGAAGACCGCGGGGTCGAGAGTTCAAATCTCTCTCCGCCCATTCTTAACTTCCACTCAGCGTAGCAGTCATTATCCTTATCGCGATGAAGTTGAAGATGACCATCACGATCAGCGCGATCACGCAATAAAGCAGTGTGCTTCTTATCACGTTCTGACCAATGGCGTAACGCTCGCCGAGCTTGTCGGCGCCGTTCTCTATGGAGTTCGCGATCACGGTTAGGATGTAGATGATCTGCACGACGTACACTCCGACCACGATCTGGAAGTAGTACGTCGGGATGCTGTCACCGAACAGGTTAGCGATCGTGCTGACCTGGCCCGCGCCTTGCTCGCCGAGCTTGCTCACCTGGCCGCTCAACGCTCCCATGATGGTCGTGATCATGCTCGTGATGCCGATCACGATTCCAGAGATGGCGGGCGTCAGGAACGCGATCTGTGATTTCATGTCAGAGATTATCTCTGCCATCAGGTCGCGGAGTCGTTCGTTCACTGCGTGGATCTCCTTGATGTAGCGGGAGACGTTCGTCAGCGCCTGCGCCGCGATCAATGGGCCTTTGCGGATGCTCTCGATCAGGACCTTCATGGAGCTTTCGATGATAGCGCTCGGATAGAACGCCAGCGCGCCCGTGCGCGGGTTGAACAGCGCGTCGCGGAGCCCCATCCCGAGCTTGCGGATGTTGGTGCTGACGAGATTGAAGAATTGTCCCGAGATGGTGTCAGGCATCATGTCCGCGACACGCCCGAATGCGGCCTCGGCGGGGATGCCGTCGGCAAGCCTGTTGCCGAGCTGGAACAGGGCGGCGGCGAACTCGTCCTCGAGCTTCTTGGAGTTCTCGCGGATCTTGATGACGTTCTTGCTCCGCAGGCGCGCGTAGAGTCCTATGCCGAATGCTGCCGCTAGCGGGATGAGGAGCGAGAGCACGCTCGCCAGCATTCCGTATGGCCCGATGATGGTTCCTGGCGGGGGCGACAACGCCGGATCAACGTTCGCAGTCACGCGATAATCGAAGAGCTTGAACCCGAATGCCTTGGATGTCTGGTTGTCTAACGCGTCGACGGTTTCAGGGCTGGTGGCATGCAGGATGGGGGGCAGTAACGCGATCAGGAACAGGATCGCCCCGAGGATGATGCTGAAGATCAGCGGGTTAACGCTCACTTCTGATCTCCCTATCTTGAACAGCACGTTCCGGTACTTCTTGAGCCCCGGATTGACCTCTGCGATGTCGGTGTCACCGTAGCCCGTGGGTCGCGTGGAGAGGATGTTCCTTCCGAGATAGTAGACGATCACCGGCAGGAACACGTTGTAGAGCATCGCGAGGTGGTACCACTTTACGCCGCCGATGAAGCTCACGACGAGCGGGAGGATCACCAGCCCCAGCACGGGAAGGATGATTCCGAGCATGTGCAGGGTCGTGATAGGGCTCTTGAGGTTGTGCGCGTAGTGCAGCATCTTCTCGTATGTCTCCTGCAGGATGACGTCGAGAGACTTGTCCAGTAGTTCCAAGCGGCGTTTCTCTTCGGTCTCGAACAGGCTGCTCTCGATGAGATGGAACGCTTCGATGAATTCGTTGTTCCACTTGCGCCACGTCTCCAGATAGACGTCCAGGCTTTCCTTGATGTTCTCGAACTTCTCGGTCTCGACGTCCCATAGGACCTTCTTCAGGTCCAGGGACAGAGGCGGCGCGAGGTGTTCTGCGGCGAACCCTATCGCGTTCTCGAGGTTGCTCGTGTGGCGCATGTACGTTACGACGTAGAAGACTGACAGCACCATCTGGTTGCTGGCCTTTAGACGCCAGTTGTTCGCCAAGTATTGCGGGAAGCGCTGCAGTAGTATGATCAGTATTAGCCCGACGAGCACGAAGAAGAACGCGAAGAAGGCAGAGTTGAAGAGCACGATGCTGGAAATGCTGCCGAACACGATCACGAACAAAGGCAGGATGTACGAGAGCGCCAGCACGCCGGAGGGAGTGACTTGCAGGTGCGCGATGTTGAGATGTTCCTGCATCGCGGCGGCTTTGTCAGGAGGTACCTTTACCTTTAGCAACCGTTCCGCGCCATTGCATGTTCGTTCGTAGAGCGTTACGTGCGCTGGCAGGGATTCCTTGCGGAATTCCTGGTATTCTCGAGACATCACGTCGTGCGCATGCGTGCTCGGGAGCCCGCCGAGCTCTTGTTCAAGGCGCTCGCGGTACTTGCGCATGAGGTCGTCTTCCATCACTCCTCCTGGCGTTTGAGCTCGCGCTGGAACCACTCATTCCATGCGAAGAATATCTGTTCGCTGTCGAGCTTGCCTAGGTCTTCGCGGACCTGTTCCGAGATGCGGTGGAATGAGTCGTTGCTCGCGATGTTGAAAGGTGCCTCGAGGATGTCGGGCCTGTTGAGGCGTTTCGACGTGTCGACTATGGCCTGCTTGACCCTTGCACGGAGGTTGATGTTGTCCCAGACCGCATCCCAATTGCCCGCCCATTCCCTGACGTTGCCCGCGATGCTCTTGAGGATCTCGCTGTCGCCGTTCAGCAGGTCGCTCGTGGGCTGGAGCACGTCTGTCACCGGATCGTACTTGAACAGGTCCACGAAGCCACCTTCGCGGAGAGGGTCTTCTTCCCAGTGCTTGCGCACTTCTGTGATCTGCGTGACCCGTCTGAAACGGTGTAATCCGTCCGGCGAGCGCACCGGATTGGCCACGACGATGATGTCCGTGGCCTTGAAGCTCGTGCGGGGCACGCCGAGATCGTTCACGACGCGGTCGAACACGCCGTAGGGGCTGTCTCCGTGGATCGTGCCGGCCACGGTGTTCGCGAGCGCTCCGACGCGCATGGCTTCGTAGAGCGCTTTCGCCTCGGTCGAGCGCACTTCTCCCACGATCAGGCTTGAGTCACCTAGACGCAGGGTCGTACGGATGCCTTCATCGGCCGAGACCTCAGTGGTTCCCCGTGTCAATGCCGACGCGACTTTCATGCTTTGGATGTTGTAGTTTAGGTCCTTCAGCGCTTGGACCGGGAGTTCGAGCGTGTCCTCGATTGTGATGACCCTGATGCGGCGCATGATCTCGACCATCATGCTGCCTAGCAAGGACGTCTTTCCCGAGCTTCGCGTGCCGGCCACGAGCATGGTGCGCGCGCCGTCGATCAAGAAGCTCAGCACTCCCGCCGCGAGTGGTGAGAGCATGCCGTTGCCGATGAACAATGCTAGGGTCCATGGCTTGTCGCGGTGTCTTCTGAAACTGTACGCGATGCCTGTAGGGTTCAGTGGGGCCGAGATGGCCGCGATCCTCGCCCGGGCTCCGGGCAGCACGAGTTCCGTGTCGAGGATGGGATTGGCTTCGTCCAACGGCCTGCCGGATATCAAGCGCAGCTTGGACGCCCAGCTTTCCGCTTCGGGGATGGTGGGGATGATGTTGGTGATGCAGTCCCCGAAATCCTGGTGCACGATGAACATCGGGATTCTGCCCATGGGGCTGTTGATGCTGATGTCCTGCACGCGTTCGTCCTGCAGAAGCACCTCGATCAGTCCGAATCCTACTGTGTACCTTACGAGTATCTGGACGAGCTCGTCGCGTTCCTTGTCGCGCAACCGCATGCCACGATAGCTTGCCAACTCGTCGACCAGGTCCGAGCCGATGCTGGTGAAGACATCGCGCATGCGCTCAGGGTCTACGAATTCGGAGCGTTTGGGCTTGTGCTCGGCCATGATCTTCCTGGCAGCGTCGAGAAGCTCGTATTTCTCCTCGCTGAGCTTGAACTCCGGCGGCACGATGTGGTATAGGTACTGGACGCTTCCAGGGATGCTGAATATGGTGACTTCGGTTCCGTTGACCTCGTAGCTCGCGAGTTCCTCGCCTTCGGGAGGGAAGCTCGCTTGGAGTTTGGTGAACATGAAGTCTGGCTTGATGTTCGGCGTGAAAAGTCGACGGTAGACATCGCGGTCGCCGACCTTGTAGCCGGCCAGCTGGTTCTTCGTGACCTTGAGGAGCTTGGTGTTGTCTAGAAGGTCAAGGATGTCCCGGATCATCCTGATGAGCTTCTGCAACGCGGTCTGGCCTTCCTGCGGCAAGCCTCCCTCGCGCAGAAGGACGTCTTCCCTGCGGAGTATGCGGACCAGTTCCACGTACGCGCCCAGAGGGTCGCTTTTGAGCAGCCGTCCGAGCACGTCCTGGACTTCCGCGTACTTGGCGTCCACGAACCTTCTTCCCGCATCTGTCAGGATGCCATAGGCGAGCCGGTTCTGGCTCAGGCGCTTGACCACGTTCGCGATATCTGCCAGAAGCAGTACCTGCGTGTAGTCGTACTCGTAGTCGCGCTTCTGGACGAACACGATCTTGGTGACGTTGCCGACTTCCGAGAGGTAGTCGATGGCCATGGCCATCACACGGGGATTGTCCTCGAGACTGGGGAAGAACGCGCACTGCTCGCAGTCAATGCGCAGGATTACCTCATCGCCCTCGCGGATGATGTCATAACTGCCGCAGGGCTTTCCCTCGACCATTGCTCACCTTTTTTCCTTCACTGTAGTGACATAAGTTTAATTATCTCGATGGGTGTTTTCCGGATACGAACTTATATACCTTCCTATGGCCGACCCTATCGCTCCGCCCATCGCCAGCCAAGAGAAGAGAGGCTTCGGTAGCATGACCTTGTTCGGCTCCAAGCCGACTCCGCTCGAGCCGGCCGACACCTCGCTCCAGCAGGACGTGCAGGTGATGACGACGCGCCTGCGCGTGTCCGAAGAGCGCTACGCTGATCTACGCCGCAAGCTCCAACTGATCGAGCAGAACCTTCTCCTCCATCAGAAGAAGAACCAACAGGAGCTCAAGACTCTCCAGAGCGACGTTCTTGAGGTGAAACGCCTGGTGCGCTCTATGGAGGACCGCATCGTCACGGTCATCAAGGAATTGCAGCTCACTTCAAAGAAGGAGGACGTCGACGTCCTCAAGCGCTACGTCGAGATGTGGGACCCGATCCGGTTCGTCTCGTTCGAACAGGTCGAGAAGATAATCGACGAGAAGATGGGGAAGCACACGGAAGAGATGCACGAGGAATAGTCAGCTTCCCCAGATCACTGGTGCGTCTTCGTCAGGTTCGCGGTGTGGCCTCCTTGATTCTCGGTCTTTGCCGAACGCGCGCAGCCCTTCAAGGAGCTCGTCAAGCGTGATTTTGGCGGGAGGTCCTTCTCCCGGTTCTTTCGGCATAGGAGGTGCTTCCGATGCGTGGGGGATGTCGACGAGGATGACTCGGCCGGTGCCGTAGTATTTCGGAAAACCTAGAACGACACCGCCTCTGCGGTAACTCATTTCTTGGCAGGTCCCTTGACCTGCTTCGTGACACGTGAAAGTTCGGCGACGTTCTCCGTGAGCGTCGGGAGGACTTTCTGGAAGACCTTCTCCATGGCCTTGATCTCAGTGCCGACATCGAGGAGGTTCTTGTCGTATTCGCCGATCCTGCTGATGATACTCTTGTGCAGGTTTTCGAGGTCGGCCTTCACGTCGCTCATGCTCTGTTCGAGCCGGTCCAGGCGTGAGTTGACTGAGTCCTTCCATTCGGCCATCTTCCCCATCTCCTTGGTGAAGTCCTGCCACTTCTCGTCGACGATGTGTTCGGCTATCTCCTCGAACGCCTCTGCGCGCGCCGGTGCGGGCGGCGCGGAAGGCAGGGGAGGCATCTCTTCGGGTTGAGGGGTCATCGGTTCGACGCCGCGTTTCGCTTCTGCCTGCGACATGGCATCCATTATCGCGCTCGTGTCATAGCCTTGGCGCTGCAACGCTTGCACTATCTGGCTGTTCGCGAGTCCTTGCTGTTGCATGGCGAGCACTTGGTCGACGGGCGGTGCAGCAGGCGCAGCGGGTGCCGGTTTCTTCAGGAAATCGAGTAGTGCCATGTCACTTGTAGCTTGCCAATTGTTTGACCGTGAACACCGCGATCAGCATGATGAGTATCATGCCTAGGATCTTGGGATGGAAGAGGGTCTGCCAGAACCCTGTCTGTTCCGTGCCTTGCTGGACCGCGCCGGTCTCGTTCTGCTCGGCGAGGGCCTTGAATCCGCGTTCTTCAGAGACGACGAAGCTAAGGGATCCGAGCCCTATCGCGAGGACAAGGAACAGGACCCAGTAGAAGAACGTGTCTCCGTGGTCCTTGCTCGTGATGGTCTTAAGGATGCTCTCCTCCTTGATGCCGAAAGTCTGGTACGCGATTAGCAGGAAGATGCTGAATATGAACAGAAGCACGAACCAGGGCGCCATGAGGTTGATCGTCTTGATGGCGATGGGGCTGAAGAGCGTGCTCACTGCCAGGATGAACGCCAGGAACGCGTACACGCCCTTGTTGTCACCGAAGATCTTCGTCATGCTCAGGACGCCGTAGACGAACACGAGCACCAGCAGGAACGGGAAGATTATGCTGAAGTTCTGCAGCAGCCCGATGTCGAGCGGAGTGGCCATTCATTTGCCTCCGAACATGGCTTTGAAGAACTCCTGTGCCGCTTTTGTGCCTTCGCCCGGTTTGCCCGGTTCTTTCGTGACGAACCAGACGATGAGTCCGAACACTACCAGGATGATGAGCAGAGCTTGTGTGCTTGGATCGTCGAGGAAGCTCAGCCACGAAGGCGTGCTGTATGGGAACAGCGCGCGCCAGAACACGATGATTAGCAGGATGACTCCTATGAGCCCGGCGATGCCGAGGATGATGCTGCTCGTGCCTGGCGCGCCGCCGCCCACGAGCCCGATGAGGACCATTAGCACGACGATCGCGATTAGGATGAGCGCTACCTGCGGCAGGCTGGCGTTTATGACGTTGACGATGTCGAATTCCTGGTATCTGCCCGTGGCGTGCGGGATTATGGCCAACAGGGAGATGCCCAACGCGATTATGAGGTTGTATTTCTTGCTCTCTTCGCCGAACAGCTTGATCTTCGCCAACACGGCATAGACTATCGTGAAGATGAGAACGAACGGAAGGAGGATGTCGGTTATGCCGAACTGGTCAAGGAAGCTGAATGCGTTTGCGAAGTCAACAGGCATGGTGCACCTCTATTTCTTCTCCTCTTTCTTGCCGCCCTCTCGTGTGAGCCCCCAGATGAATAGGACCACCAGGATGATGAGAATGATGCTCGCGACTGCGGTCGAGCTCCAGTTGGCCGAGAGGTAGCCGAGGCTGTAGTCGAGCCAGGTCTGGCCGGAGTCGGTCTTGAGCGCGTTCATGAAGATCGCGATGATCCCGACGAGCATGATGATTATGAAGACAGTCTTGATCCAGCCCGATACGCCTTTCTCGCCGATCTCGCCTTGGGCGTAGAAGCTGCCGACGAGCATCAGGAAGAACACGCCCAACAGTAACAGTACGACGACGTTGCTGGACACGCTGGTGATGGTTTCGACCAACTTGCTTGACGCGATGACTAGGAAGCCTATCACGAACGCGGTCATGGCGTTCAGGTTGCGCTTTGTGTATTCCTTGCCATCGATCTTCTCTGTGCCGAACACGCGTGTGCGTTCAAGGATCGCGTATACGATGGTGAACACGAGGATGAACGGCAAAACGACATCGTAGATACCTATGCGGGCGAAGAAATCTAGCACGTTGCCGAGCACAGTCTGAGCCATTGTTCACGCCTTTTTGCTGGTTCTTGTTGAGCGGTGCAGGATATATAAAGCTTTTGGGGTCGTCCTTCGGAGTGTTTATATAGCGCGGAGCGACAGTTCGTTTGATGCTCACGAAGAAAGCCTTTGCGCAGATGCGCAACGACCTGGAAACGTACGACAAAGCGCGCGAGCAGCTCATCAAGGACTCGCGTGACGTGCTCAAATCCAGCAAGGCGGCAATCTATAGCATGCATCGGAATGACGCGAAGACCGCTGAACAGCAGCTGAAACGGGCGCGTGCCACGATCTCGGCGCTCCACAACGTCATCGCGACAGACGCGCACCTCGCGCAGGTCGGCGCGTACATCGATGCCGTGGAGGAGTTCGTCGAGGCTTCCTGCTATGCGAGCTATCTCAAGGACGGCACTCTTCCGTCGCCCGAGGAGCTCGGCGTGCACACTGAGGTATACCTTCCTGGATTGTGCGACCTGATGGGTGAGCTCGTGCGCAAGGCAATCAACAGTGCCATCGCCGACGATCCCAAGACCGCGCTCAGGATCCGCGACTTCGTCAAGGACACGTACGAGGAATTGATGCTCTTCGACTTCCCGAACAGTCCTGTCAGGAGGAAGTTCGACAGCATCAAGTATGGGTTGGAGAAGCTCGAGGACTTGGCGTTGCAGCTGAAGTTGAAGCGGTAAACCTTTTAAACAGCTCCCTTTTGACCGCATTCTATGATCGACCTGCACAAGCGCATCTTCACGAACCAGGTGCAGCATCGCGCCGAGGGCGACGATGTCGTCTTGGCCGGCTGGGCCGCGGACATCAGGAACCTCGGTAAGATAGCGTTCATCAAGCTGCGCGACCGCGAAGGATTCGTGCAGCTCACTGCTTTGCAGGACTTCAAGCAGTTCGCGACCTTGAAGGATATCCCCAAGGAGTCTGTCGTCTCGGTTCACGGCAAGGTCCAGACGGGCAAGCAGAAGTCCGGCGCGAAGGAGGTCGTCCTGCACGACCTCGAGGTCCTTTCTGCGTCCGACCCGAACCTGCCTATTGACATCTCCGGCACGATCCCCACGTCTTTGGACAAGCGGCTTGATAATCGCTTCCTGGACTTGCGGAATCCGCGCAACCTCGCGATCTTCAAGGTGCGTAGCATGGTCAACTGGGCCGTGCGCCAATTCATGATGAAGGAGGGCGTGATCGAGATGCAGACGCCGAAGATAATCTCGCAGGGCGCCGAAGGCGGCGCGACGCTGTTCCCAGTTGTGTATTATGACAAGAAGGCGTATCTCTCGCAATCGCAGCAGTTGTACAAGCAGATGATGCTGATCGCGGGTTTCGAGAAGGTCTTCGAGATCGGCCCCTCGTTCCGGGCGGAGAAGTCCCACACGATGCGGCACTTCACGGAGTTCACGCAGATCGATTTCGAGATGTCCTTCATCAACGACGAGGATGACGTGCTGGGATTCCTCGAGCGCCTTTTCGTTCACGTATGCACGACGGTCAACGAGCTTTGCCAGGAACAACTGCGCATGCTCGGTGTGACTATAGACGTCCCGACATTGCCTTTCCCGCGCATCACTGTCGCCAAGGCTATCGAGCTACTGAACGAGGAGGGCGCGAAACTTCCGCCTGACTTCGACCTCGGCATCGAAGAGGAGAAGAAACTCGGCGAGCTCATCAGGAAGAAGTTCAAGACCGACGCTTATTTCATCACGAAGTATCCCTCCAGTCAGCGAGCGTTCTACATCATGAACGACAACGGCGTCTCGCGCGGATTCGACTTCGAGTATCGTGGCACCGAACTAGTCTCAGGAGGCCAGCGCGAACACAGATATCCTGTGCTGTGCAAGCAGATCGAGGGCAAGGGGCTCGTGCTCAAGACGTTCGACTTCTACACGATGCCGTTCAAGTACGGCGCGCCGCCGCATGGCGGTTTCGGGCTGGGCATCGACCGGCTCACGATGAAGCTGTTGAACCTCGAGAACATCCGCGAGGCGTGCCTCTTCCCGCGCGATCCTGAACGCGTCGTTCCGTAAGATGGCTGTCTTGGAAGACATTCGCAAGCTTCTTGACTACAACAAAGTCGTCTACAAATGTTGGACTCATCCTGATTGTGGGACTTCTGAAGAGGGCGCGTCCGTCCGTGGCACGCCGTTGATGGCTGGTGCGAAGGCGTTGGTGTTCCGCTCGGAAGGCGCGTTCGCGATGCTTGTCATCTCTGGCGACAAGCAGGTGGATTGGAGCGCGCTCCGTCGGGTGTTGAGGACGAAATCGCTCTCGCTCGCGACGCCTGAGGAGGCGTTCCAGATAACTGGTTGCAGGATCGGGAGCATCCCTCCGTTCGGCAACCTGTTCAACATCCCGGTCTATGTCGACAAGTCGTTGTGGCGGAACGAGATGATATACTTCAACGCGGGCCGTCACGACACGAGCATCGGAATGAACATCGATGACTGGGATCGCGTAGTGAGACCTATTCGCGTTTCTGTCGCGCAGGGTTGATTTGCGAAAGTTTTATTAGCGCCTTGTCGGTTGCCGGTTTCTATGAGTCTGAGCCGTTTGGGCGATAATAACTGAGTTCTCTTGCATAGTCCCTGCCCTCCTAGCTCAGCCCGGTTAGAGCGTGTGGCTGTTACCGATTCGTCGGGTCTGCCGATGAACGTCGGCTGAAACCACAAGGTCGCCAGTTCAAATCTGGCGGAGGGCGCTTTTTTTGTATCTCCATAACGTTTAAATAAAGAACAGGAGGAATGAGCGCCATGGAATTCATCACCGTCCAAGAAGCCATCGAAAAGGGTAAAGGAAAAGTGCATCTGCGCGGCTGGGTCTATCGCGAACGCAAGAGCAACGCCTTCGCTTTCATCGTTCTGCGCGACAGGACGAGCATCATCCAGTGCGTCGTCAAGAAGGAGAAGGTCTCGCCGAAGCTCTGGGAACAGGCGGAGAGCGTCCTTATAGAGAGCGCGGTCGAGTTATCAGGAACGTTGAAGGAGGACAAGCGCGCGCCGACGGGTTTCGAGGTCGAGGTGGATGATTTCAAGCTCGTCCACAAGGCGGAGCGCTTCCCAATCACGAAGGACCAGTCGACAGAGGACCTGCTCGACAAGCGCCACCTCTGGATCAGGAGCCGCGAGCTCACGACCGTCTGGAAGGTCAAGGCGGAAGTCCTGAAGGCGTGCCGCGACTATTTCGCGACAAAAGGCTACTTCGAAGTGACTCCGCCCATCATCACCGGAAGTTCCTGCGAGGGCGGAAGCACGTTGTTCCACATCGACTACTTCGGCGAGGACGCGTTCCTCAGCCAGAGCGCGCAGCTCTATCTCGAAGCCATGATTTTCTCGCTGGAGAAGGTCTGGGCGCTCACGCCATCGTTCCGCGCCGAGCCGAGCAAGACCAATCGACACCTGACTGAATACTGGCACCTCGAGGGCGAAGAGGCGTGGATGGATTTCGAAGGGCTGGTCGAGTTCGAGCAAGGGCTCATAACGGCCATCTGTCAGCATGTCGCCAAGCACTGCCGCGAGGAGCTCAAGCTTCTCGGCCGCGACTACCGCGATATCGAGAAGATCAAGGCGCCGTTCCCGCGCATCACGTACACGGAAGCCATCAAGATGCTGCACAAGGATGGCATCGACATCCCGTGGGGCAAGGATCTGCGCACAATCGAGGAAGAGGCGC
This sequence comes from Candidatus Woesearchaeota archaeon, assembly GCA_016203225.1. Classification (GTDB taxonomy): domain Archaea; phylum Nanobdellota; class Nanobdellia; order Woesearchaeales; family ARS49; genus DSQK01. The sequence continues at coordinate 90,104 of JACQNC010000006.1, read as the reverse complement.
TCGTGAAGCATTATGACAAGCCGTTGTGGGTCACGGGTTATCCGAAGGAGATCAAGGCGTTCTACATGAAGGACGACCCTGACGATCCGCGCGTCGTGAAGTGCTGCGACGTGCTCGCGCCGGAGGGCTTCGGCGAGATAATCGGCAGCTCAGAGCGCGAGACGGATGTCAATATCCTGATAGAAAAGCTGAAGAAGGCCGGCGAGAAGATAGAACATTACGACTGGTACTTGGACCTGCGCAGGTATGGCAGCGTGCCGCACTCCGGTTTCGGGCTCGGCATCGAGCGAGTGGTGCGCTGGATCTGCAAGCTGGACAGCATCCGTGACGCGATCCCGTTCCCGCGCACGATCAAGCGAAGCACCCCCTGATGGCGCTCGTCGATTTCTTCATCTCGTACATCGAGCAGCTGTCCTATGTGGCGATCGTCATCCTGCTGCTCATCGGAAGCGTCGGCGTCCCGTTCCCCGAGGAGATCATCCTGCTCGTCGCCGGGTACGTCTCGTCGCTAGGCTACATGAACGTCTGGGGCGCAGTTCTCATCAGTTTCATCGGCGTGCTCGCAGGTGACTTGCTCGGTTACTGGATAGGCAGCCATCATGGCAAGCGTCTGAGGAAGCTGCTCGCGAAGGACAAGTTCAGGCGCGTCGAGTACCACTTCGAGCGCCACGGCAGCAAGACCGTGTTCGTCTCGCGGTTCCTCGCGGGCGTGCGCGTGTTCTTCCCGATAGCCGCAGGCGCCACTAGGATGCCTGTGCGGGACTTCCTTTTCTGGGACACGCTCGCGGCCATCATCTGGGTGCCTGTGATGGTTTTCCTTGGATTCTGGTTAGGCGCGTTGTTGCCGGGGTTCGTCGTGTGGTTCCGCAAGGTCGACATCGTGATAGGCACGGTGTTCGCGGTGCTCGTCATCGCCGCGCTGCTCGCGTTCAAGAAACGCAAGGTGATCAAGCGTAGGCTCGAGCACATACGGCATGATTTCTTCACGCGCACGCGCAGGACAGAGCGTCCGTTCGAGGTGTTGCTGTTCGGCGATCCTTCAAGGCACGCGCAGCGGGTGTACAGCAAGCAGCGCGTGATCGACAAGCGCATCATGCTCTTCGTGGAGTTCTTGCGGGACGGTGTGGAGGTCAAGTGCCTGCACAGCAATCGTTGGCTGCACGTGAACACATATCGCGAGCTCGTCAATACGTGGTCGAAGAAGCTCGGAAAACCCAAGAAGTTGGCGTGGCCTAGGACAGGATCCGTTGCGCGTCGGTCTTGACGCGCTTCTCGAAGTCGGCGATCTTCTCGCCTTCATCCTTCTCTTTCGCGAACGACTGCATGAGGTCCCTGAGCAGCGCGCGTTCGTATTCCGCGGGGAACACGCCGCTCTTGCCGACGTGTTCCGCTATGAGCCTGTCCTCGATGTCGTCGACCGAGCGTGTGCTTAGCGTGACCTGTTCGAACTCCGTGCTGAGGAGCGCGTTCGAGTTCTTCATCACGAAATACGCGCCGAGGTCGTAGCAGTGCTGTATGAGATCGTTCAGGTTCACGTCCGACGGCCTGCCTTGCTTGAGCGTGCCCGCGATCCTGACCGTGACTATCGCGTCCTTGAGGCTCTTTGTCTTCAGCTCCTCGAGCACGGCCTGCTCGGTCTCGGAGGGGGTTTTCCCCTCTGCCGAGACAGTGATCGAGATGGTCGGATGGAGCTGCAGCGGGACGTGAGTCACCACGCCGTTGTCGTAGAGCACGAAGCTTCCGTGCCTCAATTTCTCAATTTCAGCGAAATTGTTCGGGAAAACAGGGCCCGGATAGACGATGTTGTTGTGCGTGCCGAGATTGGCCCTATCTACCACGTGGACGTGGCCGCCGGCGTAGTAGTCGAAGCCCTTGGGCAGGAACGCCACGCTCATGGCGTCCATCTCTGCCAATTCCTTCGGCTTGACTTCCTGCAATGCGCAGTGGAATAGGAAGATCTTGGGGCCCGGCTCGGACTCGAGCGGTTCGCGCACGATGTCCTCATAGTACTTCCTGTCCAATCCGCCTTTCTTGCCCAGCACTCCGGTGAGCTTCACACCAGTCTTCGTGTCGACGGTGAATCGCAGCTTGAGCTTGCCATCCTCGGTGATGTCCCCTTTCGCAACGTTGGTGAACAATCCGGCTTCCTCGAGCACGTCAAGGATTGTCTTGCCGCTGGGGCTGAAATCGTGCGAGCCAGGGATTATGTAGATTGGTACGCCCTTGTCGCGCGCTTCCTTGAGCTTCTGCACGGCCACTTTCAGGCTCTCGATTGGAGGCATACTGGTGTTGAACAGGTCGCCCGCGAGGATTATGAAGTCGACTTTTTCTGCAAGGCATCGATCGATGGCGGTGATGAAGCTGCGTGTGTTGACGTCGCGCATTTTTGGCTCGCGCCAGCCTCCGAGGTGGACGTCCGCGAGGTGCGCGAACTTCATGTCATCCCGCCGAAGTCCTTCTTCGCCGTCTTTGTGGCTGGCTTTATGATCTCCTCGAACAACGGGATCTTGATCGGCGTCGCGAACGTGGCGAACGTGCTCGTGATGAGCGCCTCGCCTTTGTCGAGGCTCGCGATTGTGCGGTCGTCGTCGGAGAGGTCCTGAGCCGCGCTCTCGATTAGCGCCTGGCGTTCGGGTTTCATCTCGGTGCCGAGGATGATCTTGGTGTTGATGTTGGCCAGGATGTCGCGCGGGATGAGCGACGGTAGCTGCGTGATGGCGACGAGTCCGACCTTGAACTTCCTGCCTTCGCGCGCGATGGTGCTGAAGACGTTGCTGCCGCGCTCGAGCACGTCCTTGCCGAGCACTCTCGGAGCCTCCTCGAGCACGATGCTTATGACTGGCTTTTCCTTCAGCGTGCCATCCTGCTTCGCGTGCTTCGCGCGATGCAAAGTCTCGGTCGCGATGACGCTGCCTATCAGGAGTTCTGCCTGGCCTGAGAATGAGCTAGTGTCGATGATGACGATCCTCGCCTGCTCGAGGTCCTTGGCGATGTCTGCGACTGTCGTCTTGCCCGCGTGCAGGTCGAACACGCCGCTCGCGACGAGTTCGCCGTCCCGGGATTGGATGTCGAGCAGTTGCTGCAGCCGTCTGCGGACAACAGCGATCGTCCCGTCCATGAATCCCGGCAGCACGTCGCCTAGGAGCAGTTGCGGGATCCACGCGGTCTGGTGGCGTTTCCAGTATGCCATGAGGCATTCGCGTTGCGCGTCGCTCCACGGCACGACGCCGTCGAAGTGGTGCGGCTGGATGAGATCGAGGTTGAGCTTGAGCGAGCGCCCGCCGGGCATAGGGTCAGGGGAATAATAGACCACCTTTTCTCTGTCCGCGTGGTCTTTCAGGCCTGGCCGGTTCCTGCCGTAATACTCGTCATGCGGGTCGAGCACGAGCACTCCAGCGTAGTCCCTGCCGCACAGGTCCCAGAGCATGCAATACGCGAGATTGCTCTTGCCCTTCCCTGTCGTGGCGGAGATCAGGATGTGATGGCTCAGGACGTCTTTGCCGGGCAGGAAGATGGGGACGTCGAGGACCTTGCTTCCCGAACGGAGTCTGCCGACGAACAAGGGCGTGGCTGGCTTGGTGAGGAACGTGATGTCCTCGGGTTTGATCTCGCGGACGCTCGCGAACATCGACGGCAGGCTCTTGCACGCGACGGCCGTGTTTCCCGTGACACGCACGAGCCCTTTCGCTTTCGCAAGGACGTACGTGCGCAGGTGCGGGTCCATAAGGTTCAAGGATTCGTCCTCTTCGAGCTTGAGGCCCGAGATGAGTTCGAGGTGTTGTTGGCTCAATTGCGAGCCATACACGAGGTCGAACACGTGCAGCACGATGGTTCCGTCCGGCGTCGACGCGATTAGGAGTTCGCCGAGCTCGAGCGCGGCGTCTGCCTTCTCGCGGACGAGGATTCCGCCGAATCCGCCTGATACCACCATCCCCTTGGTCATGGTTTTCCCGTCGGACGCGCGTTATTTAAGATTTTAGCCAGTGCACACCATAAGTCTTTTATATCGCGCAAACGACGAAGCGCGTATGCCGAAAAAAGAGGTCGTCGACAAGGCGCTCGCGGACGCGAAACGTCTCGAGGAGCAGGATATCGGCACAGATGAGCAGCTCGCGCGGCAGTACTCGAAAGACATGGAGAATGCGACATCCGCGTCACGGTTGCTGAAGCGCGCATGGTTCACGCGTGACGCGAAGCCACGACGGAAAAAGCCTGCCGCGAAGCGCCGCAAGTGACGTTTTCCCGTCGGTGGCCGGAAAACGCCCCTTCGAAAGTTTTATAAACAACCTCGATTTCTCGACGGAATGGGGGAACAGGGTTTTTCCCGATCTTCGAAAAGACACCGAAAAAGGAGGGTGCTGCATGGCAGAAAAGGTTGCGAAAGTTGGCGTTAAGAAACAGGGAGGCTTCTTGTATTTCGTTGACAAGAGCGGAGACGTCTCGCGTGCAAAGATGGCCCGTGGCCGCAAGAAGGGCGCGAAGGGCAAGCCCGAGAAGGTCGCAAAGGTCGGCGTGAAGAAGCAGGTCGGATACCTCTACTTCATCGACAAGAGCGGCGATATCTCGCGCGCAAAGATGGCTCGCGCGTAATCATCCCATTTTCTCTCTTTTTTTCCGTTTCTTCTCTCATGTCAGTGTACAACAGAAAACTATTAAAAGAGCAGCCGAGGGCGTCTCCTCGTGGGTAAAGCGGTGATGCGATGCTGAAGTGGCTGAAGAACCTGTTCTCGTTCAACTTCTGGGGGGTACGCAAGAACTTCAAGCTCGGTTTGTACGGCCCGCCTAACTCTGGCAAGACCACGCTCGCGAACAGGATATGCAAGGACTGGCTCGACCAGGATCTCGGAACCGTGTCTCCGATCCCGCACGAGACGCGCGAGATCCAGCAGAAGGAGAGCGTCGTCATCAAGAGCAAGGACGGCAAGGAACTGCAGTTCAACCTCGTCGACACGCCAGGCATCGCGACGCGCATAGATTATGAGGATTTCCTCAAGCATGGCATGACAGAGAAGTCCGCCAAGAAGCGCGCCCGCGAGGCCACGAAAGGAGTGATCGAGGCCATCAAGTGGCTCGATGAGGTGGATACGGTGTGTGTGGTGCTCGATGCGACGCAGGACCCGTTCAGCCAGGTCAACGTGACGATCCTGGGGAACCTGCAGGCGCGCGACATCCCCGTCGTTGTCGTCGCCAACAAGATCGACCTGCGCCGCGCGAAGATGAAGCGCGTCGAGGCGGCGTTCCCGCAGTATGACATCGTCGGCATCTCCGCCAGGACTGGCAAGAACATGGATGACTTCTACGAGACGCTGTTCAAGCTGGCCAAGAGGTGAAACATGGTCACGATCCAACTCCTCCCTTACTCCGAGATCTCGTCGTTGAGCAGCATCGGCCGCATCAGGAAGATCCTGAACATCGCAAAGCAGAACAAGATCGTGCTCCTCCAAGGTAGGCTCCAGAAAGAGGAGGAGACAGAGCTCATCAAGGCGACGATGGAGGAGATCAACAAGGAATTCCGCGGCATCGAACTGGCTGTGATCAATCCGATGCAGGGCGGCGGGTTGTTCGACGGAGTCGCGAGTTTCGTGCTGGGCAATCGCGCCGGTTTGACGGTCGTCGGTCCTGCGAGCGTAGTGAAGAAGATCAAGAAGGATCCGCACAAGATCGAGCTCCTTACCAACGAGGGTAAGAAGCGGCGGAAATAGGTATGCCGCATCAGTGCGTCCGGTGCAGCACCTTCTACCCTGACGCCGCCCCTGAACTGTTGAACGGTTGCGCGTGCGGCGGCAAGATGTTCTTTTTCCTCCGACAGGAACGTTACGAGGCTATCAAGAAACACCAGGAAGAGGTGTTGCTGCTCTCGAAGGAGCAGAAGTTCCAGATGGAGCAGGACGTGTACTCCATGCTCGGACTGCAGCGCTCGGATCCGGTCGTGCTGGACTTCGAGAGCATCCGCATGCTCGCGCCGGGCAAGTACGAGCTCGACCTGGTGAAGCTGTTCAGTCAGGAACCGTTGATATTCAAGCTCTCCGAAGGGAAATACATGATAGACATCCCTGCCGCGATGAAGCGGAAGAAGTGATCATTCCCGGTCTATCACGCCGCGCGCGACGTTCGTGATGAGCGTCGCCATCGTCTCGAACTGTTCTCGTAATTCTGTCATGGTCGGCGTGTGGTGCTTGCTCGCGAGCTTGGACGCGTTCCCGATGACGTCATGGCGGCGCTGCGCGACACTGTCGGCGAGCGCTCGATCATTCGTGAACTGCGACTTCATAGCGTCCAGATATAGCGCTTCGATCGCGGCATAGTTTTCCTTGGCTTCTTTTGCTTCCGCGGGAGAGAGTCTCTGGAGCGCGCGGCACGCGTTCTTGATCGCGTCGGCGAGGTTCTCGAGGTTGTTCGCGAGCAGCCAGTGCGTGAGCACGGCGTCGTTGCTCAATTGCAGGTGCTGCGCCATGCGCGGGTCCTTCAAGCTGCCCTTGAGGAGACGATAGAGGAGGAAGTACATTCGGTTCATGTCGTAATCGCGCAGGACGATCGCGTCATACGCCTCCTTTGACGCGGTGATGCTGTCCTGCATCATGCTCCGCACGGTCATGTCCATCCTGCGCAAGGTCTTGTCGATCGAGACTTCCTTGATGTTGAGGAGGTCGTTGGCGACGAGTCGTTTCGCGGTCTGTTCGACTATCTCGAGTCCCGGGAAGTCGCGCAGCACGCGCCTGATATCCTTCACTTTATCTGTTGTAAGACTGCCTGCGAGTACGATGCTGGAGTAATTGTTGATGTAGGCGCTCGTAATCTCGCGGCCGATGGTCTCGATGTCCTTGTTATCGATCTCGATTGTCTTCTCGCGTGCCGCTGTCGGCGCGTCCTTGACGTCTGCTGTTATGCGCAGATCTGCGCCATGTTCGAGTATGTAGACTGTGCTGCCCTTTGTCAGCTGGTTTTTTGTGAGCCATTCCTTGGGCAGGGAGACGGTATGGCTGCTTGGGCCTGCTTTTACGAGTTTGCGCGCGTGCATCATTCACCGGTTTTTATTCAAGAATACGTATCAAACGTATTCTTACGACAGTATGTACGTTAAGTCTATATTAAAGTTGCGCTCATAAGCTCTTAGTTCCTCAAGCACACTTGGGGGATAAACGCGAGAGATGCGAATGGAAACAAACAATTCGGGCGACGAGGTCGGGTACGCAGCGCACACAATCCCACCCGTTGTCGGCCAACGCTGAGTGCTTCAGCTAAATGCGTTGTCCCTCCCATTCATTCCATTTTTCGCTTTTTTACAATCGTTGACATATTGGTTGTGCAAGAACACACCACGAGAACGCACGGCGTTCTTGGGATGCCGCCGAACATCCTGTTCGGCTGGCACCACACCAGTATATCATCACTCACCGGGGCGCGCGGGCTATACGCGCCCCTCATGATCATGTTCAGCAACCCCCCTAACCCAAAGGCGCGACGCTCCTTCTTGATACGCTTCGCGCCTTCTTTTATTCTCCTCCTATCCTATGCACTCCTTTATGACAAGAGCCATTTTATAGAGGCGCTCTACTATATGGTGCATGGGGATGCGAGTCGTTAGTCCGGAACTGCTTGAGCAGTTCGACAGGTTCGTGCTAGGCATAACGCCACAGGATAAGGTCGGCTTGTTCTATGACGATGATCCAGACGGCGTGTGCTCCGGCTCGCTCGTCGCGACCGCGCTCGAACGCATCCACGGAAAACAGCTCACGGTCAGGCTCACGAACGACCGCTCCAACTACGGCATCACCGAGGAGCATGTCAAGAAGTTCAAGAGAGCGGGCGTGACGAAAGTCATCACATGCGACAACGCCATCGAGGAGACCGCGCACATCGTAGACAAGCTCGCGGCGTTCGCGGACGTGCTCGAGATTGACAACCACGCGATCTGCGGCACGTTCAAGGCCAAGAATATCCTCATGATGAAACCTCAGCGTTATCTCTCCGACATGGACTACGCGAAATACTGCACGAGCAAGCTCGCGTACGACCTTTTCTCGCGGCATTGCAATCTCACTGACCGCGACTGGGTGGCTACCGTAGGCAGCATCACCGACATCGCGACAGAGCCATGGATGGACTTCATCAAGGGCGTGTTCAAGAAGTACGATATCGCGCTCAAGAAGGACTTCTTCAAGACCGATCTGGGGAAAGTCGGCATCTACATAAATGACACCATCTCATTCAATTCCGACAATATCGACCAGGCTTTCGACACGGTTTTCATGAGCGCGACTCCGCAGGAGGTGCTGCATTCGCCGCTGAAGAAATACCATAAAGCGATCGAGGCCGAGATCCAGACGTTCACGAAGGCGATCGAGCAAAAGGGCGAGTGGCATCCGGAATTGAAGCTCGTGTTCTATCATGTGCAGCCGCACTACAGGATCAAGAGCGCGCTCAGCACGATCCTCGGATTGAAGTATCCTCACCTTATCGTTCTGTTGTCCGCGGTGGATAGTGATCGCATGACGATCTCGGCGCGGTGCAGCGACAAGCACGTCGCAGTGAACCGGCTGTTGCAGGAAGGGTTCAAGGGCTTAAAGGATGCCGTCGGCGGCGGTCACGTCCCAGCGGCCGGCGGAAGCTGCCGGCCAGAGGACTATCCGGTGTTCAAGGACCGCGTTATGAAGATGCTTCGCGAAGGGTTCACGGGACTGTAACTCGACTGTCTAAATTCTTTTAAACGTCCTGCGAAGCGACAAACGCATGCAGGATTTGGTTGACTCCGAGACATGGCAGCTCGTGCAGGACAGGCTGTCGGCGACGATAGGATTGCCTGTCGTGACTGTGGATCTAACGGGCAAAATCATATTCCAGTCAGGCCAGTTCCCGTTCTTCTGCACGCTCGTGATGAAGAAAGGTGGCCAGTTCTGCACATTGTGCCGGCATGATTGGACAGACAATGCCGTTGGTGTGTACCAGGACAGCTGCCATGCGGGACTGTACGCGATCACGGCGCCCATCATAATCGAGGACCGCAAGGTCGGCGCGCTCGTGGTTGAGAGCATCCGCTCGGAGCAGCAACTCGACCAGGCCGCGGGGCAGGCAGCGAAGCTCATCGGGCTCGAGCCTGACGAGCTCGTGGACGAGGCTCCGAACTTGCCTCAGCAGTCGGCAGCGCAGGTGGCGACGATCAAGGCCTTGCTAGAGACGTTCGCCATGACCTTGCCGCGCATCGCGAGCGCGATAAGCCAGGACAGGAAGGAATTACAGCAACTGAACGTGCTCTTCGATTACTTGAACCAGCTCAACGCGACGTTCGACGTTCCCAAGATTTTGAACACCACGCTGAACTTCTGCATGAAGACCTTCCAGCTCGAGGACTGCAGCGTCCGGCACGGTTCGGATTTGGCGCGTTTCGCCTACCTGGAGGCGCGGAACCAGGCGTGTTCCGCTCTCGAGGAAGGATTGTGGGCGCACGTGAGCAACTCGAAGACGCCGTTGTTCATCGAGGACGTGCGCAAGGACTTCCTGCTCGGACAATTGCCGCGCGTTGACGGACTGGCGAACAGCGTGCTCGCGGTGCCTATACTATGGGATGGTGTCGCGCGCGGAATGCTGGTGCTGTATGGCAAGATAGGATCTGAGCTGCGCGCGTACGAGGAGGTCGCGCTCGCTCTGGCGAAGCGCGTCGAGATGGTACTCACTGCGGCAGCGCGGTACAAGCAGGCGCAGGAGTCCGCCGTGACCGACAAACTCACCGGACTTTACAACAAGCACTATTTCACGGAGACGTTCAAGAACGAGGTCGCGAGAGCTGCGAAGTTCAAGCGGCCCACCAGCCTGCTCATCTTCGATGTGGACAACTTCAAGAGCTACAACGACACGTACGGTCACCCTGAAGGCGACAAGCTGTTGGCGCGGCTGGGAGAGGTGTTGCGCGAAGCCGTCGGCACGATCGACACGAGCTGCCGCTATGGTGGCGAGGAGTTCGTGGTGATCCTTCCCGAGACGAAGCCCGAGCACGCGATGGCCGTCTCCGAACGCGTTCGGGCCGCTGTCGACGCGACAGAGTTCCCGAACAGGAAGACGACGATCAGCGTCGGATGCGTGACGTGCATGAATTCATCAGCGTCGCCGGACTTCATGCTGAAGGAAGCAGACCGTGCATTGTACAAGTCGAAGCATCTCGGCAAGAACCGCGTGACGGGGTTCATTATTGTTGACAAGAATCTTGGGACGATCGACGCTAGCGAGGGGACGGTGAAAGTAGCCTGACTATTTACTTGTCAGTATCTCCACCACATCTCGATTCTTCAATTTCGTGTCTCTGCCGATCTTTCTCCGCGTCTTGACGTCCATGGCCGCGATGAAATTCTTGGCCAAGTCGGTGTGGATCTTCGCCGCGAAATCCAGCGCGGTCGAGTCCGGCGGCAGCAGGAAACAGTCCGGGAGCACGTTTCCGTCCTTGTCGGCGAGTTTGCTCATGCCGCCCGGGAAGATCGCCATGTAGTGCAGGAGTTCGAACACGGCCGCGTTCAGGACCTTCTGCACGCCTGTGTTGCCGTACTTCTTGAGCACGGCGCGGATGTATTCGAGCGCCTCGGTCTGTTTAGGACTCAAATTTCCTTTTATCGTGAAGTCGGCGTCGCCTGGCAGGTACTCGATCAGTCCTGCTTTCGCCGCCTGTCGTAATGTCAGTTCTGCCTCTGCGCTCGTCGGGATGATGAGCGCATCAGGGAATTCTTTCTTGATGCGTTCAAGGTTCGCGTCGGCCGTAGGCAGGTCCATCTTGTTCGCCGCGATGATCATTGGCTTGCTCTTCTTGCGCATGATGACGGCTAGTTCCTTTATCTGTTCGGGAGTCCATTCCTGTGGCGTCTCGAGGTTGAGCTTGAGTTTCTTCACTACTTCCTCGACAAGTCCTTCAGAGATGTTAAGTCCTGACAATTGCTTTGCGAGCGCCTTGACGACAGCGCCTTTCTCTTGCTGCAGCGCGCGGGCCGTCTTTTCCCAGCCCTTCGTGATGATGCCGTACACCCACATGTCGAGTTCGACTTCGAGGAATCGGATGTCGTTCGCGGGATCGTAGCTTCCGGGATCGACCGGCTCGCCTTTCTCGTTTGTCGAGCCGGCCATGTCGACGACGTGCACGAACGCGTCCGCCTGCCGCAGGTCGTCCAGGAACGTGAGCCCCATGCCCTTGCCGAGGTGTGCGCCTGGCACGAGGCCGGCGACGTCCATGACTTCCACGGGCACGAAGCGCTGGTGCTTGATGCAGCTCCCGAAGCGAGGGTTGCACTGCACCTTGAACTCGGTGTCGACGCAGTCGATGCGGACGAACGCGAACGCCTTGTTCGGGTCGATCGTCGCGAAAGGATAGTTCGCGATGAGCACGTCCGCGAGCGTCATGGCTTTGAAGAACGTCGATTTTCCCACGTTGGCTTTTCCCACGACACCGATTAGCATGGCTGGAGTGCCCTGTGGATTGTATATAAAGGTTTGGCCACGAAACCCTTATAAATGCGCCCGCCCGCAAAGGAGACATGGCCGAGCCCGAGCTCAGGTTCAGATTCGAGGGCGTGGACAAAAAAGAGGTCGCTAAGTTCACGGTCGTCTACAAGGACGTCTATTCCTGGGCTTACCTGTACAAGCTCCTGCACGAATGGCTCGCCGACGAAGGGTACTGTTCGCGTTCTGATGAGGACTTCAAGGAGATCCTGTACGAGCACATGGAACGCCCTATCGGCGCAGAGGTCTTCGTGCGTTGGCGTCTGAGCAAGGAGGACATCAAGAGCTACAAGGGCTTGTTCAGGTACGATCTAGATATCGACTTCCACATCCTGGGCCAGAAAGAGGTCGAGGTCGTGTCCGGCGGCAAGAAGTACAAGGCGGACAAGGGTGAGGTCGAGATCGCCGCGGCGTGCAACATCATCATCGATCCGGGCGGCAAGGTCAAGAAGCACTGGCTGGGCAAGCACTTCTACGATTTCGTTTTCAAGGTTTTCCTGAAAGGCAAGCAGAAGCAGCACGAGAAGCAGATACAGTATGACATGCAGCGCTTGCAGGAAGCCATCAAGACGTACCTCAAGCTAGAGACCTATCTGCCCGAGCGCGAATTGAGCGAGTGGTGGCAGAAGCGAGACCAGACCTGATGCCTGACATCCCGATCCCTCCGAGCGTGACGCAGTTCTACGGCCCGTTCAACCTGAAACAGCTTCTCGCGTCGATCCGCGGCTGGCTCCAGGACGCTGGTTACGAGGTCATCGAGCCGTCCTACAAGCACAAGGTTGGCGGCGAGGGCGCAGAGCTCGAGGTCAAGATGGACGGCGAGCGCAAACAGACGCACTACGCAAAGTTTAAAATCAACGTCGAGCTCAAGATATCCGACATGAAGGACGTGGAGGTCGTGCGCGATGGGGAGAAGGTGAAGATGCAGCACGGCCGCATACAGGCGACGCTCGCAGGGGTTGTCGAGCTCGATTACCAGAAGCGTTTTGAGGGCAACGCGTTCCTTGAGGGACTCAGAGATTTCTACCACAAATACATCATCAAGGAGACGATCGAGAACGTCTACTGGGACAACGTCCACACGACCATCTTCAAGCTGCAGCGCTTCATCCGTGATTCATTGCAGTTCGAGGCGCACTAGATGGCCGAGCAGGAGATAGTGGTGGACAAGGAACGCGTGGACTACGAGGGTATATTCTCTGTCGCAGAGCTGTATCGACTGATAGACGAGTGGTTCCTGGACAAGGGCTACTACCGTTTCGAGCCGCGTCATGTCGAGAGCGCGAAGCCCGAGGGCAAGTTCGTCGAGCTCGATCTGCAGCCCACGAAACAACTGACCGATTACGCGAAGAGCGTGCTCAAGATCCGCGTCCAGTTGAGCAATATAAAGGATGTCACGGTCGAGGGCGCCGAGGGAGTGAAACAGCGCCTGAACCAGGGCAAGGTGCATCTCGTTTTCACGGGCGTGCTCGAGACGGATTATGAGGGCAAATGGGAGGGCAAGCCGTTGTTCATGTTCATCCGCACAGTCTATGACAAGTACGTCTACAAGACGCTCACCGGCGGATTCCAGCAGACCGTCAAGGACGATATCCTGCAGTTGAAGAACAACATCGCAGGATTCCTGAATCTGCACAGGTATACTACTTAGAGTTTTTGCAATCTATCGCGTGGTCGTTGACCATGCCGATGGCTTGCATGAATGCGTACATTATGGTGCTCCCGACGAAACTGAACCCTCGTTTCTTCAGGTCTTTCGACAACGCATCAGACGCGGCGCTTGTCGCCTGCCACTCGCCTCGCTTGACCGCGTTGCGTATCGGCCTGTGGTTGACGAACTTCCAGACGTAAGAGTCGAAACTGCCGAACTCTTCCTTGATCCCGAGGAATGCTTTCGCGTTGGTTATCGCGGATCTTATCTTGAGATTGTTCCGGATTATGCCGGCGTCTTTCAACAAGCGTCGAACGTCCTTGTCGGTGAACGTCGCGACCTTCGCGGGGTCGAAGTTCGCGAACGCTTTCCGGTATCCGTCTCTTCGTTTCAGGATCGTGCTCCAGGACAGGCCTGCCTGCGCGCCTTCCAGGATCAAGAACTCGAACAGCTTCCTGTCGTTGTGTACCGGCACGCCCCATTCTTCATCGTGGTAGCGTTCGTACAGTGGATTGCCGTCACCGAAGCAGCGCATAGAAGCCCCTGGCCGGAGTTGCACCGGCGACCTGCGGTTTACAAAACCGCCGCAATGGCTACTATGCTACAGGGGCACTAGGCGTTTGGCGCTCTGCACTTCTTTTAAGCTTTGCCGTCCCTGGCGTGATCTTTCCAAGCAGATTTGTCGCAGTGTCTTTTCTATCGGTAACGGGACGACAACAATAGAGCAGGCGGTACGAGCACGGCAGCATAATCCTTAAATACCCTCGGGAGTCAGGCGATTCCATGACCGTGAAAGATGCGTATGACGTTCTAAGGAAGAAGTACAATCTGCCGTCCTTCAACGATTTGAGCGACGAGTTCGAGATCTGCGACATCGAGGACGAGGCGCACGTTTTGCGCTCTGTCCGTCACAGGATCCAGGACCGTCTGGATTTCGCGAGCGAGATCATCGAGACCATCTGCCATCCTGACCCGAACAGCGTGCGCGCCATGACCGAATGCTCGTTCTTCAACGACAAGGATAAGCATAGCGCGATGCTTCTCTCGCAGCGCTTGATGGCGTTGTGGCGTTCGACCACAGAGGCGGAATTGGTCAATGAGGAGAAGACCGATGCCGAGCTGATCAAGCTCGTCATGAAGGAGTGGCCGAAACTCAAGGAAGGCCTCGTGCCGTTCGTGCGCAAGATGAAGGATCACTGGCAGGTCTCGCAGGTCCAGACGCAGGACCTCGGCTATCTTGGATGAAGCTCATCATCATGGGCCCTCAAGGGTCAGGAAAGGGGACGCAAGCCCAGCTTCTCGCTGAACATTACGGCATCGTTCACGTCGCCGCGGGCGACCTGTTCCGGCAGCACATCGCCGAAAAGACAGCCATCGGCGCGATAGCGGCGAAGCTCATCAACAATGGCAAGATGGTGCCCGACAAGGTCACCGACAGGATGATCAAGGAACGCATCGAGGAGGAGGACGCAGACGAAGGGTGGATCCTCGACGGGTATCCGCGCAACCTGCACCAGGCAGAGTACCTCGACCAGGACAACCCGCCTGACGCGGTCATAATGCTCGACGTTCCGGAATCGGTCTCTATCGCTCGTATAACAAAACGGCGCGTGTGCTCGAAGTGCCAGGGAGTGTACGGCATAGTCGTCCAGCCGAAGAAGCCCGGCATCTGCGACAAGTGCGGCGGCAAGCTCGTGCACCGCGATGACGACAAGCCCGAGGCGATCAAGCGCAGGCTCGAATATTACCATGAAGAGACAGATCCCCTTATCGAGTACTACAAACCGCGGGACATCGTCTACCGCATCAATGGCGACCGTGACGTGGATGCGATCTTCGAGGAGATCACTCGGATTCTTGGCTGAACAGTTGTCGGACGACCTCTGTCGCGTAGCTGCCTGGCGGCAGCGAGAACGTGACCGCGACCTTCTTGCGTCCGGGGTTCAGCTCGTCGTTGTCGAGCCTGCCCATCGCGAAATCTGGCACGTCCAGGACGACCTTGCGCATCACGCCTTCCTGGCTCAGGTTCGGGATGGCTTTGAATATGAAGTCGCGTACTGTGAGCCCTTCCTTGCGCATCGCCGCGCGCGTGAGTTCGTCCGTCGTCTCGGTACCGAACCCCACGACCGGAAGCTCTGAGGGATAGTCCCCTTGAGCTACGTGTTCTCGCACGACATCGTTCCAGAGCCTGCTCTGGTAGGCGTTGACGTACAGCCGTAACAGTTTCGATGACAGCAGTCTGAGCGCGCCAAGGAAATCGTTAGGCGAGTGGTCGAGATGGACTCTCAGCAATGGGTCGCCATCGTTCTCCAGGATGTTCTCGACGGCCTTGCGATAGTCGCCTTTCACGATGGCCTTGCCGATGGCTGCGTTGTGCGTGCTGAAGCGCTGTTCGCCGAAGTAGTTGATGAATGTCGTGCGCGGAACGGGCAGTGAGTCTATGTCGCGCGCAACTATCTTGAACCGGTTCCCTTGATGGTGGCCGAGGTGCACTGGTTCAGGCGCGTTCCCGAGCGCCTTGACCTCGAGGTTCGCTATGCGTGTGTCGTCGATCCTGCTTAAGGGAACGCCTCTGGCAGAGCACACCTGTGTCGTGAGCGCGTGTTTGTCTTTAAGCCCCGCGAAACCGAAGCGTTTCAATGGGACGTTCCACGCCACGGTGAGGAGTTTCAGCGCGTCAAGTGTGCCAAGGCCCCTTTTCGTGAGCTGGAACCAAGTGAACGGCCCGTTGCTCGGCGTGAATGAAAAGAGCTCGTCAACTATGAAATCCTCCGGTTGTTGCTTGAGCTTCATATCGTCGGTAGAACGTCAATAGTTTTTTAAATCCTCTCTTGAACGCCCAACACGTGCGCCTGTAGCTCAGCCTGGATAGAGCGAAAGGTTCCTAACCTTTAGGTCGAGGGTTCGAATCCCTTCAGGCGCGTATGTTGACATCCGATTATTGCGGTAGCTTCGATGGCACGATCCTGCATTACCAGGTCAATCGGAGGGTGAAGAATCCGACCTTGCTGTTCATCCATGGCGCTGGCAGCAACCACACCGCGTGGAGCCGCATCCTGCCGAGGTTCGCCGACCGTTCGTACATCGCGGTGGATATTCGCAACCATGGCCTGTCCGGTTTCGGCAGGTTCTCGATCGAGGCCGTCACGCGTGATATCGCGGAGATCCTGCATCGTGAGAATGTCCGGGAGTTCATCCCTGTGGGTATGTCGATCGGCGCTCCGATCGCGCTCGAGCTCGCCAAGCGCTTTCCGAAGAAGGCCAAGAAGGCGGTGCTCATCAGCCCGTTCTCGCGCTCGTTGACTCGCGCGAGCGGATTCCTCATCGAGGCGATGCGAACGCTGCGAGGGCTGCTCGCGTTCGTTCCCATGAGGAGGCGCCTTAAGCTCGTCACGCACGAGCGTCTCGTGCCTGCGGTGTTATCGCCGTTCAACGAGCTCAAAGGCGTGCACACGCGCGACTACGCGCGGACGATCGAGCGCGCGCTTGGATCCGAGCTTGATTTCGGCGCGGTCAAGCAGCCGACCCTGCTCATCACCGGAACGAAGGATGTCTTCCTGCGTCGGCGTGCGCTCGCGGACCTGTTGTGGAGGCATCCGAACATCGTCCATGCGGACGTGCCTACGCATCACTTGGTGGTGACGCGTCAGCCTCTGCGGACCGCGGGCCTTATCGCGGCGTTCGCGGGTGAGTAATGCGCATACTCTATGGAGTCGCGGGCGAGGGTATGGGGCACGCCACGCGCGCCAAGGCCGTACTCGACAGTCTAACGAATAGGCATGACGTGCGTATCTTATCAGGCAGCCGCGCCTTCGAGTACCTGCAACGCAGGTTCCGTGCGGTGCACCGCATCTTCGGATTCCACATCATATATTGGGACAACAGCGTGAGCGACCTCGGGATCTTGCTTTATACTTTCGTGCGGGCGCCTTTGCTCGCGTTTTCGTTCTTGAAAGTGCTGTTCCTCGCGTTGACTTGGAAGCCTCAGCTCATCATCACGGATTACGACCCGTTCACGTGCTACGTGGGCTGGCTGTTCGGCATCCCGGTCGTGAGCATAAGCAACCAGCACATCCTCAACAAGACGCACGTGTCCTATCCCCGGCGCTATGCCTGGGAAGCGTTCAAGACCAGGCTTGTGAATGCCTTGTTGATACCGCACGCAGCGTTGCACGTTATAACGACATTCTCGTTTCCCCGCGCGAACAACGCGATGCTGGTTCCGCCGATAGTGCGGAAGGAACTGCTCAGGATCCGGATGAGCGACAGTGGGCCCGTACTTGTATATCAGACGTCAAAGACAAACAAAAGGCTTGTCAGCGTTCTCCGCCAGCTCCCGGGCGGTTTTGTCGTTTACGGTTTTGGGAAGCGACCCGCGACGGGCAATGTCCTGTTCAAGGAGTTCAACGAGACGGAGTTCTTCAAAGACATCGCCTCCTGCAAGGCGGTCATCACTAACGGCGGCTATTCGCTCATCAGCGAGGCGGTCACGCTCGGCAAGCCCGTTCTTGCGGAGCCGGTGGCAAAGCAGTTCGAGCAGACCTTGAACGCGTTGCTGCTCGAGAAGGAGGGCTATGGCCGGATGGCTGCGAAGATCGACGTGGCGACGGTCGCATCGTTCCTCGCGCATCTGGACGGTCTCAAGAGGCGTTTTAGCGAGGAGTCGACAGAGCTGGCCGGCGCTGAAGTGGCGGCAGGGATAATAGAGCGGTTCATCCAACGGATCTCTTCAGGAGTTCGGCGATCCTCTGTCCCGGCGCCTTTCCGCGCAGGGACGCCATGGCCTTTCCAATTAAAGCATTGAACGGTAGTCCTTTGTTCTCCTCTATGATCCTCTTCAAGGCTTGCTCGAGCTCTTTGTCCGAGAGCAAAGCGTACTCTGAAAGGACGTGCTTGACCGGCTTGTTGTGCTTTAGGATATCGAGCACGCTCTCTTTCGAGATGAGTCCGTCGTTGAGCGCCTTGAATAGCTCCTCGAAATCGTGATCAGATGGATTGATGTCTATCTTGAACTGGCGTTGGATCGTGCGTGCCGACGTGAGGAATGTCTCTGCGATGTAGGCTGGCTTCAGTCCTGGATGGCGCTTCACGAACCCTTCGAATGTCGCCGCTTTCTCTGAACGCGCTGCGAGTTCTGCCAGGTCGTGGCCGATCCCCCATGTCTCGTATCTTTGGATCTTCGCTTCGATGAGCTCGGGGATCGGGATGCTGTCCAGCAACGCCTTCGTGATCGTGATGGGGCGCGCGTCGGTCTCGGGGTACAGCCGCGCAGCGCCGGGCATGGGGCGCAAGAACGTCGTGGTTCCGTCTTCGTTGGCTTTGCGGACTTCTTTCGGCACGCCTTTGAGGGTTTCGCGGGCGCGCTCGATGATGGCGTGAATCGCGTTTGTCGCCTTGTCGTTCGTGTCGGCGACGAGCACGAAAGCGTCATGCGCTTTGCAGTCCAGAGTCCTCTTCATCGCATCGACGTCCGCTTGCGTCATCCCATACTTCGGCAACTCGTCCGAGTGGAACAAACCGCCGACGCCCGCGCTCGCTTTCGCGCGGTCAGATAGCTCGGTGCCGAGCCGTCTGCCGGGCTGGACCTCTTTTCCGATTAGGCCCGCGAATCCTGCAAGTTTGATGCCGAGCACGACGCCTTGTTTCGCCAGCGCGCCCTTGATGACTGCGCTCTCGCTTTTCGCGAAGTGCTTCGTGACGTCCTGCGATGTTGTCGTGATGTCCTTGACACCGCGTTTGATGAGCTCATCTTTGATCTCGAGCAGGGTCTTCTGCCGCAACGCCTCGTACGCGACCAGCGTCGGGAGGAGTTTCAGGTCCTGCGCGCCCTTTATCTCGATGCGCGTTCCGCCGACGATGCTGACGTTGACGTCCTGTCTGATGGTGCCGAGTCCGCGCTTGGCCTTGCCCGTGCTCCGCAGCAGTAATCCGAGCGCTTCCGCGGCCTCCTTGCAATGGTCGGGATCCTTGATCTCGGGACCTGTCGCGATCTCGATGAGGGGTATGCCGAGCCTGTCCAGGCGGTACACGGTCTCGTCGTTGGTGTGCTTGATGATCCTGCACGCGTCCTCTTCAAGCGAGATCGTGGGGATAGTGACCGTGCCGTGCGGCGTAGTGAGCGTTCCGTCGCGCGCGATCAGGGCCGTGCGCTGGAATCCTGACGTGTTGCTGCCGTCCACGACTGTCTTGCGCATTACATGGACCTGGTCGACAGGTTTGGCCTTCAGCAGGAGCGCGGCCTGCAATCCGACGGTGAACGCTTCGTGGTTGAGGTCGTTCGGCGGCGTCTCATCGAGTTCGACGTGGCAGGTTGTGTCCTCGTAGCCTTCATACACGAATGTCTTGCCTTTCTGGACCTCGTGCAGCGCGGCCACGTCGACGTCGCCTGCCTCTCCCGCGACAGCACGGAGCCTTCGCTGGATCGTGAAGTGCGGAGGGTCATCGCGGATCGCGGTCGGGCAGTCGCAGAAGAGCTTGCCGCCTTCGAGTTGCTGGTGGATCTCGAGTCCGCACTTCAGTCCGAGGGCTTTCCAGTCGAGCGCTGCCATATGATTGTTCCTTTGTTCTTGACGACCTTGATGCGCGTGAGCGGGATCGCGACCTCTTCACCGGCCATGTCGAGCACGACGAAGCCGGTCTCGATCCGTTTTATGTCGGTGTACTTCCTCTCGATGACCTGCCGCAGGACGCGGTCCTCATAACCGAACGTGTAATCTGCGGGATCCTCTTGTTTGTCCCACTTGATCTTGTTGAGGAGGTCCTTGATGTAGGTCACGGGAATGTGCCGGGCTCGAGGCGTTCTGAAAGCTCGCCTGCGATGTTCACACCGTACAATCGTGTCGCTTCGGCTGCAGGATAGTTGCTGAGCAGCCAGGCTAGCTTGATGAACGCTGTCTCGGGGTGCATATCCGCGAGGTTCCCGAGCACGCCGAGGTCAAGGAGCTTCCTGCCGGGCGCGTACACGTTCATGTCGACCTGGCCGTAGATGGTTTGGGTGGTCATCGCCACGATTGTGCCTGCTGTGATCAATTGCTTGATCGCGTTGAATATCTTCGGGTGCTCCTTCGTCTCTGCATCGATCTCGCTTATGGGCGCGTGCCCTAGTCCTGTGCCCGCGATGACGAGGCCGTCCCAACCTTTGAAGCACGCGAATTCCTCTGCGTACATGTTGGTGTGGACGAACGCGAGTCCGACCTTGAGCGTTTCCTTGAACGGTTTTACGTTGAACGTGCCGTTCGGTCGCGGATAGTCCGTGCGCAGGAAGGTGATGTTCTTCGTCTTGTGGTCGACGCGCGCCCATGGCGTCGTGTTGATTGCCCTGAACGCGTCGCGCCGTGACGAGTGCATCTTCCTGCACTTCACGCCTGGCAGGATGACGCATGTCGTGTCGTTCGTTGTCTCGTGCATGCACACTCCTACGCCCGCGAAGTCCGTGGCCGCGATGAACGTCGCTGCCGAGATGAGGTTGACGCCAGCGTCGGAGCTGCCTCGGTCAGAGGAGCGTTGCGAACCGACAAGGATGACGGGGATGGGGAGGTTTCTCAGCGCGAACGAGAGTGCCGCGCCCGTGTAGTGCAGCGTGTCTGTGCCGTGCGTGATGATGACGCCTTTGACGCCTTTCGCGACTTCCTTTTCAACCTCTTTCGCGAGGATGTTGTAGTGGGCGAACCGCATGTCGTCCGAGGCCATGTTGCGCACCAGCCGCGAATCGATGTTGGCGATGTCCCTGAGTTCGGGGAAGAGCGCGAGGATCTCGTCCGGCGTGAACCGGGAAGTGACCGCACCGGTCTCGTAGTCGACCTTGCTCGCGATGGTGCCGCCGGTGTGCAGGATGGTTATGCTGGGAAGCCCTTTCTTGGCCGCGACAACGTGTTCCTTCTCCCTCTTCTCCTTGTGCGCTTCGAGGACCTTCACGTCCTTCACGCGCTTCTTGTCCACGCCGATGTTGTAGCCGGAATCGAGCTTGACGACGTGGTAGTGCGATTCGTCCGGCAGCAGGATGCCTTCGATGCTCTCATCGTTCGTGACGATCCTGACCCGGTCACCTGCCTTGTGCATGTGAGAAATCGTCGGTCAAGGAGTTTATTAAGGTTGTGCCGGAACGCGTCTACTGTGTCTCGGTGACCTTGATTATGTGATACCCGAACCGCGTCTTGACCGGTTTGGAGAGTTCGCCGACCGGCAGCGAGAAGGCTGTGTCCTCGAATTCCTTTAC
This sequence comes from Candidatus Woesearchaeota archaeon, assembly GCA_016203225.1. Taxonomy (GTDB): domain Archaea; phylum Nanobdellota; class Nanobdellia; order Woesearchaeales; family ARS49; genus DSQK01. The sequence continues at coordinate 68,763 of JACQNC010000006.1, read as the reverse complement.
CATCATGTTGCGGCCGAACCAGCCAAGGTCGCCGCCTTTGCTCTTCGAGGGGCAGAGCGAGAATTTCTTTGCTGCGTCCTCGAACGACGCGCCGCGCTTGAGGTCGAAGAGGATGCTGTTCGCTTCCTGTTCTGTCTTGACTAGGATGTGCGAGGCGCGGATCTTCTTGGCCATCAGAGACCGCCTCTTGTCGCACGTTTATGACGCGGCGGTCTCTGAGTGTGCTCAGAGACTTTGCCAACTTTGCTATTCCTGCGAAGTCTCTGACACATTAATGCGCCTCGAATGCCTCGAGCAGTTCCTCTATCAGGTAGCGTTTGTCGACCTTGTCGTAGCCGATGCGCTGTGCCAGTTCGTCCTGCGTCATGCCTGAGCTGCCGAACTGCCAGAGGTCCTTGAGGAACGCGCCCGCCTTCTTGTTCGTGAACCACGTCGGTCCGAAGCGTTCCTTCAGGACCTTGCGGATCTGGACCTCGAACATCCACGCCTTGAGATAGTCCGCGCTGTAGAACCCGGAGTCGACATCGATCAGGTAATCTACGCCTTCGCATTTCACGCAGATGGCGCGGGAGAAGATGTCCGCGTACATGTCTGCCGCGCTCGCGTACTTCTCGCGCATCGGTTTCCAGTCCTCGTCGAGCTTGCGGAGGTCGTTCCGGTGCAGCTTGACCTCGTAGACTATCTTGCCCGCGTACCTTCGCAGGAAGAAGAGCTTGTTTGTCCACAGGAATTGCAGGAATTCACGTTCGGCCTTGGCAGGCATATTGATGTACGTTTGCAGCCAGTTCGGGTCCAACAGGAGGTACTCGAAAAGGAATGCGTAGCTTTCGCTCACGCTGTGCGCGCCCATGTGCTTGAACTCGTAATCCATATCATCCCGGGTGTTGGCGAAGTGCTCGCTGTGTCCGGCTTCGTGTAGGATTGTCTGGTAGTCCTCCTGGCCCCCGTGAGGCTTGAGCACGAGGTGGATCTCCTGCGGCACTATGAGTGTGGAGCAGAACGCGCGGGGCACCTTGTTCGGGCGTTCGGAGGCGTCGACATGGATGTTCTTCTGCCGGTCGAGGTTGAATCCCATGCCTGCGAGCGTCTTCTTGAGCGTGAGCAGCAGCTTGTTCTTAGGGAAGTACCTGTCGAACTTGTGCGCGCGGTTGTAGTAGCCTAGGTCATGCTTGCGCGCGTCGTCGATAGGTATCTTCATCTCGGCGAGGATCTCGTTCAGGCGTCCGGTGTAGATGCCTTGCGTGTCGATTAGGAATTTTCTGAGGTCGTCGGCGAACCTGTCGTACTTCATGCCCTTGACGAACTCGTAATAGCCGACGTAGTCCTTTCCCGTTAGCTGCTTGAGCAGAGCGTATTCCTGTTCCAAAGCTTCTTCGTTGAGCTTGGTCAGCGTAGCTTTGGGTTTCTTGACGAGTTCGGTGATCTGCTGGCGTTTCTTCCGGTCAGGCTGGTTCATGACGAGCACGGCCGCCTGTCGGTACGGGACGCTCTTGCCGCCGACCTTGATCGTCGCTGATGTCTCGTAATTGTTGGCCTTATCGCTCAATTCCTTCAACTGGTTTCCGATGTGGCACGAGACCAGGTAGTCGTAGAGCAGGAGGTTCTTCCTGCGCGTGCTCTCGAGCGTGCTCGCGTTGAGCAACGCTTTCAGGAGCTTGACGTTCATTGGCGTGAACACGTGCTCGTATTTCGAGAATATGGCGCTGGTGTTGATGGTGTCCTTCAGGCCGACCGAGTGCGCGAGGCCTTCGCGCCCCATCTCGACCTCGAATCTCTTTATCTCGTCAAGTATCTGTTGTCGTTGCAAAGGTTCACCCGAAATAGACTGGTTTCTCTTCCTGCATCTCTCTTGCGCGGGCTTGCGAGAACTGTTCCTGCAGTTCCTTGTATGACTTCTCGATATCCTTCGTGACTGATGCGCGCACTTTCTTCAGCGCCTGATCGAAATGTTCCTTCATGATCTCCTTCGCGCTCATGTTCTCGCGCAAAGCCATGATGGCGGATTCGCGGCAGATGCTCTCGATGTCGGCTCCGACATAACCTTCTGTGCGTTCCGCGAGGTCTTCGAGCTTGACGTTCTTGCCCAAAGGCATGCTTTTGGTGTGGATTTTGAATATCTCGAGCCGTTGCGCCTTGTCAGGCACGGGCGTGAGGATGATTCGGTCGAACCGTCCTGGGCGGAGCAGTGCGGTGTCCACGATATCCGGTCTGTTTGTGGCGCCGATTATCACCACGTCGTGCAAAGATTCCAGTCCGTCTATCTCTGTCAGCAGTTGGTTGACGACGCGTTCAGTGACGTGGCTGTCCGAGCTCGCGCCGCGTTTCGGGGCGAGGCTGTCGAGTTCGTCGAAGAAGATGATCGCCGGCGCGGCTTGCCTGGCTTTCTTGAAGATCTCGCGCACGGCCTTCTCGCTCTCGCCGACCCATTTGCTCAACAGCTCGGGACCCTTGATCGAGATGAAGTTCGCCTCGCTTTCGTGCGCTACGGCCTTCGCGAGGAGTGTCTTGCCTGTTCCGGGAGGGCCGTAGAGCATGATGCCTTTCGGCGGCTTGACGCCCAGGCGTTTGAACGCTTCAGGGTGCTTCAACGGCCACTCGACCGCCTCTAGCAGCTCCTGCTTTACGTTGGTGAGACCGCCGATGTCCTCCCACTTGATGTTGGGGATCTCTACCAGGACCTCTCGCAGCGCGCTCGGTCTCACGACCTTCAACGCGTCCTTGAAGTCCTTCCGGCCGACCATGAGCTTCTCGAGGATCTCCTTCGGGATGGCTTCCTCGGCCTCGTACTTGAGATCGGGTAGGATGCGTCGCAGGACTATCATGGCGGCTTCCTTTGCCAGCGATGAGAGGTCCGCGCCGACGAAGCCGTGTGTGGTCATGGCGAGTTCCTTCAGGTTCACGTCCTTCTGGAGCGGCATGTTGCGTGTGTGGATCTTGAGGATGTTCAGGCGGCCTTCCTTGTTGGGCACACCGATCTCGATCTCGCGGTCGAACCTGCCAGGACGTCGCAGCGCGGGATCGAGTATGTTCGGTACGTTCGTGGCGGCGATGACGACGACTCGTCCGCGCGACTTCAGGCCGTCCATGAGCGCGAGCATCTGCGCCACGACGCGCCGCTCGACTTCGCCTCTCGTTTCTTCGCGTTTGGATGCGATGGCGTCTATCTCGTCTATGAAGATGATGCTTGGGGCGTTCTTCTCGGCTTCCTCGAACTTCTTGCGGAGGTTCTCCTCGGATTGTCCGTAATATTTCGACATGATCTCGGGGCCGTTGATGAGCACGAAGTGGCTGTTGGTCTCGTTCGCGACCGCTTTCGCGAGGAGTGTCTTGCCTGTTCCGGGAGGGCCGTGTAGCAGGACCCCTTTAGGCGGCTCGACGCCGAGGCGTTCGAAGATCTCGGGATGCTTCAATGGCAGCTCTATCATCTCGCGGATCTTGTGGATCTCGTCCTGGAGGCCGCCGATGTCCTCGTACGCGACTTCGGGCACGGCCTCTTCCTTTAGTTCGACCGCTTCCGGGTTGAGCTGGATCTCTGTGGCTTCCGTGATGATTACCGGCTGTTTCGGGTTGCACTCGACGACCATGAATCTGAGATCGCCGAAGCCGAACCCCATCATGCTGCTTTCATCGAGCATCGAGAATACCTCGTCGAAGAATGGGCTGCCGGACATCGTGCTCCGTCTCCGGCGCGCGCCGCCGAGCGAGATGATGTCCCCCTTGACGACCGCGCGTCCGAGGAGTCCTTGTTTGAAGATCGCCGGGCTGGCTTTCACGACTATGCCTTCCTTGGCAGGCGCGATGATGACCTTCTTGGCTTCCTTGACGTCCGCCTTGCGCACCGCGACCTGCTCGCCGATGCTTGTGCGCGCGTTCTTGCGCGCCAGGTTGTCCATGCGGATGAAGTCGAGGCCGATGTCAGAAGGGTACGCGCGGTCTACGAGCGCGACGGTCTTGCGCGTGCCCTCGATCTCGACCACGTCTCCGGGGCGCACGCCCACACGATGCATGAACCCCGAGTCGATGCGCACGATGCCTTTGTTTACGTCGTCCTGGATCGCTTCTGTTACCTTCAATCGGATGTCTTTGGTCGGTTCTGGCATAGGGTTCAACGGGATGGGATGATCAGAAACGGATCACTTGGTGAGCCGGGGGAGCTCGATCGGGCTTGGCAGGTTGAGTTCCCTGCTGAGCAGGATCGCTTCCACGTTGCACTTACTTAGCAAGTGGTTGACGATGCTACGCGCCTCGTCCTTGGGCAGCTTCTTGTCCTTCTGCCAGGCCTTGACGAGCGTGTCGAGCTTCTCGGGCTTTTCAAGGTAGAGGACTTCCCCGAACAGCTTTATCTTGCCGCGGTCTGGTTCGTAAGTGCTGGTGAACTCGAATAGCACGCGGAGCACGTCCTGGTTCTGGGGTCCCAACTTGAGGGATGTCTTCACGACGTCGTTCATCACGACCGAGTTCTTGATGTTGGTGCTGCCCGGACGCGCTTCTGAACGTTCGGCGCTGATCTTCGTGAAGTTGAATGAAATGACTGGCATGTCGTTCACCTACCCCTTGGTTTCTGCTTCGTTCGGGTTCGAAACCATATTTAAATCTTTCCATCACTCGCGGGTAGTCATCAAGGCTTAAAAGTCTCCCGTCGAGCGTCACTGCGTGGCGCTCGACCCGGTGCTCTTCAACGTCTTCGTCGTCTTGGCGAGTCTGCTCATCATCTTCAAGGCGGCCGATCTTGTCGTTTACGGTATCTCGCGATACGCGCGCAAACTCGGGCTTTCCGACATCCTGATCGGGCTTGTGGTGGTGGCGTTGGCGGCGAGCATGCCTGAGATCATCAGTTCCCTTACCGGCCTGATGATCGGGCGCGAGGAGGTGCTGTTCGGCACGATACTTGGCACGAATCTGGTGCATCTCGCGTTGGTGTTGGGGGTCCTCGCGCTCGTGGGCAAGAGGATCAGGCTTGAATCCGAGTTCCTCGGTCCGTCGATATGGGTGTTGTGGCTCGCGTTGCTGGCGCCGTTCGCATTGATGCTATGGGACAACGAGCTAGGCCGTGTCGATGGTGTCATACTTATCGCGCTCTATGTGATGTATCTCGGCTGGCTCTGGCACCGCGAGGAATCCTCAGGTCATCTCAAGAAGCGGGTCTTGCTTAGGACTATCTGGCGTGATGCGCTCATCTTCGTGCTCAGTCTCGTCGCGATCCTTCTCGCGGGCAGATGGCTTGTGTTCGGCTCGATCAATCTCGCGGCGCTCGCGGGCATACCTGCGTACTTCATCGCGCTGACGGTGCTCGCGCTCGGAGGCGCCCTGCCTGACTTCGCGGTTGGGCTCAGGAGCATCATGCGTGGCCACCAGGACGTGGGCGTCGGTGACGTGCTCGGTAGTGTCGCGCTCGAGTTCTTGTTTTTCTTCGGTCTCATCGGGCTGTTGAATCCGCTCGCGATCGATGCGGGCCAGATCATCAACGCGGTCGTGTTCCTCGCGGTCGCGTTGACCTTGGTGATCTTCTTTGTGCAGCGCAGGACTATGACCTGGAAGCATGGTGCTCTCTTGATAGGGTTGTACGCTGTTTTCTTGGCTATCGAGATAGCTAAACTCGTGTCCTGACGACATATATTCTCCAGAACATAATGTTTATAAACGGCCTTCGTGCCTGCCGATTGTATGGGGGTCCCTAAAGACAAGCTCGAGAAGGCGAAGCAAGCGATATGGAAGCGGTCGACAGAGCCGCAGGCTGAAACCTTCATCAAAGGCATGGATTTCTCCAAGCCGTTCGATATAGATTCTTTCATCAAGGCCTCAGGATCCACAGGATTCCAGGCGACGCATCTCGCGAAATCTGTCGCCATCATCAAGCACATGCGTGCTGACCGCAAGGACGGGCTGCGGCTATTCCTCGGCTACACGAGCAACATGGTCTCGTCAGGCGTGCGCGAGGCCATCCTGCACTTGGTCAAGCACAACATGGTGGACGTGCTCGTGACGACCGCGGGCGGCATCGAGGAGGACTTCATCAAGTGCATGAAGCCTTTCGTGCTGGGCGACTTCCGCGCTAAGGGCGCAGCGTTGCGCGAGCAAGGCATCAACCGCACGGGCAACATCTTCGTGCCGAATGACAGGTACTGCGCATTCGAGGACTTCCTGACCCCGATCCTGAACGACGTTCTCGCGGAACAGAAGAAGACAGGGCATCTCATCACGCCGAGCGAGCTCATCTGGCTTATGGGCGAGCGCATCGATAATCCCGAGAGCATCTATTACTGGGCTGCCAAGCACAAGATCCCCGTGTTCTGCCACGCCATCACTGACGGCAGCATCGGCGACATAATGTACTTCTTCCGCGTCAACCATCCGGAGCTTAGGCTCGAGATCGCGCAGGACGCGTCGAAGCTCAACGACCTCGCGATCAACGCGCCTTCGACCGGAATCATCGTGCTCGGCGCAGGGCTCGTGAAGCACATGATCTGCAACGCCAACATGTTCCGCGAGGGCGCGAAATACGCGGTGTACGTCAACACCGCGGTCGAATACGACGGTTCTGACTCGGGCGCAGAGCCAGAAGAGGCCGTCTCTTGGGGCAAGATCGCGGCCGACGCCGATCACGTGAAGGTGTTCGGCGATGCCACCATACTGTTCCCGCTGATCGTCGCGGCGGCGTTCCAGGGTCAGTGAGTCGTCTCAGGCGTGAGTTTCCCAGCAAGTTTGTGGTGGCATTTCTGCTTTCGAATCGATTGCGATACATGCCGAGCCCGAAGGTCTCGGCTGTACAGCAGAACGCTACGTTCTGCCCGTAAAACCACGTCAATCGTGGCAACAGCAGAGCCGGGGCGCAAAGCAAGGTTTATAACGCGCACGTCTTCCCATAAGCTGTGTTCCTAAAGGGCATCCCGAACAAGAAAGAGGTCGTGAGTTGGGCGTTCTTCGACTTCGCGAACTCGTCATATTCTTTGCTCATCATCTCGCTTCTGTTCTCGGTCTATTTCCGCGACGTCATCGTGGGCGGCGGACCGAACGCGGACCTGTGGTGGGGCATCATCGTGTCGGTGAGTATCCTGTTGGGTGGGTTGAGCGCGCCGTTCATCGGTGCGAGCGCGGATGCTGCCGCGCGACGCAAGCCGGTGTTCGTCTTCTTCGTGCTTGTCGCCGTTTTCGGGACAGCGTCGCTGTACTTCACCGGCCCCGGGACCGTTGTGCTCGCGAGCATCCTGTTCATCATCACGAATTACGCGTTCGAGAACGCCATCGTGCTGTACGACAGTTTCCTCACCGTGATCGCGAAACCGCAGCACGCTGGCACCGTGTCAGGGTTCGCGTGGGGGCTCGGTTATCTCGGCGGCGCGCTCGCTGCGATACTCCTCCTGCCGTTGTACAGAGCGGGAATCGATGCGCCTACAGTCAGGTTCGCGTTTCCACTGATCGCGCTGTTCTTCCTCGTGTTCGCGCTGCCCGCGTTTCTCTGGGTCCGCGATCGAGGCGTCGCGCAGGCCGGCGCGTTCGTTCGGCACGGATTTCGGCGGGTTATGCACACGCTTTCCCATGTCCATGAATACAAGAACGTGTTCCTCTTTTTCTTGGCGTTCTATCTGTTGAACGACGGTCTCGTGACGATCTTCAGCTTCACCGGAATCTTCGCGACGACGACGCTCGGTCTGCCGCTGTCTGCGGTGTTCGTGCTGTTCCTGATCGTCCAAGCGGTCGGGTTCATCGTGACGCCGCTCGCGGGAAAGGTGGCGGACCGTTTCGGGAGCAAGCGTGTCCTGCTCTGTGCGGTCGCGGGATGGGTAGTGGTGACCGTGTGGATGTCTGTCGTAGAGACGCCCGCGATGTTCTACGCGCTTGCCGTGCTCACCGGCGCCGTCGTCGGGTCCAGCCAAGCCGTCGGACGCTCGTTGCTGAGCCTGATCGTGCCCTTGGGGAAATCGACCGAACTGTTCGGTTTCAATGCGCTCGCGTCGAAGCTGTCCGCGACGCTCGGTCCGCTGGTGTTCGGCGGCGTATCCGCCGCGACCGGCAACCAGCGCCTCGCGGTGCTGTCCTTGCTAGTGTTCTTCGTGCTGTCCTTCATCGTGTTCCTGTTCGTGAAAGAGGAACGCACGGAAGAAGTGCATTGAACGCCCCCGCGGGGATTTGAACCCCGACTGCAGCCTTCGGAGGGCCGCGTACTATCCAAGTTATACTACGAGGGCACTATCGTCGGGGGAACGGGCATACGCTTTTAAAGCTATTGAGGTCACCTGCAAGGCATGTTCCTCGTCGATGTCCACGCGCACCTGCAGCACGAGCTGTTCAAGACTGACTTGAAAGAGGTGGTCGAGAGGGCGAAAGCCGCGGGCGTGAGATCCATCATCGTGAACGGCGTGAACGAGCCGACCAACCGCGAGGTGCTGAAGCTCTGCGAGATGGATCCAATCCTCAAACCCGCGCTCGGAGCGTACCCGATCGACGCGCTAGGGCTCGATCTCGAAGGCGATTCGGGATTGACGCGTCCGGTGCACAAGATCGATCTCGACAAGGAGCTCGAATTCATCAAGTCGCAGAGGGACAGGATAATAGGCATAGGTGAAGTGGGTCTGGACTTCAAGTTCGTCAAGGAGCCGCATCTGCAACTCGTGATGCGGCAGAACTTCCAGAAAGTCATCGATCTCGCGGAGAAGATAAAGAAGCCTTTGATCGTGCACACCCGCAACGCGGAGAAGGAGACTGTCGAGATGCTGGAGTCCAGCAATGTGAAAAAAGTGGACTTGCACAGCTTCGGCGCCAGGAAAAGCGTCGCTCGCAAAGCAGCGGATCTCGGGTTTTACGCGAGCGTACCTCCGGTGTGCGTGCGTCTGGAGCATTATAGGATGATCTGCGATGTCTTCAACATCAATCAACTGCTCACCGAGACGGATTCGCCGTGGCTCGGGCCGGTCGCTGGCGAGCGCAACGAGCCCAAGAACGTGCTCGAGAGCGTCAAGTTCATCGCAGGCGTCAAGAAATTCGCGGTCGAGGAAGTCGCGAACAATGTCTGGCTGAACTATCAGCGCCTGTTCGGCTAAACGTTCGCGGTGATGGTCGTTCTCTTTCCAGCGTGATGGTTGACGTATTCGACGTATCCGTGCAACCCCTTTCTGTTCCCGGTCAACAGCAACGTGTTTTGCGCCGGCGGACTGTGCGTGTGGTTGCCTTCGGCGTCGCGGAAGATCATGCGTCCGCCCCAGTGGGCGTTCCAGGGGGACAGGAAGAGGTGCGTGAGGAGTTTCCATGTCTGGGGGAGGTCCTTGATGACTGTGTAGTCCCTTGCGCGCAATTCGGTGTAGAACGCTCGTTTTCCAGATTTCGTGCCTGTGATTAGTTGAACATATGACGCGAATCGCTCTGAAGCGAGGAAGCGCAGGAACGCGTCTTGCCGCATCGCGAACGCGCACGACATCTGGTCAGGGACATACGCGCGTTTGAACGCCGCGGATCGGGCGAGTCGCATCGCATGCTTGTAGGAGTCCTTGCACAGGAAGTCGGGAAGCAATAATTGCCTGTTCTTCGCGAAGACCGCGCGCATCTCCTCGACGACGCCTTTGTCGAGGTATGTCTGGTTTATCCAGTCCGAGAGATTAACCATGTGCTACTCAGACCTCCGGTTCTCATGCACCCGGGAACGTTCGTTCCCGTGTATCCACCCCGCAAGCGTGATGCGTTTCTCGTCTGTCAGCACCTCGCGCACCTGGTGCATCGTCGTTCCGGGCTTGACCGTGAAGACGACGAGAGAGTTGAACGCGGGCAGATAGGATTTCGCGACATTGTTTCCTTTGAACAAGTCAAGTTGCCCGCCATCTTTTGCGGTCATGGTTGAAAGATTGAGCACGAATGCGAGCTTCCTGCCTTCGAGCTTGTCGTCATGCGGAAGCAGGTGGTCGGTGTCGTCGTAGATGAAGCCTGAGATGTCGATCGTGGCCGAGAGGTTCTCGCCGGTGATGTAGGAGAGCAATGATAGGAATCGCGGCGAACGCAGGAATGAACGGAATTCTCGCAGTGTCCGGTTCTTGCTGTGCTTCAGATCATCGCACTGCTGGAATGAGAAAAGGTCCGCTTCCGCTTCGACGAATCGCTCGTTCAGCAGAGCGTGTTTGACTTTGCGGAGTTGTTTCACATCGAAGAAGTCCTTGAGCTGCGCATGGGGAAAGGGTTTGTTCGCAGCGTACCGTTTCCGCAGGCGTGCGAGGACTGTCGTTTGGAGATAGCGCGGATTGATCATGTTCGGAAACGCAGGTGCTCAGGGGCGCTCTAGCGCCGCGCCCCTGAAACCCCGGCGGTGCATGAGGCTGCCCGGATTTGAACCGGGATTTGAAGGTCCCGAACCTTCAGTCATAACCAAGTTAGACCACAGCCCCGAGTTTTGGTTTTCAGTCGATACGAGGGGTTGCTGGTCTAGGCAGAGCGCATCTCTGCCGTGGACCACAGCCCCGAATATGGCGATCGAAATGGTCGTTTGGCTGCTTATAAAGGTTTCTTCAAGAACTTCTTCACATCCTCTTCAGTGACTTCACGGAAGTCCTCGTAGAACTCGCCGACCGCGAGGAATCTCCATGGCTGTTCGAGGCAGATGACTTCCGCGATGCGTTCGATGCGGCGTACCGCGTCGGGATGCGCTACAGGCACCGCCACGATCACCTTTGCAGGTTTTTGTGTCGCTACTTCCTTGACCGCGGCTTCCATGCTCGCGCCGGTCGCCATGCCGTCATCGACTATGATGACCATCTTTCCGGCTAGCGCAGGCATCTTCCTTTTGCCGCGCAGGTTCTGGTAACGTTCCTTTACCTGCTTGCGGAGTTGTGCGATTTCTCTTTTGATGTACGCAGGATCGACGCCCGCACGGTCGATGACGTCGGTTTTCAGCCCTACTGCGCCGATGCCATATTCGGGATCGCGCGGGTAGCCGAGTTTCTTGGTCACGATGATGTCAAGCGGCACCTTTAGCGCCTTCGCGACCTCTGCTGCGGTTACGACGCCGCCGCGAGGCAGGCCAAGAACGACGGTCCTCTTTCCAGCCTTCAGCTGTTTCGCGAGTTTCCTGCCTGCATCGGCGCGGTTCTTGAACATCGATGGGCCCGCCCGGATTCGAACCGGGGACCTCGGCTGTGTGAGAGCCGCGTTATACCGCTAAACTACGAGCCCGTAACGTCGAGAATTCCGGGGTTTGCTTAAAAAGGTTTGCGGTGTTGTATCTGAGCAATTCCTCTTTGTTTCGTAAAACTTGTTCCCATCTTCGCGGATTTTTGAATCCTATATGTCTCAAGTAGAATACGACATCGCTCTTTCTACTGATGGAGATGCAGTGTACCCGACGCCTTCTTATGCGGTCTTTGTATCGCGGAATGAACGTTTGCTCATGGGCGCACAGATCCAGCACGTGCAGCGCACGAACGATGTCGCTAGCAAATGCGTCTGATGCAGTCGTCCAAGTCAGAACCAAGTACTTGCGGTTGACACTTTTCCTCCAATGCACGTGGCCATCAGTATCCATCACGCCTCGCAGAAATCTGCGTAAATATTCAGGTTTCGACCAAACAAATGCAGGAATCCGTAGATGGTCGAGCTTGCTGCCCCGCGGAAACCCCGCTTCCTGAAGAATCTGCTGGCATTCCTTGGATTGTATTCTCAATTCAATCGCTCTTCGCCATAAGATCCTGATATTTTCTTTCAATGGTAAGCATTCTTGATACAGATTCATGACATACAGGAAATACGGAGCTTCGTACGTTGCCGTTCCGTAACCAATCTCATAATTGTACGAAGATATCCAACCGTCACCTGCATGGATGCCACACAATTCAGCAAATGCGGGTGTGGAAGAAATCACGATGATGGAAACGGATTGATCTGTTTTTATATTTCACGCACGGATGTCCAGTGCGGCAAACATTTTTAAACCAGGACATATGTGTTTTCCACGAAAGAGGCGACATGAAGATCACGATAGACACGGCGTCGGATTCTCACGACCACATCCGCAGGATAATCGCATTGCTCAAGGGCATAGTCGGCGAGTCCGTCCAGGAGGTCGCGCAACCATCCAACATCTTCGACAGTCCTGCTCCATCAGGCGGCAGTGCCTTGTCGAACTTCTTCGACTCGTCGCCGGCTCCGACAAGCCCGCCTGAATCTCCCGCGCCCGCTCCATCTGTCGAAGTCCTAAAGGAACTCAATGCGCCCCAAGAACCGCAGAAGGTGGACCTGTGGGGCAATCCGAAGAAAGAAGACGATAAAGAATTCCCGGTAGAAGTCTACTAGCATGGCCAAACCCGCGTTGAAACAGGTCGCAGAAGACGTGAGATTCATCCGTGAGGAGATGGTGGAGCGCGTACCGCACCATTTCAACATGAAGCGCGTGGTGGGCGCCGCGTTCGGGGCGCTCATCTTCGGTCTCACTTTCGTCCCTAAAGGGCTGTTCATCGATGTGACCCAGAAGCTCACGGACACGCACATCTGGTTCATCATCGCCACCACAATAGTCATACTGTCGAGTGAGATCTATTACATAGGCTATGCGCGTGTGCGCAACAAGTCGCAACGCAGGTTCGGCCAGTTCTGGGTGAAACGCCTCGCTTCCTATTTGGTGATCGGTTTCGTGGTGTCTTGGTTCCTCATCTATCTCTACGGGATAAATTTCCTTCTTGTGGGTCCTGAGCATCTGCGCAATATGGTTGTCGCGTTGGGATTGCCGTGCTGTATAGGCGCGAGCATCGAGGATCTGCTGCAGCAGTACTGAATATGTCGATCCTTGCTGGTGACATCGGCGCGACCAAGACCATCCTCGCCATCCATGACGAGCACGGATTGCAGGCCAAGAGGCGCTTCGCGAGCAAGGATTATCCTTCGTTCGATGAGTTGCTGAAAGAATTCATCGGCAAGCATGATGTCACGAGTGCGTGCTTCGGCGCGCCAGGCCCGGTCATCAACGGCGTGGTAAAAACGACGAACCTGCGCTGGACGCTTGACGCTCGCAAGCTTGCCAGGACTCTCGGCTGCCCGGTGGGATTGATCAACGATGTGGAAGCGATGGCGTTCGGGTTGCCGCAGCTGCTCCCTCATGACGCCGCATTGGCCGTCGGCAAGCGTCACACCGGTAACGCGACGAAGGCGTTGCTCGCGCCAGGCACAGGCCTCGGAATGGCGTTTTTGCATTGGACCGGCACGCATCACGATGTCATCGCGAGCGAGGGCGGCCACGCCGACTTCGCGCCGAGGACTGCGCTCGAGTGGGAGTTGAAGACGCATCTGCGGAAGACTCTAGGGTACGCGGGCACGGAAGCGGTCTTGTCAGGTCCTGGCTTGCGGAACATCTATGACTTTCTCAAGCATCGCCAGTTCGCCCGACAGGATCCTCAGATGCGGGAGGCGCTCAGGACTCAAGGCGCGCGGGCGATCACGGAAGGCGCATACAGGAACGATCCGTTGTGCAAGGGCGCAATCGAGTTGTTCACGCATGCGTTGATGCACGAGACGCAGCGCGTCGCGCTGACCGGCAAGGCGCTCGGCGGTGTGTATCTCGCTGGTGGCGTCGTGCGTCACCTCGTGCCGTTCATCCGCACGTCTGCGTTCGCCAAGCACTATCATGACAATCGCCGCATGCGGCGCCTGTTGGAGCTCATTCCCGTGCATCTCGTGCTGAATGATGAATTGGGTTTGCTCGGCGCATTGAAATTCGCCAGAACTAGAGTTCGATGATTTTCGGCGTGCGTGCCACGTTGATTACGCGTGTCTTGCCGATCTTCTCTTCGATGCCGCCTGCCTCGTGGATGTGACCGCAGACGACGATGTCGGGTTTGAACGTCTCCGCGGCCTTTCGCACGGCCCAGCTGCCCGGGAACATGCCGCCGATCTCCATCTTGGAATCGCTCGGGTGCTCGTGGACGACCATTAGTTTGCGCGCAAGGTGCTTGACCTTGTCGTGCGCGTGCTTCAGGTTTTCGTAGATGTCTGTTGCGCTCGTCGGGTTGGGTCCTATGGCGGCGCCGCCTGCGCCGAAGATTCCGATGCCTTTCAATTCGATTCCGTATCCGTGGAGGTTCGTCGCGTTGTAGAGTTGCGCCAGAAAGTCGGCTGTCGCGGGTGTCTCGTGGTTGCCGTGCACCAACAGGACTTTCTTTCCTTTCGCGAGGAACGGTCCGATGATGCCGTCCGTGCTCTGGTCCGCGTACGTGAGGTCGCCCGCGAGGACCACCAAATCGACGTTCTCCTTCGCTGCGGTGTCGGCAAGGCTCTTGATGAAGGCCTTGTCGCCATGCACGTCTCCTACGGCGAGTATCTTTAGCTTGTCTGCGGTCATATTATTCTCAGAACACCCTAACCCGTTTACCGACGGGAGCTTTATAAATGTTTGGCAAAACGTCGGTGTCGCCCCCGTCCCAGGCATTGCTGCCCCAAGCAGGTTGGTGGTGGTGTTTGGCTATCTGATAAATACCGATAAAGCTACGTCAATCGTGCCGGGGGAGAACGAGCGGGGAGCGTCAGTAAACTATCTTCCCGCCTTGCGTGACGTCGATCACGGTGCTGTGCTTAGCCTTCTTCTCGCCTTCGTAGATCGTGAAATCGACGTGTTTGGCGATGTCGGGGTCGAGGTCGTCGAGCGTCGTCATGAAGAGCTGTCCGACCTTGTTGGCTGCCGTCGTGATGATCGGGATGTTGAGCTCCTGCGCGGCTTTGCTGAACCAGTGCGACGGGATCCTCACCGCGAGCGTGTCCTGTGCAGGGTTCACTTCCGGCGCGATGGCGTATTTCTTCTTGAGGTGGAAGATGAGCGTGTACGGTCCCGGGAGCTTCTCGAGCCACTTCTCGCCTTCTTTCGTGACCGTGCAGTTTTCGCGGATCCAATCCTTGCCGGGCGCGATGACGCTGAACGCCTTCGTGTGGCGGTTCTTTGCGTCGCGGGCGTGCAGCACGGCCTTGGAGTTCGTCGCGTCGCACCCGATTCCGTAGATCGTGTCAGTGGGGTGTATGAAGAGTTTGCCTTCCTTTATTTGCTTGTAGTATCTGCTCAGGTTCTGCACGAAGTCGTCTTTCGTGATGACGTCCATGCGGGAAAATGGTGTTTTCTGGACTTATAATGTTTGTGATTATAAAATATAGAAAATCATTTCGCGAGCTCGAGGACGGCTTTCAACGCGCTTGGGAGCGTCGTTGCGCCCTCGTCGCTAGTGAAATGCCCTTTCTCTTTGTCCAGCACGATCTTCGCCCCGGCACGTTGTTCCATCAGAGTGATATTCTCCTGGGGAACGTATGGGTCGTCGTCAGAGAAGATTGCGATCGTCTTGACTTTGGTGAACGTGATTGGGGTCTCGAGCCAGGGTTTTGCGATTGCTTGGTAGTCGTCGTCGGGAAGCGCTGCAGGGGTCAAGGTGAACCATGGCGCGACGAGAACGCAGCCGCAGACAGGACCGTTTTTCTGCAGGTAACGGAGGATGGCTTGGCAGCCGATGCTGTGACCGACCAACACTGTGTCTTTGTCAGGCGTCCCGACGGTGTTGGAGAGGGTCTTCACCCATGATTCTATTTTCGGTGCAGCGGTGTTAGGCATCGAAGGTACGATGACTTTGAATCCCTTCTTCTCCAGCTCTTTCTTGAGCCACTGATACCAGTGCTGTTCTGGCGAGAATTCCCAGCCGTGCACGATGAAGACGCGTTTCATGCATTCACTCTGAGGAGTTTCTTCATTCGCTTAAGATTGTTCTTGCGGGTGTCGATGCTGACGACAGGCAAGCGATATTTCTTCGCTTCCTTTTTGATGTACTTGTTGAACGCAAGGACCCACTCGACTTCCTTTTCTTTGATGCTATCGGGGTATTTCCATGCGTCGTCCCATAATCCGCGCGTGAAGATGGTCTTTCTCACGCGCGCCTTGTTCTCATCAATGAGGAAAACCGCTTTGATGTCCTTGCGGTTCTTACGCAATTTAGCAACCAAGCGTGGCAAAACAGCCACACCCTCAACAACGAACGATTCCCAGACATAATCGGTCTCGACAAGCGCTATGACTCCTTTCCAGACATCGACACTTTCTTCGTTCTGGTGTCTTACAATCTCTTCAGCAGTATTGTGTGTTAAGAACTCGACTGCCCTATTTGGTGTGGCTTTGGCATGATGAAACAGTTGAGGAAAGTCCTTTTTACTCACGATATTTCTCATTTGTTCTCGAATGGTGTCGGTGGAGATCCAAGGCAACTTGAGCGCTTCTGCGAGTTTTCTCGCCGTGTGGCTTTTGCCGGCGGTGGGCGAGCCCCCGATGAGAATGACGCGTTTCATACCTTGATGCCGACGACGTTGCTGACGCCGTGGTCGGCGAGGCTGACACCGTACAACGTGGAGGCTTCGCCGATGACGTTGTCGTTGTGCGAGATGACGATGTATTGCGCCCGGTCGCAGTACTTCTTGATGAGCTTCGCTAGTTTGTCCGAGTTGTGCTTGTCGAGCGCGGCGTCGACCTCATCGAGGACGTAGAAGCTCGCCGGAGCGTGTTCCTGGATGGCGAAGATGAACGCGAGCGCTGTCATGGTCTTCTCGCCGCCTGATAATGACCTGATGTCGAGGAACTTGTTGCCCACCAGGCGCACCTTGACGTTGAGGCCGCCTTCGAATGGGTTCTCCGGCGTCTCGAGTTCCAGGTCGGCTTCGCCTTTCGTCGACAACGCCGAGAAGATGGTCTGGAAGTTCTGCTTGACGACCGCGAGCGTTTGGAGGAATAGTTCACGCTTCTTGCCCTCGATCTCGTTCATGAGCCCGACGACATCCTCTTTCTCCTTGGCGAGCGTCTCCTTCTTCTGCAGCAAACCATTGTACTCGTTCTCGACCGTGTCGTAGATCTCTAGCGCGCGCAGGTTCACCGAACCGATGTTCTCGCGCATCTTCTCGCACTCGCCGATCTCCTTCTTGAGCACGTCGTCGGGCTTCTCGGACAGCTCGACGCCCGCGTACTGCTCGAACTCGGCCGTGAGCGCCGAGCGCTCGGCCTTCAGGCGCGCTTCCTCGATGCTGAGCGTGTTCATCTGGAGCTCTTCCTTGCGCGAGTTCTCTTCGACCGTGAACGCCTTGTTCTCGAGCACGGTTATCTCGTCAGACAACTTGTTGCGCTTGGTGAAGAGGTCCTTGAACTTGCTCTGGAACTCCGCTTGCGCTTTCTCCTTCTGCTTCAGGGACCTCTCCTGTTCCTTCGTCCTGGCGTCGAGCTCCTTGCTCTCGGCCTTGAACGTCTCGGCTTCCTTTTCGAGGTCCTTGAGGATCTTGAGCGTGTTCTCGTGGTCGCGTCCGAGCACGTCTGTCAGTTGCGCTTCGACGTTCTTCAGGTCTGCCGTGATTAGGATGCTCTCGTCCGAGAGCTTCTTGCGGTGCTCCTCGTACGCGTTGAGTTCGGCGATGACCGTCGGGCGCCTCAATTCGGCGATCTTGTCATGCAACTGCTGCTTCTTCGTCTTGATCTGCGCCAATGCCTGCGTCGCGTCCGTGATCGTGTCAGTGATGCTGTCGAGCTTCTTGCTCACTTCTGCGAGGGATTTCTTGAGTTCGTCCTTGTAGCCCTTGCTCGCGTCGAGGTCGGACGTGTCGAGATGCAGGGACTTCTCTGTCTTGATGATCTCGCCTTCCAGGTTTGCCTTGAATTCGCGCAATCGTTGGATGGCATCCTCGTTCGCTGTCTTGTCTGTCTGGAGTTTCGAGACGAACGCTTGGAGGCTGTTGATGTCTTCTCGGATAGTGTCGATGCTTCCCGACAATTCCTGTTCCTTGAACGCTCCTTGTTTCTTCGCGTGGTAGCCGCCGACCATGGCGCCGGAGACCTCGCATAGGTCGCCGTCTAGCGTGACCATCTTGATCGTACCCACGCCGATCCTGCGCGCCGTATCGATGCTGTCGACGACGAGCGTGTTGCCGAACACGTACGAGAACACGTCCTTGAATCGCGGCTCGAACTTTATGAGGTCTATCGCGAAACCGATCACGCCCTTCTGCTTGAGAAAATCCTTGTGCTCGGACTTGACTGCGTTCCCTTTGATCTTGTTCAGCGGCAGGAAGGTCGCCGTACCGAACTTGTTCTCCTTGAGGAACTTGATGCATTTGGCGGCGACCTTGTCGTCCTCGACGACGACGCTGTGGATCCTGTTCGCGGCCGCGACCTCGAGCGCGAAGCTGTGCTTCTTGTCCGTGTTACCGAGCTCGGCCACGGTGCCGAAGATGTCGCCGAGTTGCTGTCGGTTCTCGATGACTTTCTTGACCGCGAGGTTGCCTGCGATCGCTTCCTGTGCGCTCGCGTTTCGGACTTCCAGGCGGGCCAGTTCTTCGGAATGCTTGAGGAGCTTCTGCTTGGACTGTGCGAGTTGCGCGGCCATCTCGGAGTCCTTGTTGAGGTATTGGTTGAGCTCGAGCACGGCTTTCTTGAACTCGTCCTTGCGCTGTTTCAAAGCCTTGATCTCGGTCGTGTGCTCCTTCTCGAGGTCGTGCATCTTCTCGATCTGTTGGTCGATGGTCTGCAGCTGGAACTCGATCTTGTCCTTCTCGCGCAGGAGATTCTGTTGTTCTTCTCGCAGTTGCGAGAGCGCTTTCTGCTTCTCCTCGGCGTCCTTGTCGGAGTCCATTATCTGCTTGTCGAAGTCGTTGTCTTCGCCGAGCTGGTGCTTCTTCTTGAAGTCTGCGAGCTTCTTCTCGTGCGCCGTGAGCTCTCGCTGGAGGTTAGTTTTGCGCGATTCGAGGTCCTGCTTCTGTTGCTTCGTGTCGGTGAGCTTCTGGCCGAGCTCTTCGAGCGACTTTGAGAGTTGGTCTTTGCGCTGCGCTATCCTGCCGAGCTCGGTGTGGACGGAACTCAAACGCGTCCTTTGCGTGGCGATGTCGACGCGCAATGTCTCGACGTCTTTCTGCATCGCGACCTGTTCCTGTTCGCCTTTCTGCTGGACTTCCTGGTCGATCCGCGAGATCTCTGCGCGTTTGGACTGGATATTCTCTCGCACGGCCTTGACCTGGCCCTGGAGTTTGTCGAACTTCTCGCGGTAGCTGCCTACCTTGTCCTCGACCTTTTTGGTGTCTGCGTCTTTGCCGTCGAGTTGGCGCTTGACGATCGTGGCCTTGTTCTGTCTGAGCCTGTCGTTGAGCTCCTTGAACTTCACTGCCTGGTCGCGGTCCTTCTTCAGGTCCTTGAGGTAGCTTTCGCGTTCCTTGAGGATGATGCCGACCTGGCCGAGGTTTGCCTCGACTTTCTGGAGGTCGTTGAGCGCGTGCTGTTTCTTCTCTTCGTACACGCCGATGCCCGCGATCTCCTCGACAGTCTGCCTGCGTTCGACGGAGGGCATCTCGCAGAAGTGTACGATGTCGCCTTGCAGGATGATGTTGTATCCGTTCGGCTCGATCTTGGCGAAGCTCATCAGGTCTAGGATCTCCTGTCGCGTCCTTGTCTTGCCGTTGATCTTGTACTTGCTCTGGCCGTCCGCGCGGACAAGACGCGTGACCTTGACCTCCGCTTCCGGCGTGGGGAAGATGCTCTTGCTGTTGTCGAACACGATGCTGACTTCGGCCTGCTTGGCGGGGTTCTTTGTCTTGCCGCCGTTGTAGATCAGGTTGCTGGTCTTCTCTGCGCGCATCGATTTCGCGCTCGTCTTTCCGAGTACGAAGCATAAAGCGTCGAGCACGTTGGATTTTCCCGAGCCGTTGGGTCCGATGATGACGTTGAAGTCCTTGTCGAACAGGAGTTCGGTGCGTTTGCCGAAACTCTTGAAGCCCTCCATGATGAGCTTGTTGATCTTCGTGAGACCAGTGGTTGACTGGCTCGGCGTTGGTTGTGCCTCAACAGTGCCGGGGGAGCTCGCGCCAGGGAGCGTGTCTTTCGGTGTTTCAAGTACTTGAGAAACCGGTTCTGGGACGGCTGGTGTTCCATCCCCTCCTTTTGGAAGCTGCTCTTCAGACATGACGCACTACGAAAACCTCCTTTGTTGCTATATAAAATCTTTGCTTATCAATTTATTGATTTCTATATTGAAATATAATAGGCAAAGGTATAAAAGCCAATCCTCTCCCGAAGGACGTATGCCTACTGTTTGCGGCATCGACGAGGCCGGTAGAGGTCCCATAATCGGTTCCTTGCACATCTGCGGCGTCGTCATCGAGGCAGGCCAGGAGGGCGCGCTCAAGGCGCTCGGCGTCAAGGACTCGAAGCTTTTGACTCCCAAGAAGCGCGAGCAATTGTACGACCAGGTCAAGAAGCTGGTCAAGGCGCACAAGGTCATCCGCATCCCTCCGGACGAGATTGATGATGCCGTGCAGTCCAAGGACGGCCTCAACCTTAACTGGCTGGAGGCGAACAAGGCGGTCGAGCTCATCGATGCGCTGAAGCCTGATTCTACGATCCTCGACTGTCCCAGCCCAAACCTCAAGGCCTACTCGCAATTCATAGAGAAAAAACTGGTGCACAAGACCGCGCTCACGTGCGCGCACCACGCAGACACGGATTACGTCGTAGTCGGAGCGGCGAGCATCCTGGCGAAGGTCGAGCGCGACCGCGAGATCGCGGAACTGCGCAAGAAACTCGGTGTCGATTTCGGGTCAGGCTACATCTCGGACCCGAAGACAAAAGCGTTTGTCGAGAGCTACTGGGACAAGTTTCCCGAGATTTTCCGTCACAGTTGGAAAACATTTAAGAACGCCTCGCAACAATCGTTAGGGAAGTATGACTAAAGGGTGGTGTTGATGAAAAAAGAAGTCCCAAAGTACGGCGCGACAGAAGTCATCCAGTTCGCGGGCGTGCGCGAGCTCGAGCCCGGCGAGCAGGACACGGTTCAGTCCCTTTCGACGGAATACTTCGAGAAGATCAAGCGCGAGATGCACAACGTCACCAACGTAGTCGTGCATGTCACGACCGGCGGAAAGCTTGAAGGGAAGGAGAAACGCCGACGCTACACGCTGCACGTGCGGGCCGTCTCTCCGGGATTCGTTTTCGAGAGCTCCAAGAACGACGATTACGAATTGCCGCGCGCCGTGCACAAAAGCTTTGAGGAGATCCTTTCTCAGATACAGCACCGGTTGCGGACCGACGTGACGCGACCGAAGCCGTATCAGTAGGCGAAAAAATAGCGGGGGCACGATTTGAACGTGCGAGCTGCGGGTTATGAGCCCGCCGGGAACTCCAAGCTTCCCCACCCCGCTGAGGATGTGTTGAAGCGGTTCTGGGGCTTTTATAAATGTTTGTGCGTGTCACGAAGAAACCTTTAAAAGAGAGCCTCAGAAAGGAAGGTATGGCATCATTCATGCCACCGTCGCATAACCTGGTATTGCGGTGGATTGCTAATCCACTTTCCTCACGGATTTCCCGGTTCAAATCCGGGCGGTGGCGTTGATTCGTTAATCCGGGTGAGAACTCGGGTTTGTAGTCGATGCAACGTCCGGGCTCCGAGCACCAAGGGTGCGAGGTTGCTACGAGAACGCAAGCGTTCTCGTGCACATCAGAACGTTCCGTTCTGATTGTGTCCGGGCGGTGGAGTATGGATTTCATGCACGAAGGAGGATGAGACAATGACCTACGTAGACGGATTCGTTCTGCCGGTGCCGAAGAGGAAGCTGAACGCCTACCGCAAGCTGGCGCAAGCAGCGGGGAAGGCGTGGCGAAGGCACGGCGCGCTGGAGTACTTCGAGTGCGCAGGTGATGATCTGAAGTCCAAGTGGTCCACCCTGAAGTTCGCCAAGATGGCCCGCGCCAAGAAGGGCGAGACGGTCGTGTTCTCGTTCATCGTGTACAAGTCGAAGGCGCATCGCAACAAGGTGACCGCGAAGGTGATGAAGGAGTTCAGCGCAGACACCCATAAGGAGAAGGAGATGCCGTTCGATATGAAGCGCATGGCCTATGGTGGGTTCAAGGCGATCGTTGATATAAGAAAGAGGTGAACTATGGCAGCATTGAATGCAAAACAGACCGCGTTATCGCTTGGTCTGACGTTCGCGTTGTTCCACGCGTTGTGGAGCGTCGCGGTCGCCGTCGGCTTCGCGCAGCAGTGGTTGAATTGGAAGATGGCGTACCATTTCGTCATCATGTCGGCGGGCATCGCTCAGTTCAGTCTCGGGACCGCCGTAGTAGGCGTCGTCCTGGCGTTCGTCTGCGGCGCGATTGTGGGCGGAGTCTTCGCAGGCATCTGGAACTGGGTCGGCAAGAGAATCTGATTTTGTTCTTTCTTTTTTTGAGAAACATTTATATCGGCTGTTGAGGGAACCAAGTCTATGCTCGACATCAAACTCATCCGTGAGAAGCCGGACGAAGTGAAGGCGAACCTCAAGAAGAGGAACAAGCCCGAATACATCAAGATGGTCGACGACGTCCTTAAGCTGGACGAGCAGGTCCGGAAACTGAAGGGCGAGACTGACGAGCTCCGTGCGAGGCGCAACAAGGTTTCTGAGGAGATCAATGTCGCGCGCAAGGCGGGGAAAGACGTAAAAACGCTCCTAGAGGAAGCTAAACAGATTCCCGCGCATATCGCGAACAATGAGACGAAACTTGCCGAGCTTGAACAATCGTTCCGCGACATAATGCTGCGCATCCCGAACCTTCTGCACGAATCGGTCCCTATCGGCAAGGACGAGACCGAGAGCAAGGTCGTCAAAGTGTTCGGCAAACAGACGAAGCACGATTTCGAGCCGTTGAGCCACATAGATCTCGTCACGCTCGGTGGTCTGGCTGACTTGGACCGCGCGGCGAAGATATCCGGCGCGCGATGGTATTTCCTGAAGGGCAAGCTCGCGCGGCTGCAGCTCGCGATCATGGAGTACGGCGTTGACTTCATGACCAAGAAGGGCCATACCATGATCGTGCCGCCGCACTTCATCAATCGCAAGGCTTACGAGGGTGTCACAGACATGGGCGCGTTCGAGGAAGCTTTGTACAAGGTGGAGGGGGAGGACTTGTACGCCATCGCGACGTCAGAGCATCCGCTTGTTTCCGAGTTCATGGATGAGACTTTGGAGGCGAAGGATTTTCCTATCAAGCTGTTCGGCATCTCGCCCTGTTACCGTAAGGAGGCAGGCGCGCACGGCCGCGACCAGAAGGGCATCTTCCGCGTGCACCAGTTCAACAAGATAGAGCAGATCATCGTGTGCAAGCCAGAGGACTCGTGGAAACTGCACGAGGAGCTCACGGCCAACGCAATCGAGTTCTGGAAGACTCTCGGCATCCCGTTCAGGCAGGTCACGCTGTGTTCAGGTGACACGGGCGTCGCGATGTCGAAGACCTATGACTACGAGGCCTGGATGCCTGTCCAGAACGCTTGGCGCGAGATGGGCTCGTCATCGAACGCGGCGGATTACCAATCGCGCCGCTTGAACATCAGGTATCAGGACAAAGGAGAGAGGGGGTTCGTGCACACGCTGAACGCCACGCTCATCACGGACACGCGTCCTATCGTGGCGATACTTGAGAACAACCAGGACAAGGACGGCACGATCCACATCCCAGAGCCCTTGCAGAAGTATTGCGGGTTCAAGACCATCGAGATCAAGAAGTGAATGGCAAAAATCCCCGCTATCGTTTGGTTGGGCATCGGAGCGGGCGTTAGCTATCTCTCGCTGCGCGTCGGTGGAAACTTCACCTTCTTCTTCTACTTCGGCTTGGTTTTCATCGGCATCGGCGTCGCGAGGATCCTGCTGTCGTTCGTCTTCCGCAAGAAGGAATCGAGGCTCGAGAAGAGGGTCATCCCGCGCGAGCTGCCGAAGTACTTCCTGTGCCCCAAGTGCCGTGCGCAGGTGCACGCGGGCACGAATTTCTGCTGGAAGTGCGGGCGCCGGTTGCGTTGACTGCACCCCACAAAACTTTATATAACATCACCGTCGCTATTCTTGGTGATGGGGTTGTTTTCGCAAAAGGGT
This sequence comes from Candidatus Woesearchaeota archaeon, assembly GCA_016203225.1. Classification (GTDB taxonomy): domain Archaea; phylum Nanobdellota; class Nanobdellia; order Woesearchaeales; family ARS49; genus DSQK01. The sequence goes on along the minus strand of JACQNC010000006.1, from coordinate 44,907 downwards.
GGTGAGACGCTCTTCAGGAACGAGGACGCGCTCGACCTCGAGTTCGTCCCTAAGCTTCTTCCTTATAGAGAGTTGCAGCAGAAGCGCGCCGCCGCGTGCATCCGGCCTTTGCTCGAGGGCCGGCCTGGTAGGAACGCGCTCGTTCACGGGCCGCCGGGCGTCGGCAAGACCGCAGCCATCAAGTGGGTGTTGCGCGAGCTCGAGGACACGACGGACGACGTCGAGATGGTATACATCAATTGCTGGCAGAAGAACACCACGTTCAAGATCTTCGAGGAGATCTGCCAGCAGCTGGGCTACAAGTTCACGCAGAACAAGCGCACCGAGGAATTGTTCGAGGTCATCAAGAACATAGTGAACAAGAAGGCGGGCGTTTTCGTCTTCGATGAGGTCGACAAGGTCGAGGACCATGACTTCCTGTACTCCATCCTGGAGGAGTTGTACAAGAAAGCCGTGTTTTTGGTCACGAACTACAAGGAATGGCTCGAGGACATCGATGAGCGTATCCGTTCCCGTATGACTCCGGAGATCATCGAGTTCAGGAGTTATTCGAAAGAGGAAGTGAGCGGCATCCTGAAGCACCGTGCCGAGTTGGCTTTGATCCCGGGCGCGCTCACCGATGACGCGCTAAACGCCATGACATCCTACGCGTTCGAGGCCAAGGACATACGGGTCGGAATGTTCCTGTTCCGTGAGGCTGCCTTGGCGTCCGAGTACGCGAACAGCAAGCGCATCCTGTTCGAGCACGCGAACGTCGCCATCACGAAGGCGAAGGAGTTCGTGATCCGCAAGCCGGACGATCTCGGAGATGACACGAAGCAGATCCTCGATGTGGTCAAGAAGAATTCTGGCTCCAAGATAGGGGACCTGTTCCGGCTGTACAAGGAAGTGGGCGGTTTCGGCACGTACAAGACTTTCCAGCGCAAGATCGATAGGCTGGAAAGAGGGGGGTTCGTGACCGCCAATAAGATAATCGGCGGCGCAGAAGGCACGACCACCATAGTGGACATCGCTACGAAGGAGAAGCCGACTACGCTGGATAGGTTCTGACATCATCCCTGACTTTCTTCATGCCCCACTAGGCACTGGACATCTATCAGCGTAGCCGATTTAAGAACTGGAATCTGAGGTTCTTTCACGACGGACGGGCCCGCCGCAAGGCGCTGCCTTCCCATTCAAACAAAGAGGTGATATCCATGGTTGATTTGGAGACAAACACCATTCGCCACCTGTTCAATGAACAGGTAATGAGGCTCACGAAAAGTACGCCCCCGAAGCTCGGGCTGCGGTGGTCGGCATGAGGCCGAAGAAGGACTTCATCACCGAGGACGAGCTCGAGACCGCCGACGTATACTTCGAGGATCGTTTGGCTGATCTTTCCGAGGACGACGAACTCTCGGGCGCAGAAGAAGGATTCATGCAAGGTTATCTTTCCGCTTATTGACTTCTCCCCGGGTTTCCCTCTTTCCCGGGCATTTTTTTTCTTTTCAAACGCTCAATAACGCGTTCCGTATCTGGATCACGACGTTCTTGGACGAGCGCGTCTCTTCTACGGTCTTGCGCGCGGCCGAGCCGAGCGCTTGACGCGTCTTCTCGTGCGTCAACATGAATCGTAGCAGTTCCGCGAGCGTGTTGACGTCCCTTCGCGGGAAGATCAGGCCGTTCTTGCCGTCATCTATGTATTCCCGGATAGAACCTACGGGTGTTGATAGCACTGCGCATCCTGACGCCATGGCTTCGAGCGTCGAAAGCGAGGTCGTCTCGGTCAGCGACGGCAGAACATAGACGTCCATTGCCTGGTAGTACGGCGCCACGACATCCTGGTTGCCCACGAAGATGACTCGGGGATCGGGTCTCGTCATCTCGTCGATCCCTGCGCCCACGATCAGGAGGATCGCGTCTTTGAACTCCCTCTTTATCTTCTGGAACGCGCTGTACAGCGTGCCGAGGTTCTTCTCGCGCGCGAGCCTGCCGACGTAGCCGATGACGGTCAATGCGGGGTTGATGCCTACGTTCTTCTTGGCATCGGTGCGCGTCACGGGCGGCACGAACTTCACGGTGTCGACGCCGAGCTGCACGACGAACTTTTTCGTGCGCACCCCTTCGATGGTGAGCAGTTCCTCGAGCTCCTTCGAAGGGACCAATAGCAAGGTGCATCTATTGTAGAACCAGCGCGCCACGAGCTTCATCGAGAACCACGCCAGCCTTTTGAAGCGTTTGACGCTCTTGCTCACGAGATCCCATTCGATGTTGTGCACGTAGCTGACGACCGGGCGTTTGAGCTTCTTCGCCGCCAGGATTGCGCTCATGCCTATCGGACCGAGGCTGTTGTTGAAGACGAGATCGTGTTCACGCACCAGTGCCTTGACGCGTTTGCGGTTGAAGCTGCTGAAGAAGATGTCGCCGAACCTGATGTTCACGAGCGGGAAACGCACGAGCTTAACTCCCGGGATTTGCGGCGCGACGCCTGGGAACGCAGGACAGACGATGGTGATCTGGAACGCATCGCGCAATCCCGGGATCATCTCGGAAAGGAACCGTGCGATCCCGTCCCAGCGTGGCAGGAACGTGTCAGTCGTTATCAGGAGTTTCTTCATAGGTCAAGCCACGGTTTCAGCCACGGCGCGAACAGGTTCAGGATCCACGTGCCCACTAATCCGCCGATGAATCCGGAGACCATGCCTGCTATCGTGAAGCTCGCGACGGTCGGCAATGGCAAGGTCATCAGCCAGGACATGATGGGAAGGATGACCGCTTCGAAGATGCCCGCGAACACCGCAGCGAGGGGGCCGGCGCGCGCGATCCGTTCAGGGTATCCGATAGTGACCCATATTTTCAATGGCTGCAGGTTGTAGATGAAGAGCAGGAGCAGGATGGAGAGCGTCGTAGCGACCAGTCCTAGAAGCGCGATGCCGACGAACGGGACGTCGGTTATGGCCCTGATGAGGTCCTCGATCCAGAAGAGCACCACCAGGAAGACGGCATTGGCGGCGCTCGCCGGAATGACGTTTATGTGCGTGAGCGTGAACGGCTTGTTGTGCAGCGTGCCCCTGAGGCGTAGCCTGCCGAGGTGCCAGATGCCGAGCGCGATGGGCGTGCCTAGCAGGCCGATGATGGCGCCCAATAGCGCGTCTCCCAGGAAAGTTCCGCGTGGTCGCAGGAATTCCATGGCGAGAGCCATTACGAACAGCGTCGCGCCCTCGAAGAGCGCCAGTAGCACGGCCATGTCCACGGGGTGCAGTCTGGTTAGCGTTTGTTTCATGCTAGTTTGCGGAACACTTCTGCGTATCTGCACTGGTTGTTCCAGCCGGCGAGCAGCGCGTAAACGATCATGCGTAGCCGCATCGGGATCATCAACGGCAGGTAGACTTGGCTTTCATGGGCGTCGTAGGCCTTGAGCTTCGCCTGGAACGTCTTCGTGACGTCCACTACTAGCCTTGGCTGGTCGCGCCTGCGGATGTTCAGCGGGTTCCACACGTCGAACGTGTAGATGTTAGTCAATCTCTTCTCGGTCGTGATCTCGGTGACGAGCTTGTGCACCGCTTTATGGTCGGGGTGCGGGTCGTCGATGCTGTGCGTGAATATCTTGTCCGGCTTCTCCTTATCGATTACATCTGTGACTTTGTCCTTGATGCCTTTCTCCGCGAAACCTTTCAGGAACTTGCCTTCCGCGAGCCCTAGGAACGTGATGCCGCTGCCGCCCAGGATCCTGTCGGACTTCAGCGCTTCCTTGACGCGCGTCTTCACTATCGCGCCAGGTTTCAGGTATGGATGGCTCTGTTGGCCGTACGAGAACACGACGGTCTTTACGCGCTTGCCCTCATTCGCGTACTTCGCGAACGTGCCTCCGCCGCCGATGATCTGGTCATCGTTGTGGGCGCACAGGAACAGGATTGTCTCTGCCATATGCGCCCGACGGGAGTCGAACCCGTGCTTCGAGTTTGGAAGACTCGAGTCATACCGTTAGACCACAGGCGCTTGATGAGAAAATGCAGGAAAGGCGTTTATAAACTTAGCGCTGGGCTTGCAACTCTCTGCGCAGATTGTCCAAGAACAGTTGGAAGTCCTCTTTCTTGATGCCGGCTCCGACAGCGTGTTCGTGGCCGCCGCCGTAGCCCTGCACGCCGATGAGCGCGCGCTGCACCAATGGCAACAGGATGGTGTTCTTGCCCGATCTGAGGCTGCACCGGACCTCTCCTGACTTCTCCCTGCCCAGGACTATTATCTTGTCGTTGTACTTGTACAGGAGTTCGTTCGCGAGGTCTTTCGTCAATGAGAGCGTGTCGTCGGTGTACGTGAAAACGATCAACGGGTCTTTTGTGACGCTCTTCTCGGCCTTCTTCATCAGTTTCTCGTAGATCTGGTTGATTGTGTGGTATTTCTTCATCAGCCATTTGGCGCGCGGGGTCTCCTCGCGCAGGATCTCGTACGGGCTCTCGATGCGCGTGAGGATCTTGACCGCCTGCATCACCTCGTTCGTGGGGCCTTTGAGCACGAACGAGAGGAGCTTGATGAGCTTCGAGACGGGGGAGTTGAAGAGCGCCTCTTCTACGCTAGGGACGTCTTCTGCGAGCAGGTCGGGGTAGTGCGCGTGGAATTCCTTCGCGAGAGGGGGCAGGTACCAGTCGCCGATGCTGCCGAGCGTCGCTATCCAGAGGTCCTGCTGCACTACCTGGTAGCAGCCGTTGGGCGTCGGGATGTTGAGGTTGTCGCGCTTGCGTGGGTTGTAGTACTCGACCTTGGTGCGTTCCTGCGGCGAGTGGTGGTCGATCCAGATGCATGGGACGCCGAGCGCGTCGAAGAATTCCTGATCTGCCAGCGCGATGTCGAGCACGAACACCTTGTCGGCTCCGTATTCGTGCACTTTCGCGGCGTGTTCCGCCGTGAGGCGGGGGAATGCCTTGAGCGGATAGCCGCGTCCTTCGCCCTTGTATCGGTAGAACAATAGGAAGCTCGCCAGCCCGTCCGGGTCGTCGTGGAAGAAGATGAACGGCCGTTGGCAGTTGTCGAGGTGGTCCTTGACCTTTATGACTTCCGAGTCCGTGAGCATCTCAGGCATATCTCTTGCACGTCAGCAATAGTTTTTTAAATGTTCGTATCTCCGATCGGGTCATGAGTCTCGTCTGTAAGGACTGCCAATCGTACCAGGTGTTCAAGGACAAGTGCTGGTTCTTCTGGGAGGGCAAGCGTGCCTGCTCTCAGCACCGCGCCTCGGAAGTCAGCGAACCGGCATTCTTCTCTGTCGAGGACGTGCAGAGACTGCTGCGTGAGAGAGATTAAGGTTTCGCAACGGACGCTTCTTTCTGCTCTGCGGTGTACATCTCGTTGAGGAAGAGGAACAGCTCGAACAGCGACTTGTTCTTCGCGAACTCGGCTAGTAGCGTCATGTCCTTCGGAAGGCATTTGCCTCCGACGCCGTTCCTGGCTTCGAGCACCTTGACGTTCCACTTGGTGTTCATCGCATCGCGGAGCTCTGTGAAATCGATGCCTGCGCTGTCGCTCATTCTCTTGAGTTCCTGCGCGAGCGCGATTTCCATGAACCTGTATGCGTTCTCCGCGACTTTTGCCAATGCGGCCACCTCGAATGAGTACGGATGCAGGAGGCTCTTGTGTGCCATATATTTTGCGTAGAATTCCGTGCCACGCTCCAGCGCTTGCCCTGTGACGCCTCCGATTATTCGGTCGAGGTTGAACACGTGGTGCGGGGGATCATTCGGGTTGAACCTATGCGGGCACGTGACAAGGTCTGTGCTTGTATCTTTGGCCCACGCGCGCAATGCAGGGAACTCTTGCGGGTCGAGCGTGCTCTCGAGGCTCACCAGCGGTTTGCGCGCCAAGTCCAGCGCCCGAAGGACGTCAAAGACCTGTTGCGTCGTGTAGACAGCGACGATATAGACATCGGACGCGGGAGCCTTCTCGGTCACTGCGTAACCTTCTTCGCGGTAAGCTTTGCGGGTGAAGCCATCGATGTCGATACCTACGCACGTGACGCCAGGCACGCGTGCGAGTTCGATGGCTTTGAAAGTCTCGCCACCCACCTGCCCCAACCCGATGATGCTGACTTGCATGATGCGATGGCCCGGCAAAGGGCTTAAATAGTTTGCGAATTCCTGTTCCGGTATGCCTATCCAGCAGTTCGTGCGCAGCGTCCGTGATCTGCATTCTGCCGTCGCGAACGCGTTGAAGAATGACATAATTCTCACTGATACCGACGCTGCGCAGCTGCATGATTTCAAGGCGAAGCATCGCGAAGCGATGCGTACCGCTGTATTGACCGGCATCGCGACCGTCGACATAAAGAGCCATCATCTGTTCGCGTTGATCGACGCGGACAAGGCGAACAAAGGGATGGTTGAGGGCATCCTGAAGATCGTCGGGCTCTTGGGTCAGACAAAGGATATCGGGCAACTGCAGATGTTGGTCGATGATCTCGTCGAGCGCATCGCGGAATTGCCGAAAGATGAAGCGGCGGCTTCTGATCTGCCGAAGCTGCCTGCGGATATCCGGGGTGAGATCGTCGCGGATCACGCGGAATTGCAGAAGTGCATGAAGGTCGGTGCGTACCGGTCCGCGGTCGTTCTCTGTGGGCGGATGCTCGAGACCGCCTTGTTCAGGAAGTATTTCGAGATTACCGGGAACGACCTGCTCGAGAAGGCTCCCGGAACCGGCTTGGGAAATCTTGTGGCGAAAATCGCGGAGCACGGCGCAACGATCGATCCTGCATTGGGTAACCAGATCCATTTGATAAACCAGGTGCGCGTGCATTCCGTGCACAAGAAGGCGCAGCCGTTCAACCCTTCAAAACAGCAGGCGCAGGCGATACAGTTGTACACTCTGGACGTGCTTGGGAAGCTGTGGTCATAGTGTTCCACGGGATCATCGCCGCGGTGTTCTTGGTGCTGTTCGCCCTCGCGGGCATCGTGATCGTGCTCTTCGGGCTGCCGGGAACGTTCGTGATATTGTTCGGCGCCGCGCTGTACGATCTCATCTCCTGGTCGATGGCGATCTCGTGGCAGACACTGCTCATCCTGCTCGTGCTTGCTGGGCTCGGAGAGCTGTTCGATGTCGTCGTCGGTGGCATCGCCGCGCGCAGGTTCGGGAGTTCGAATATAGGCACGGTCGGCGCCATCGTCGGGGCGATCATCGGCGGCATCGTGGGCGTGCCGGTGTTCGTCGTCGGCTCGCTGCTCGGCATGTTCCTCGGTGCTTTCGTCGGCGCTTTTGCGGTTGAATTGCTCCATTATCGGAGCTTCGGCAAGGCGTTCAAGGCAGGCATCGGCGCGTTCGCCGGTAAGGTCTTGAGCATCTTCGTCAAGCTCGAACTCGCCGTGATCATGCTCGCGATCATCATGGCGGGTCTGTTGTTTTGAGGTAAAAGACCGTCCGAAAAGGTAGGGGTTTCCGCAGCAAATGGTCAGAATCTTGATAAGATCGCTGCTGCTTTTCTGTGCAAGAGCTCTGCAAATGCAAAATGATCTGTTGTTGGCAAACAGTAATGAAAATAACCAGGATCTGAATAGAAAGACACTTGTTCAAATTCTTTGGAAAGCAAGTCATTCAATGCTGAGTATGCTTCTGGAAAGACACGTGGATCCGCGGGAAAAGAAATTTCTATGTGAAATAGATCCGAACCTTCAATTGGACCGGTAAGAGATATCAGGTTACTTGGGAAGTTAGTAATTAGTGATGCTATCATTCCTCCAAATGTATCCAGCTTAACTTCTGTTAAAACAAGATCTGTTTGTTTGAGTTCCTGGCCAAAAAATTTCAGGTCGTCAGTTCTAACTTCCGTTGCCAATATTTTACCCATAACCATCCAACTCTTATTGAATCCGTTTATATTTATTTCGTTCGCCTTACCTAACGGTGTGTTCCAATAGTGTTTCCACGTATCAGAACAAGATTATTTCCGTGCTTTCCACTCCATCAACTCCTTGATGAAGCGCTGCAATGTCTTGATGATGTTCTCGGGCTGGGTCTGGAGGATCTCGGCTGATTTGGCCAAGCTGTCGCCTTGCCATGTCTCTGAGGAGACGAACCTGAACCAGTCAGGTTCCAACGGTTTGCCTGCTTGGGCCGCCTTGCGGGCTTTCTTCCACTTGTCGAATATCTCCTGCACGCGCGGCACGATTCCTGCCTTGAGGCAGCCGAGGAACTGCGCGAGCTCGTCGATTTTCTTCTGCGTCTCGGATTCGAGGCTGTCGGCAGCGTTTCCTGCCACGAACGTGATGCGCACTACTCCATCCTTGACCTTCGAAGCTTTCAATAGCCTGATCCTGCCCGCTTCCTTCGTGTTGTGCAGGTGCGTGCCGCCGCACGCTTCGACATCGATCTCCGGGATCTCTACTATGCGCAGCATCTTTCCCGGCACTGCGCCTCCTTGGTAGATGCCCATGCCGTACGTCTGTTCGGCTTCTGTGCGGGGGATGAACTTCAATCGTGACGGGATTTCTTCGTTCACTATGCGGTTAGCTTCCTTCTCGATCTTGTCCAGCTGTTCTTGTGACAATAGCTCGAAGTGCGTGATGTCGATGTGCGCCTTGTCTACGTCCTTCTTGGCTGATGCCTGGTTGATGTGGTTCCCGAGCACGCGACGGGCCGCGGCGTTGATGATGTGCGTGGCCGTGTGGTGTTGCGCCAGTTGCTTTCGGCGCTCGAAATCTATCTTGCCTATGACGCTGTCGCCGGGTTTCAGGTCCGGCTTCTCGGCGAGCACGTGCACGATGTGGTGGCCTTGCTTGAACACGTCGATTACCTTGAACTGATTGATGGCGCCTGTGTCGTGCAACTGGCCGCCTGACGTGGGGTAGAAGAACGTCTCGTCGAGCAGCATGTTGTTCTCGATGACTTTGGCCACCCTCGCTTTGAACTCGACCTTTGCCCAGTCTTCGTAGTACCGCGCTTTGGTCTCGGGGACGTTCGCGAGATCGAGCTTCTCTTCGCGGACGGTCGCGTGTTCCTGCTCTTTCTTCTCGTGTCTTTCTGCGACGATGGCGTAGAAGTTGTCGGGCACGTGGATCTTCTTGCCTTTCTTGGCCGCCTCGTCCTTGACGAGGTCGGGGTTGATGCCTTGGTTGTCGTACAGGTCGACGAGATCGTTCGTCGTCAACTCTTTGTCGAGCGCGCGAGAGAGTAATTGGGACATCTTCTGTTTCGTGCTGTCATATTTCGCCTTCTCCACGTCGAGTATCTGGTGGACCTCTGCGAGATGCTCTTTCAATTCAGGGAACAGCGGTTTCAGGTAGTCCGCGTGCCATTCCGCCACGTTCGCGAGATGCACATTCCACTGGTGTTTGTCGATGAACTGCAACGCGCGTCTGAGGATGACTCTGAGATTGTACATTCCGCCGACGTTCGACGGCAGCGCTCCGTCTGCGAGCGCGAACAGGAGTGAGCGAGTGTGTTCTGCGACAGAATAAAGCGCTGCCTGCTCGTTCACGCGCTTCTTGAGCTCTTCTTTGTCTTCGCCGATCCCGTCGGCCACGCTCTGCCATGCCTTGTCGAGGTCCTCGACCTCATCGACATTCAGGTAAGACGCAAAGGGAAGGAAGCGCGCCATCAGGTCCTCGTCTATCTGGACTCCGGTGGCGTTGCGCAGGTGCTTCATCACTTCAGGGAATGTGGTTTCGTAACTTGTGCTGCGTCCTTGCGAGAACCATGCGTTGCGCTCGTGGCCCATTCCCATGTCGAGCACCTTCAACGGCAAGGGCTTGAAGCCCGAGTCCGTGTTCTGGTAGCTCATGTAGACCTGGTTGCCGAGTTCTAGTCCGCCTGAGAAGAACTCCATGCTCGGTCCTGAGTTTCCTCCGCCTGCCCATGCGTCCTCGTGGAACGTGAGATCTTCGTTCTTCAACCCCAAGCCGAGCTTGAGCCAGTTGTGGATGTCTTTGAAGTATTTCGGCTGGTCGTACTTGTCCGGCGGCTGGAATGCGTGTTGGCCTATCATGACGAAGCCGGTGTAGTGCGCGCCCGTGATGCCGACATTGTCGATGTCGTTGAATCGGAGGCAGAACTGCGGGACGACGAGCGGATTGGCGGGCGGCTCGACTTCTCCTGTGACAACGTAAGGTTGGAAGTCGTAGATGCTCGCTTGCACGAAGTCCGTGTCTTGTCTCCAACGCGCCACGACAGGATATCGCTTGATCGGCGTGTATCCCCACTTCTGGAACAGTTGCGAGAACTTCTTCCAGGTCTCGATGTAGTCGAGCTTGAATTTCGCGGGGCTGTTGCCGATGAACCTGAACCCGCCTGAGCATGAAGGGTCGCCGCAGACCTTCGAGGCCGTGACGCTCCAGAACCAGCGCTGGCATTTGGTGCACTGCTGGCGCTTGAAGCCCTCTTCCTTCAGCACGCCCGTGGCGTAGTGCTTGTCAGGGTTCTTGGACGCCAGGGCTTTCAGCTGGGTTTTTGCCTCTTTGTCGCTCAACATCTCGACTGAAGAAGGTCACAAGCGGGCTTTTAAATCTTATGCAGAGATGCGGGATGCGATGCAGTCATCATAAAGTTCGCGGAAGCCGAGGTTCTCGAGCGCGTCGCGCAGACCTTTCCTGCGCGGCCCAGGGGCGCTGTTCAGGCTTTTCGCCACGAATTCACGAGCGCGATCCTCATCGGCCTTCTTCATCATAGGCAGGATGATTGTGTACACGATGTCGATGCCCATCTTTGCCTGCACTTGACTGGCCAGGGAGGGCCAGTACTCTTCAGATTCATTCACGAGCGTTTGGTAGGGCTTCACCGCTTCACCCTGCGTGTGCGTTTCTTGAATGAGTCTATGACCTGTTCTAGGCCGAGGAATTTTAGGGTCGCCAGCGTGGCAGCGATGCAGATCGGGTTCTCTTGCATGAGCATATCGAATTCCTTCCGCAGGCTTCCTCCTGCTTCATAGAATTCTAGGAAGCCATATGCGAGGTCGAGACCATCCTTCGCCAGCGTCAGGTCTTTCTGCGTAGTGTACGGACGCAGTACATGGAACTCGACGGTTTCGAAAGGAGGGTAATGCGGGTTATTTTTCATCTTCACTCACTACCCATGGGACAATTCAGGCCTTTATAAAGCGGATGACCTAGATGAGTCGTGCATCAGGATGTCATCGTTGTGGGTAAAAGGAAAGAAAAAAAAGAAAAAGAAAAAAGAAGAGATTTATTCGTCTTTGCTGGAGAGCTTGCTGACGCCCAGGATGATCGCGACGATCACCAGGAGGCCCACGAGGACGAGGAGGACTCCCTCGAGGACGCTTCGCAACATGCTCTTCTCAGGCTGCACCTGGACAGGTGTCACAGGCGCTTGCTGGACGACGACGTCCGTCTTCGGCGCAGGTGCGGCCGCGACGTTGAACGTCACGGTCTTGCTGACCGAATCATGGCCGTCGTTGTAGTCGACGTCGATCTTCAGCGTGTAGTCGCCGGCCTTGGCATCCGCGGGGATGCGCATGAACAGCTCTTCGCTTGTCTCGCTGTCGCCAGACTCGATCTCGTCGATTATGTCCGTGGCTCCGATGCCCAGCATCGGGACGGTCGCGTGGACGCGCACGTCGTCCTGGTCCTTCTGGCCGTAGTTCTCCAGGTTGACCGTGACGAGCAATGCTTGACCCGCGGTGACTGTTCCCTCAGGGTAGAGGATGACGTCGTCGATCGCGAGCTTGTGTCGAGGGACGTTCAGGACCAGGTTGTAGTTCTGGACGAGTTCGTCGCTGTTGCGGTCTTCCACGATGATGCGCAGCTTGTAGCTGTCGTCATCGGCGTCTTCGGGCAGGCTCAACATCAACGTCTTCTTGTACGTCGCGTTGGATTCGACCTTGAAGCTGTCGGTCTTGTCCGAGATGTCGTTGTCGTCCGAGTGCTCATAGCCCGCGATCTCCGCGGTGACACGGACGTTGTCGTTGGATTCGGCGCTTGTCAGCCAAACCTCGACTTCGATCTGATTTCCGGCTTCGACGTCCAGGCGGTTGACCTGGTCCTCGAACACGGTTGTGCCGTCAACTTCGACCTTGTCGATCGTCGGCAAAGCGCTTGCGGCGCCTGCGACGGCCAACACTGCCAAAAGCATGAGGGACACGATTCCAAACAGTTTGTTCGCTTTCATTGCAAATTCCCCCTCACATTTGCTCTAGGAGCAACATGTGGTGTTACTCCTCTGGAAGAAGTACCCCATATTTAAACCTTTCGCTTTTATTAGCACTACCTAGTAGCAACAAGACAATCTTTTTTGGTCGCTTCACGGCAACGATGGAGTCCAGGCAAATATATATAAACGCGCCGGGAAGGGTTCAAACCATGCTCCGACAGCCGATAGTCACCATCCTGGGCCACGTGGACCATGGCAAAACCTCGCTTCTGGACTACATACGGGGCTCCGCTGTCGCGGCGAAGGAAGCAGGAGGCATCACGCAAGCCATCGGCGCGAGCATAGTGCCTTTGGAGGTCATCCGGAAGACCTGCGGTTCGCTTTTGGACGCCTTGAAACTGAAGCTCACCATCCCCGGATTGCTCTTCATCGACACGCCTGGCCACGCGGCATTCATCAATCTGCGTAAGAGGGGTGGAAACCTGGCTGACATCGCCATTCTCGTTATCGACATCACGAAAGGGCTTGAGCCGCAGACAGTTGAATGCATCCAGATCCTGAAGCAGTATAAGACTCCGTTCGTGGTCGCGCTGAACAAGATCGACACGCTCGATGGCTGGAAGCGCGGCAAGGGCTTGCTGTTGAAGCAGGCTTCCGAACAGCAGGAGCAGGTGCAAAGGCTCTTCGAGACGAAACTGTACGAGATCGTTGGTAAATTGTTCGAGCTCGGGATCAATGCCGAACGGTTCGACCGCGTCCCTGATTACACGAAAACCATCGCGCTCGTCCCCACATCAGCTAAGACAGGCGACGGCGTTCCCGAGTTATTGATGGTGTTGACCGGGCTTGCGCAGAAGTTCCTCGAGAGCTCGTTGAAGGCCGTCGACGGCCCTGCGAAAGGGACTGTTTTGGAGGTCAAGGAGACCGCCGGCTTGGGTGTCACGATGGACGCCATCGTCTACGAGGGCGTGCTGAAGGCAGGAGACACGATCGTGATCGGTTCATCCGAGGAGCCTCTCGTCACCAAGGTCAAGGCCATCCTTGTTCCGGCTGCTTTGGCGGAGATGCGCGAGAAGAAGACCAAATTCCAGACCGTCAAAACGGTTTCTGCCGCGATGGGCGTGAAGCTGTCCGCGCCGGATATCGATAACGTGCAGGCGGGCATGCCGTTCATCGTCGCCCATGATGTAGAGAAGGCCAAATTGGAGATCCAGGGCGACGTCGAAGCCGTGACGTTGCAGACCGCCGAGACAGGCGTGATCATCAAGGCTGATACGTTGGGCTCGCTTGAAGCGTTGAGCTTCCTCTTGCAGGAGAAGAACATCCCTGTCACGCGAGCGAGCGTCGGGCCCATCACGAAGAAGGACCTTTCCGACGCGCAAGCGCTTATCGTGAAGGATCCGCTGTTCGCGGTGATTCTGGGATTCAACATCCCTGCTCCGGATGTATCGACTAATATCAAGGTGTTCACGAACCCCATCATCTACCGCCTGATCGAGGACTACGAGGCCTGGAAGGCGGGAATGGCGCGTAACCAGGCGCAAGGCGAGCTGGATAAGTTGACGAAGCCGGCGAAGATACAATTGCTTGCTGGTTACGTGTTCCGTCAGAGCAATCCTGCTGTGGTCGGCACCGAGGTGCTTGCTGGGACGTTGCGTCCTGGCACGCGGTTGATGCGGCTTACTGGCGAACCGGTGACCGAGGCTCGGACTTTGCAGGACGAGCAGGAGAGCATCACCGAGGCGAAGAAAGGTCGTCGCATCGCTGTCTCGTATCCTGACGTAGTCATAGGTCGGCAATTGAAGGAAGGCGACATCCTGTATAGCTCGATCACGGAGAACGAGTTCCGCCAGTTCAAGGAGTTCAAGGACTTGTTGACGAACGAAGAGAAGGAGTTGTTGAAGGAGATCGCTTCACTGATGCGCGAGAAGAACCCGGTCTGGGGAGTCTGATGGAATCCTGGAAGATCCTTGCTTCGAAGGAGATCAAGCAGATTCATCGTTTGCTGCAAGAGCAGTGGGGGTTTTCTGGCTCGCTTGAGTATGCGTTCCTGCAGAGCGCGAAGGACAATATCTACATCATTTCTCGGGACGTCGCGAAGATCGACTGGACGAAACTACGGATCAGCTCCGCAGGATTGTACTTCGGCGAGCTGAAGAACGGGTTGAGATTGAGCATCGAAGGCTCGCAGCTCGTCGGACCTCACTCGACGAAGAACGTGCTTGACGTGGGCGCTGATGAAGCGATGCGGTGGCTCAAGGGCGAGGAGCTGTCCACGAAAGCGACGACGAAAGGGTACCTGATCATCAAGCACGGAAATGATTTTCTCGGGTGCGGAGCGATAAAGAATGGAGCGTTGTTGAACTTCGTGCCGAAGATACGGCGGTTGCCGGCGAACGCGTGAAGCCCGGAGAGAAGGTAGGACGGTTGCGGTTGTCACAGGTGCAGGCCACGCGCACGTCTACCCCGGAACGATATTGCGCACGGCCACGGGCCGCACGAAGGATAGATGAGATTACGGGGAAGTTGGTGAATTGAGCATTGTTCTAAGATTGGTTCGCTCCGTGGACACAGGGCGCATCCCAATCACAGCTAATGCTTCGTGAAGTGTATCGTCGTCGCCAGTGAGACCTGCTGCTTCGTAAAGATCGTTCCTTTCATCTTTGAGCCACAGAGGGTCGAGAAAAAATGCCCGACTAAATGGTCGCTCCTGTTTTTTGGCGTAATTCTCATCGACAACAAATACGGGAATTTTGTCGACGTCCGCATCTTTCAGGAAGCGGCCATAGGGTTTAGCAACATCGCGGAATAGGAAGTAAGTCACTGGTTCCTCTTTGAATGCTGTGGTCGGAATTTCCAGAAGGTCTCCTTTGATCGCGGTTCTTGGCAAGGCCAAGACGCCGCTCCTCAATGCTTTTTCTGGGTCTAACTCCGCACGTTCGAACAAATCTCTCGCAACTTGTTCATCAAGATAAAATTCATTGCCGTTGCGATGGCAGTCTGTCGCTTTTTCAGCAGCGCCCGTCTTCAACAAAGGGTTGTATGCACGAGAAGCGATCAAGATATCGCCGTTCGGGAAATAGTTGAAGTTTTCAGCCACCAATATCTGGAAATCTGTGATAAGAGGGTGGTGATGGTGATCAAGTAGTTTCTCTTCGGCGATATCGCGGGCAGAACTCAAAGCAAACCCGTCATTGCGTAATGCAGTAATGCCTCTGTCAAAAGGACCGACATGCGCGTAGACGCGCCCACCAAGTTTCTGCATATGATGATGGTGAAACTCTTTTTGATTACGAACCGCACGATAATATTCACGCATATGAATGCACCCCGCTGCTTATCAGGGTGGCGTCAATTCATACTTAAATATTTAGATGTTCCATTGCCACGGTGCGTTATCAAAGTTTCACCTCTTCTCTTTCTTCGGCATTTCCGCCTTTCGCTCCCTTGATTACGCGTTCCAGAACTCATCCCCGACCCAGTGCAGGTTCTTGATGACTTTTCCTTTGTCCATCGCCTGCGCTTCTTCGCCGGAGAAGAGCATGCGTCCAACAGCGAGCGGCTTTTTGTTGTTCAGATCGACGACAACGACGAGTTCATCTTTCATGATCCCTGCAGCGAATTCCTTGATGCCGGGTCGCATGATGTCCGCGCCTGACGTGACGAACTTGACCGCGCCCATGTCGACGACGACCTGCTTGAGGAGTGGCTTGGTGAGGAGGAATCGCAGGTGCGGGATCAGTGTCCCGTCTATCTCGATGAAGGCAGACTGGTTGTTGACGAGCCAGCGTTTGCCCGCGTCCTCGACGCTGTCTTTCTTGTCCAGCGTGAGGAACGGCGCGATGCGCTCCTGGAATTCCTCGCGCTCGTGCTTGCTCAACTGCTTCTTCATGCCTTCTCCACCGCAGCGATGATGACTTCGTAATCCTCTTTCGTCAAGTGCGGGACTTCTGTCGCGAGCAACGCGTCCGAGAGCCCGAGGCTGTCCGCGAACGCCTCGCCTTCGCGCTTCGTGGACTTCTTCCACCGCACGTACGCCTCGCGCAGCGCGTTCTTCACCTTCTTGTCGCGTTGCAGGAACAGCTCGCGAACGAAGAAGTCCTTGGTGGATTCCGGCAGCTTCTTGCGGAGGACAAGGATGCAGAGGGTCGTGTCGGGCACGGGCTTGAGCGCCGCGGGATCCACGTCGTCCTTCTTCTCGATGACGAAGAATGATTGGGCGAGCAAGGAGAGGATGCTGTCGCCGGCGAGCAGCTTGTCCGCGAACGACGTCGGCACGAGCAGCACGGCGATCTCGAAGTTTGAGCGGAACAGGTGGTACATGATGGATTCCGCGATGCTGAACGGGATGTTGCTGATGAGCTTGTCAGCGTTCAGCGGGATCCGCAACGCGTCGGCTTCGAGGACGGTTACGGTAGGGATTGCGCGGAGCTGGTCCGCAAGCGTCGAGTCGCTCTCGACCGCGATGATGCCCCGGCAAAGAGGGATACGCCGCGTGATGTTTCCCGTGCCTGCGCCGATGTCCATCACGATGTCTGTCGGCTTGACGTGCGCTTCCTGGATCATTCGGCGGATGACCTTTTCGTCGACCAAGAAGTGTTGGTCCTTGATGTCGGTCATGAGAAGTCCAGGCCGACGGTGACGACCGTTTCGGAATCCGCGAGCGCCGTGATGAGCTCTCGCTGCAACTGCTTGGCGCCTTTCGTCGCCTTGGTGCCGAGCACGCGGTCCGAGGTGAACTCGCCGGTGCGGAAGTGCATCTCGTCCCTGTTGCGATAGGAGTGATTGATGGTCGCGGAGAAGCTGTCCGTGATGTCGTTCACGGTCACCGTGACGGTCACGGTCGTTTTGCCTTTCATCAACAGCTGGATCTTGTCCGGCTCGAACGTGGCCTTGACGCCGAGCGTGTGGTCCGGCGCAGGGATGGGTCCTTTCATGAACGAGAGCTGGTTGACGTGCAGCGCAGTTATTCGGTCGTGGCCGCGGCAGGTGAATGTGTACATGATTGATTCCTTTTCCGATGCTTTTTTAATGGTTGCGCTCTTCCCGACGGCCGGTGGGTGGAAGATGACTGTTGATGACGTGTGCGCGTTGACCGTGCGGAAGGCATCGCGTGAGTTGTCCAGGCACGCGAAGGAATTGGAGTTCGGCGACGAATTCGTCCAGAGCCAAATCGGGTATGGCCCGAACGACAATCAAGATGGTCATGCCTTGAGCGCGATGTTCGTTCTTTCCGGGATATATCTCAGGTGTCGTGAGCTTGCGCAGTATCTGCACGAGGAAACGTCGTGCTGGGATCTCTGGAAACGGATCATGCAGAACTATCGCGAGTTGAAGGAGCGCTGGATGCCTGCATAGTCAAATCAATTTGAGATACGTCTATAAATACCAGTTCTGTGTGCGCTCACTCGGGGCATATGGAACACGATATCCAGCGAAGCATCATTCTGAAGCTCATCCATAATCCATCGCTGTCCTTCAACGAGTTGTGGGACAAGCAGGGCGAGAGCAACAAGTTCGCCTACCACGTCAACAAGCTCGAGGCCGTCGGATTGATCGTGAAGATCGATGACGGTAAATATAGGCTCACGGACGAAGGGCGTAAGCTCTCGGCGTTCATCGAAGGCGACACCGGCGGCCAGGCCGCTTTCCCGACGCTCACGATCTTCCAACTCGTGTGGCACGACGGCAAACTGCTGTGCCAGAAGCGTTTGAAGGAGCCGTTCTACGGCACGTGGGGTTTCGTGTCGGGCAAGCAGAACTTCGGCTGGAACATCATAGAGTGCGCCAAGCGCGATCTCAAAGAGGAGACCGACCTGGAAGCGGATGTTTATACGATCAAAGGCATCGAGCAGGTGAAGACTTTCGACAACGGCAAGCTGTTGTTCCACCATTTCCTTATCGCGGTCGAGACGCACGATCCCAAAGGTACATTGAAGGCGAAGACGCATAAGGCTGAGCACGTCTGGCTGACGCCCGGGGAGTACAAGGCCAAGCCGAAGTTCCCGGAGACTTGGCCGCTCGACGACCTGTTCTACAACAAGAAGTTCCAGATCGTCGAGGGCGAACGCACGTTGGACAACGGCAAGGTCATCAGTGGGAAGCTGGTGAGCAAGACAGAATTCTAGCGCAGGTGTATCTCTACGATGTCGCCGTCTTCCAGCGGCTTGTCCAAATTCCTGAACTGTTGTCCTGGGAATTTCGCGCTCTTGCCCCAGATCTTCGCGAACCTGAACTTCGTGACGAAGTCGCGGTGGAGCTTGTCGCACACGGTGCGCAAAGTCGCGCCCTTCGTGAGGACGAGAGGCACGTCGAGGTCGGGTTTCTTGTTCACTTCCTTGAGATAGAGCCGGATGAAGTTGAGCCCCGAGAATATGGCTTCCTTGAGCTTCTCCATGTTCTTGCCCTGCTCGGCTGAGACGAACACGTCGGGCTTGATTGTGTCCTTCATGTGCTGGAGCTGTTCGGGTGTGGCTAGGTCCATCTTGTTCACGACGGTGATGCTCGGGATGTATTTTCGGTTGCCCTCGATGACGTCGATGAGTTGGTCGACAGTGATGTCCGTCCTTATGAGGACGTCCGCGTTGTTTATCCGGAACTCCTTGCACACTGCCGCGATGGTCTCTTTCGTGATCTTGGTGAGCTTCACAGTTGCGCCGATGTCCAAACCGCCGCGCGAGCGTTTCGTGATCTTGACGTCTGGCGCGCGTTGGTTGATGCGCACGCCGGTGTCGTAGACTTCCGACAGGATGGCCTCGTAGTGCTCAGGGTGTAGCGCGTCTATCAGGATGAGGATCAGGTCGCAGTTCCGTACCATGGCAAGGACTTCCCTTCCACGACCGGTACCTGCTGCCGCGCCTTGCACGATGCCGGGCACGTCGAGCACCTGGATCTTGGCGCGGTTGTACTCAAGGATGCCGGGGATGACCGTGAGTGTGGTGAACTCGTATGCCGCGACCTTGGATTTCGCTCCGGTGAGCTTGTTCAGGAGAGTGGATTTTCCTGTCGAAGGGAAGCCCAAAAGCACAACGGTCCCATCACCGGATTTCTTGACGAACCAACCCGAGTCGCCCTTGCCGATGCCTGCGCGCTTCTCGACAGTGTCCTTCAGGCGCGCAAGCTGTGCCTTCAGCACGCCGAACGCGTGCTGCGTTGCCTTGTTGTACTTGGCCGTGCTCAGTTCGGTCTCGATCTCATTTATGCGGTCCTGGATCTTTCCGGCCATGCTCTCGGTCCTGCCCGGATAGCTTTTTAAACCCTGCGTTGGAATATCTGGGCATGGCGCTCGCGAACGCGTGGGGATGGCTGATCGATCTTCTCAGCCTGTTCGCGTCGAACCTCGTCATCGCGGCGATCATCCTCGTGATAGGTTTCTTGGTCGCGAAGGTCCTCGAACGTTTGCTGCACAGGATCCTCCACGGACTCGAGCTCAACCGCATCCTGAAGAAGGCGGGGTTCCGGTTCCCGCTCGAGGAGAGCATCCCGCAATTGATCAAGTACTTCATCTATGTCAGCACGGTGATAGTGAGCCTCAACCAGCTCAACCTGATGGGCGCCCTTGTCGGGTTGATCGCTATCGTAGTCATCCTGATAATAATCACGGGCATGGTGTTCGGGTTGCGCGACTTCATCCCGAACTTCATCGCGGGGATCCGTATCCACCGCCGCGGCTTCGTCAAGGAAGGCGACCGCATCCGCGTCAGGGACATCGAGGGCGAGGTGCGCGATATCAAGCTCCTCGAGACGCGCATCAAGACGTCGTCAGGCGACCTGCTGTTCGTCCCGAACACGATGTTCGTCAGGAACGAAGTGCTAAGGTTCGGTAGGAAGAAGACGATGCTGAAGTGATTACGGCAAGAGTCTAGTCTGACCGGTCTTGGTATCTATGAGATACGCTGAGCCTTTTCGGATTTCTTTGAAATGTTGTTCCCGTTTGAGTTCTGTCTGGAAGAAGTGGCTCGGATAGTCCTCGCTCACTTCCAGATGCGTGACGAGAATGATGCCTTTCGCGCTTGTCCGATGTTCGGCCACGAGCGCATGCACTGCAGGCAGGTCTCCGTATTTTGGCGTGTGCTTTGAATCGTTGCCAGACCAAAGGCAGTCGTATGAGGCAATGGTTGCAGGAGCTAGAATGCTTCCGAGAACCTCTGCGCTGTCCTGTGCGCGAGGCGCTGTTGATGTCAGGAGGGTGATTGGCGCTAGACCGGCCCAACATTCTTTGAGGGCACTTGCAAGTGTGCGCATCTGGTTCTTTCCTTCATCACTGATGCGGTCATCAGAGCCATAGTTGCCGTGTCTGGCGATGCAGATCTGTTCGAGCATAACCTGACACTCGTACAGTGATTTATGAAGATTTCGAGGGCACAGAATTGATTTTTGATTATACTATCTCCAACAGACTCACGACCGAGAACAACTGCGTCCTGAGATGCGCGGGCATGTTGACGTCGTCTGAGAGGTTCTCGAGGTCGCCGAGCGCCTTCGAGATTTCGACCTTGCCGTTGTTGGCTTCGAGGAGTCTGAGCGTGTTCGCGAGTTTCATGCGTGCGTTCTTAGGGATCGAGTTGTCCTGCTCGAGGTTCTTGAGCAACGCCAGTGCCTGAGTCAATGAGTCCATAGTCATCACTTCTTCATGTTCTTCAGGACGTCTTCCTGCAGTTGCTTGACCTTGTCGCGCAGCTGCTTCTCCTGTTTCTCGAACGCCTTGACGCGGAGGTCGACGAGCTCTCTCTTGCCCTCGAGGTCATTCTTGAGCGTGGCCTTGTCGGTCGCGACCATGATGTTGCCGATGATCCTGTACGCCTGCGGCGATGATTCGATTTCCTTCAGCGCGTTCTCGAGCTCGAAGAGCTGTGTCTGGAACTGCTGCTTCTGCATCGCCA
The DNA here is from genome assembly GCA_016203225.1 of Candidatus Woesearchaeota archaeon. GTDB lineage: Archaea > Nanobdellota > Nanobdellia > Woesearchaeales > ARS49 > DSQK01. The sequence continues at coordinate 23,962 of JACQNC010000006.1, read as the reverse complement.
ATTGCTGGACGTTCTGGTCGAGCATCTGGAGGCGTTGGAGCTGCTCCTTCGCTTCCGTGCTCATCTCCGTCATGAAGAATCAGACCGCCTTGACTTTCGTCGTGGTCGTGCGCGGCTTGTACAGCATCTTGCTGCTGCAGTAGGGGCACCGGATGCGCTTGCCCAGGAGGTCCTCGGATATCTTGCGTCCGCAGATGAAGCATGCGTATTTGACCATCAGATAGCCTCCTCGGATTCTGCCTTGCGCGCGTCGTCCTCGGACTTGCGTAACGCCGCGATCTCTGACGGCGTCAATTCCTTGGTTTTCTCCTTGGTGAACATGATCGCCTGCTTGACCGCGTAGGCCTTGCCGGTGAACTTAGCGCCGCACTTCCTGCATTCGAACACGCCGACGCTCTGCCACTTGGCTTTGGTCTTGCCGCACGTCGGGCATGGTTGGAGCTTGCGTTGCTGTTCCTCGATCAGGGCGAGCTTGAGCTTGTTTGTTGCTCCGTAGCGCGGTCCGAAGCGTTTGGCGCTTTTGAGTCCGATTTTCTGTTCTGGCATTAGAATCACCGATGAGCTTGTTGTTTGTATCCTTCAGCATGTGGGGCTGCCCGGATTCGAACCGGGATCACCTGGTCCCAAGCCAGGAAGCCTAACCAAGTTAGCAGACAGCCCCTTGTGACGTCGAAGAACCAGAAGGGGGTTTAAAAAGGTTATGGTATGGACACCTACGCAGCTCTTCCCCTGCTTTTCTGTCCAAGCAGGTTTGACGTTCTTGCGTTCCCAGAATCGATAGAACCACTACAATCGTGGCAAAATTCATCACGCCGGGGTTTATCCGAACTTCATGTCATCGAGAATGAGCTGGTTGTGCGTGGTGTCTGCTTGGATGTCGAGGCCTTGGCCGGCGAGCCAGAACGCTGCCGCCGATGCGATGACGACGTGGTCCGCAGGCGCGTCCTCGTCGACCGAGATCAAGGGAGCCTCGTTCATCTTGATGTAGACCTTGCCGTCGATGTCCGTGAGCGTGAGCTGGTTTGATTCCTCGATGACGACTGTCGCGTAAGGATACGATGCGAGGAGGTACTTGCGCAGCCCGTCCGCGAGGTCCTGTGTGCCTCCGCTGGGATCCTTTGGGATGTGGATGACCGCCGCGCCCTTTGCTGAGCTTTGGCCGGGCTCGAGCGTGCTGGTCGTGGTGTACACTATTAGTTGGTCGCTCGCCAATGGCAGGCCTTCCGTGTCGAGGACGACTCGGGCGTTGTTGAATATCGCCTCGCTGAACTTGGTGAGCGCGTGTTTCGCTGCCGCGCGCGTGTCCTTGCCCGACGTGCCGCCGATCAGTAGCACGTTCTTGCCGTCCTTCTGCGCAGAGACGATCACGGCCTTGCCTTCTGGCTGGTCCCAGGTGCCGCACGTCTCGGAGGAATAGTCCGCCCAGACAGGGTTCGCGCACGGGCCGCCGATGACGACGAGCGCTTTCACCGCGGCTTTCGACGCCAGGACGTAGTCCTTCTGGCCGAACTCGTTCATGAAACCGTTCGCTGCGTACTGGTCGTCCAGGTGTTTCTGGTCGCCGATGACGACATCAGGGGTTTCGTCGATGAAGAACGACTCGACCGATTCCTTGATGCTGACCGCGCCGACAGAAGCCACGAGCAGCAGCGCGACGAGGGTTGGCATCACCGCTTTCATAGGTGTGGCTGGTGCGGAGAACAATATAAACGTTTCTCAATCGCCTTTCTGGATCCTGATTGAGTCCTCGTCAAAATGCTGGGTCGAGAACTCGAACACCTCGCTTTCCTCGAGCCCAATCAGGCGGTGCCGTAGGCCTGGACGGACGTGGAACTGTTGACCGGGCGACAAAACAAGCTCAGCTGCCTTGTAGATATCGTCGTGGTCTGCATATTTCAGCAGGACCTTTCCGGACTGTACGTAGAAAGTCTCGTCCTTGATGCGGTGGTAGTGCCAGCTCAACTGCTTGCCTTTCTCGAAGAACAGGAGTTTTCCGCAGTATTCTGGTTTGTTGACGATCCAGAGCTCGTGCCCCCATCCTTTCTGCACACGGATCATGGCTGGCTGCATGCAGTCGTCGCGCGCTATCGGTAAGTTATGGATTGTGAATGTGGGATAGGTACGAGACGTCCGGACAAACATTTAAATAGCATTTCCGAGGAAAATGTGTCATGTCTCTTTCCGCGCACCAGCGTTTCGAGATCAAGAAGTTCCTGAAGGAGCTCGAAGGCAAGCGTGGCCGGCATACGGAACTCGTCTCGGTCTGGGTCCCTGCAGGCTATGACTTGGTCAAGGTCATCCAGCAACTGCAGGACGAGCAGGGCACGGCGTCGAACATCAAGTCTGCGACGACCCGTCGCAACGTCCAGGACGCGCTCGAGCGCATGGTGCAGCACTTGAAGGTCGTCAACCGCACGCCGCCGAACGGGTTGCTCGCGTTCTCGGGCAACGTCTCCGAACGGGAAGGCGGTATCGATGTGCGCGTGTGGAGCATCGAGCCGCCAGTGCCGATCAACCAACGGCTCTATCGTTGCGACAAGGACTTCAAGCTCGACCTCCTGCGCGACATGCTCGAGTCCAAGGAATCGTACGGGCTGGTCGTGATGGACGCGCGCGACGCCACGATCGGGATTTTGCGAGGCAAGTCCATCCAGATCCTGGTCAAGACGCACTCGGAGGTGCCAGGCAAGATGAAGGCCGGCGGGCAATCTGCGCACCGCTTCCAGCAGAACCGCGAATTGGCGGCGAAGCAGCACTACAAGAAGGTGGCTGACTACATGAAGGACCAGTTCCTCATGATGGAAGGATTGAAAGGCATCCTTGTCGGCGGTCCCGGTCCGACGAAGTACGAGATGGTGGATGGTCCTTACATCACGAACGAGGTCAAGAAGAAGATAATCGCTGTCAAGGATCTGACTTACACGGATGAGTTCGGTATCGGCGAGCTCGTCGACCGCTCGCAGGACGTGCTCGCTCAGGAGGAGATAGCCGATGAGAAGAAGGTAATGAGCAGGTTCTTCGAGCTGTTGTCCACGAAGGCTGAGCTTGTCGTCTACGGCGAGAACCAGACGCGCAAGGCGCTCGAGATGGGCGCCGTCGACACGTTGATGCTGTCCGAGGCTTTGTCTGACGAGAAGATCGACGAGTTCGAATCGATAGCCAAGAACTATTCGACGACGGTCAAGATCATCTCGACCGAGACGCGCGAGGGCGTGCAGCTGCGCGACATCGGTAAGTTCGCTGGCATGCTCAGGTATGCTGCGCACATCGAGTGATTGTCATCACTTGTTGATGGTTAAAATGGAAAGCTTTTTAAACGCTCAGAAAGCAGTATAAAACATGGCTGACGATATCAATCCCACACCGATCCCTGTTGTCAAGAAGCGCATCCTAATCGCGGAGGATGAATCTGCCATTCGCGGATTGTACATAGCGATACTCAAAGCGAACTATGATGTGCAGACGGCGCCTGACGGCAAGACTGCCCTGGAGATGTTGGCCGACGCGAGGCCTGACTTGCTGATCACCGACTGTGTCATGCCTCACATGCACGGTCTCGCGCTGATCGTCCAGGCAAAGGAGCATTATCCTGATCTGCCCTGCATCGCGGCGTCAGGCACGTGGGACCGGGATTATACGCGGGTAGACGCCATCAGGGCGGGCGCCTGCGCGATCATCCAGAAGCCGTTCACGCCGAGCAACCTGCTCGCGCTTGTCGAGAAGTATCTCGGCAAACCGCAGGCTCAGTAGAAAGTCGCCTTTTGTCAGCGCGAACGAGGCGCCGTTCTTGAACCGGCGGTTGGTGCTTGCGATAGGTCATGACTCGGGGCAAGCATGTGAGCGCGGGACTTTCCACTGAGTCCCGCAGTAATCCTTTTATGCCTGGGATGTCAATCATGTCTCATGCGTCCTGATTTGCTGGTCGAAGCGTTCAACGAACTGTATCCTGATAGACCGTTCTCTTTCACGCCAGTGGTGAGGTATTCCGGCAAGTTCAAGGGGTTCAACGCCAACATCAAGATGCGCGGTTCGACGTTGACAGTGTCGTTGGCGAAGCAGTGGCGTCAGATCTCGAAGGATATCCAGCTCGGCATGGTCCAGGACCTGTTGGTGCGGTTGTTCAAGGAGAAGAGGGATACGACCAACATCCGGCTGTATCTCTCGTTCATGAAGAACGTGCATCTCGCCGTGCCGAAGACGAAGACAGACCCGTTCCTGGCGGAGACGTTCGAGCGCTTGAACAGGGAGTTCTTCGACGACATGTTGGAGACGCCGAACTTCGACTGGATGGACGGCACGCGCACCGTTGGGTTGTACGAATACGGCACCGACACGATATTGATCTCGAAGCATCTCGCCCGCGACCCCGAGCTTTTGGCATACGTGATGTACCACGAGATGCTGCACAAAAAGCACAAGTTCGCGTCGAAGCCAGGCCGGCAGTGCCATCATTCGCGCGCGTTCCGCGAGGACGAGGCGAAGTATCCTGATGCTAGTCGGCTTGAGCAGCGACTGGGCCGGGTTCGGTTGCCTCGCGTTCTACGATGGCTATTCTGAGATATGCTTGATCGGTCGCTGCGTTGTACCTGACTTCGCCGCCGCATTGGTCGAGCCGTATTATCGCTTGCATACGGCGGAGTTTGTTGTCCGCGTCGGTGGTGTTTTTGTTGCGCGCTCTATAGAAGTTCCGTTCTCCTTCCGTGAACTGGATATAGCGTTCAAGGCTCGTGCCTTCCATGTATGCTTCGCGCAGTACTTGCAGTTGTTGCGGAGGTAGCACTAACGGTTGGTTCCTGTACGTTACGCGTGCGTTGCCTATCGAGAGAGCGGTGTCTGAGGTTATCGTTTCCATGGTCTTCACTCACAAAATGATTTTCGATTGACGGGGTCTTGCAAGCCAAGCGGGTTGTTTAAATAGCTTCCGATTCAGCGCCTTCCTGCCGTCGAGAGGGCCTTCACCATAACATTTAAAAACCACCCCCTTGTCCCACGAGCACAGGTGTTGTGATGACCACAAAGGTTGTGAATGCTGGCTCGATGAAGGAAGGCAGCTACATCATCGTCGATGGTGTGGCGTGCAAGGTCGTCTCGATGGAGACTTCCAAGTCGGGCAAGCACGGGCACGCGAAGGCGCGCATCACCGCCATCGGATTGATGGACGAGAAGAAGCGCGAGATCGTGCTTCCTGCGCACGACAACGTCGAAGTCCCGCTGATAGACAAGAAGACCGCCCAGGTGCTGAGCGTCTCCGGGGACGCGGCGAACGTGATGGACGCCGAGAACTATGAGACGTTCGACCTCAAGATCCCTGAAGAGCTCAAGGCGAGCGTCGTCGAGGGTGCCCAGATAATCTACTGGAACATCCTCGGCGAGAAGGTCATGAAGCAGTTGAAATCGAAGGCTGAAGAATAATGGCACGGTTCCCAGAAGCAGAGGCGCGGATGTTCCGCAACAGGTTCGTCTGCCGCAGATGCAAGGCCGTGATGCGCACCTCGAACATGAAGGTCTTGGCCGGAAAGGTGACGTGCAGGAGCTGCGCGAGCCACGCTTTCAAGCCGAAGCGGAAGCGTTAGTTCTTCGTTTTTAGCATGACAATCACATCTTGCGTGAGCTTTCGTCCCAGGCGTGAACTCCCCAAGCAGGTTTGTAGTGGCTTTATCGCAATCGAATCGATAGCCGTAATGTTACGTCAATCGTGCTTGGGCAGAAATGCAAGGACGGCGACGCGAGTAAGGCTTAAATAGGCAAGGACGAGTAACGGTTTCTGAAAAAGATGGTGAGCATCCACGCTGCGCTCGCGGTAGTATTCATAGTCATCATGTCTGCCGTCTTGTGGGTGTTCCGCAAGAGGATAATCGTCCAGAAGCTTCTAGGGCCGTTACTATATTTTGTCATGCTCAGGACGACCTGGGGCATCGGGCTGATGGACTGGTTCGGTTCGCGGTTCCGGAGGCTGATGCAGTGGTTCGGGTACGCGTCGATAGTAATCGGCTTCCTCGGGATGGCGCTCATCACTTATCAGTTGGTCAAGAGCACGTTGATGTTGTTCCTCACGCCCGAGGCCGCTCCGGGGATCCAGCCCGTGCTGCCGTTCGAGGCCAAGGGCGTGTTCTTCGTGCCTTTCGCTTATTGGATAATCAGCATATTCGTCATCGCGGTCATCCACGAGTTCGCGCATGGCGTGCTGGCGCGAGCGCACAACATCACTGTCAAGAGCTCGGGCTTCGCGTTCCTGGCCGCGCTGGTGCCGGTAATCCCTGCGGCTTTCGTGGAGCCTGACGAGAAGCAATTGGTGAAGCGCCCCGCGAGCCAGCAGCTTTCGGTTTTTGCCGCGGGACCGGTCGCGAACATCTTCATGGCCGTCGCGATGGTGTTCCTGTTCGGCATCGACGCCTCTCCGTTGATACCTTACGACGTCACGAGCAGGACGGCGATATTCGACGTCACCGAGGTCGGGACATCGCTCATCACGTTCTCGCATTTCGAGGTCAACAAGATAGAGCCGAACAGCCCCGCGTTCCGCGCAGGGCTCGCGATCGGTGACAAGATCACCGCCGTGGACGGCATCCCTGTGAGTGAGCGCGACAGGACCCTGGAGCGCATCACGTCCTTGAAGCCGAACGAGGCGGTGACGCTTTCGATCGGCGACCGCGATGTGCAGATCCTGCTCGGAGAGCATCCCGAGGACGCGACGCGCGGCTATCTCGGCATAGGGTTCAGCACCGCGACGGAATACGCGCAGGACGCGCTCGCGAAGTACGGTGAACTCGGCGTGCAGACGCTCCTGTTCTTCATCAGCCTTATCATCTGGGTGTTCATCCTGAGCATCGGCATCGGCCTGTTCAACCTCATCCCGCTCGGCCCGATCGACGGCGGTAGGATGCTGAAGCTCGCGTTGGAGCGTCTCACCGGAAGTCCTAGCGGCGGCATGCGCATCTGGAAAGGAGTGAGCATGGCCATCCTCGGAATGGTCATCGTGAACCTCATCGTGGGTTTTGTCCGCTAAGTTTTTAAGCGGCCTTTTGGCAGTTTCTTCCATGATATCCGTAATCCTCATCGAGCCTTCGGTGCCGGGCAACATCGGCGCCGTCGCGCGCGTGATGGCGAATTTCGGGTTCGATGAGCTCGTGCTCGTCAGCCCGAAATGCGACCATCTTTCCGAGGAGGCGCAGGGCAGGAGCAAGCATGCGCGGAACATCCTCCGCGCGGCGAAGGTCGTGCATGCGTTGCCGAAGCTGGATTATCTGATCGCGACGACCTCGGCGCTCGGCACGGACTCGAACATCCCTCGCAGCCCCGTGAGCCCGAAGGAGTTGGTCTCGCTGCTCGAAGGGAAGATGAACGGGAGGATCGGGCTCGTGTTCGGTCCCGAGGGTCCTGGTTTGACGAACGCGCAGATCGATAAGTGCGATTTCGTCGTCACGATCCCGACGCACAAGAAGTACCACTCGATGAACATCAGCCACGCCGTCGCCATCGTGCTTTACGAGCTGTTCGACGCGTACGGCGAGACCAAGGTCGCGGAGGACATCAAGCCCATCACTCCTGCCGAGCGGCGCGTCGCGCTGAAGTACATCGATGAGATACTGGAGAGGTATGCGTTCCGCACGGACACGAAGCGCGAGACGCAGCGCCTCTTGTGGAGGCGGATCGTGGGCAAGCTGTTCATGAGCAAGCGTGAGTCGTACGCGTTGCTCGGATTCCTCAGGCAGGTACTGAAAGGTCCGAAATGAGTCCCTGAATTGTGATTACGAAAGTTTAAGAGTGCGTCATCCCTTCTGTCTATCCCAAGGTGCCGTCAATCACCCTTGGCGAGGTCGTGACTGCAGGTTACGACCGCATAGTATTCGACACGTCTATTCTAGAGGCAACCCACGCGTCCCCTGATATCCAGCGCGCATACCGGAGGACTGTCCGACGCGAACTGGCTCGCCAGGAATTCGTGACCGTGCGTCCTGTGCTCGAAGAGGCGCAGCGCCATTTCTGGAACAGGGAATCACGCGAGTTGATCCGCAACGTCGAGGCGAGCTGTTATGACATCACGCCGGTGCAGAACGAGTACCGTGAATGGTACAATCTGCTAGAGCAAGAGGCGGCGCGCCGCGGCATCATCCCGAAGGACCTGAGCGGGCGCAGGACCGACGTGAAGCTCGCGTCTCTCGCGTTCACGCTCGGGCGGCTCCAGCCGGTGGCGTTCATCTCAGGAGATAGGGCGCTCGTAGATATGGTCTTTGACTGGCAGCGGCTCGCGCCGGGCATCATCGACCCGTTCTATTTCTGGCAGGCGCAAGCCAAGTTCGTTCCGTACACCGCAGAGGACGCGCAGCAATACCGTTCGCGGATGCGCATCGCGGTCTGACTATTTGTGGTAGGGCTCGCCCTTGATGATGGTGAACGCGCGGTAGACTTGTTCGAGGAGGAGGAGTCGCGCGATCTGGTGCGTGAAGGTCATCTCGCCGAAGCTCAGGATTGTGTTCGCGCGCTTGATGACAGGCATCGCGAGTCCGGTGTGTCCGCCTACGATGAACACGACGTGCCTTTCGAGCGTCTTCTCTTTCAGCAGGTTCGCGAATTGTTCCGAGGTGAACTGTTTGCCGTGCGCGTCCAGGACGACCACGAAGTCGTCATCGCGGACTCGCTTCAGGAGCTCCTCTCCCTCGCGGGCTTCAGTGCTCTCCTTGATCTCGCTGACGTCGATGCGGCAGTATTTCGTAAGGCGTTTGAGGTATTCTTCGATCCATTCGCGGGTGAACTTCTCCTTGAGTTTTCCCACGCAGATGATGTCGAGTTTCATTTCCTGCGATCGAAGAATTCCTTGACTCTGCTGTCGCCGGCCGGCTTGGCGTTCTGTCCGAGTTTGTAGTACGTCTTCTCGACGATCCCGCCCCAGGAGTAGTTGCCGTGCTCCTGCTTGACCTCATCGATGGCGAACTCGCCGAGCTGCACGCCTTTCTTGAGATGGTAGTACACGACTTCGCGCGTGCATTCGGGGAAGATCTCCTTGTAGATCTTGTGGATCTCGTACCCGTATCCGCGACCCATCACGTTGAGGATCTCGATTATGTTCTGACGGATCTGGGACTTGATTGGTCTGCCGCGGGGCATGGGCAAAACATATTTCTTTCAATATATAAGTATTTCCACTTTTTTTCACTACTAAAACAGAGCTAAGCAAAGCATAAATAGCAGGCGTCGTTGAAGACATGCATGGACTGGACAAAACTCCTCTACGTATTGGTCATCGCACTGCTCTACGTGCCCATGGTTTTCCTGGGCGCAAACGTCTTCTTCCCGAAATACACGGGTTCCGAAGGCTACTTCCAACCTAGCGAGAACTGTTATGGCTCTTACCCTCCGAGCGAGAAGCTCACCGCGGTTGAGCAGCAACAGATTTCGGAAGAGCAGCGTAAGACTGAGAATGAGTGCAACGCCCGCATGCGCGCGGAGGAGAAGGTCTGGAATGAGGCGCGCAACGAGTACAACGGCTGGAAGTACGCGGCCATAACTGGATTCAACCTCATCATCCTGCTCATCGCAGCGCTCGTGCCGTGGATGGAGGCCGTTCGTATGGGCATCTTCTTCGGCGCTGTCGTCACCGCGTTCGGAGCGACAGTGAGCTACTGGGAATATGCGCGCACCAAGATCGGCTTCGGGCTTATGCTCATCGTGTTCTTCGTCGTGCTGTGGTTCATCAACAAATGGGCCAAGCGCGCCGTGAAGAAGAAACGGTGAAGGCGAAAGCCAATTTCTGAGCGCGGAGGCGAGGCTGATGTTGACCAGCAGGACCGCGTTGCGACCGACGATGGGTAAAAGAATGATGCGTGCAGACAGTCGAGCAACGTGCCGGAGCGCGAGGCTTTCGCCGTGAGGCAATTCTTCCGTTTGCTGCAGGACAACCTCTCTCTGGCCTGCGCTGAAGTCATCGCGTTGTCGAAACCGACACAGGCGACGCGCATCAAGGACTTGTTGATAGTAGATACCGACGCGAAGGACTTGCACAAGCGCCTCGCGCTGACGCGTGCGACGTATGAATTTTTGTTCGCGTGCCCTGCCGAGGAGCTTGCTCCGACTATGGACGCGTTCGACTGGCAGAAGCATTACAGGAAGAGCTTCAAGCTCGATCTGCACCACGCCGTTGAACAGAACACCGCTGCGCTGGCGAGCCACATCTGGGAGAATCTGAAGAAGCCGAAGGTCGACCTCACTCATCCTGTGACGCGGTTCGAGCTGTTCTTCTTCGACGATTTGGTGGTGTGCGGCAAGCGCACGGGCACCATCGATCCGGCGCCGTTCTTCGCGCGACGGCCGCATCTCAGGCCTGCGCTGCACCCGTCGGGCATGCAGCCGCGATTGGCGCGAGCGCTGGTGAACCTCACCGGTGCGACGAAAGGCACGATCGTGGACCCGTTCTGCGGCGCAGGCGGGATCCTGCTGGAGGCCGGGCTGTTGGGTTTCAAGATAGTTGGTGCGGACATCGAATCAACTATGATCGAGAAGGCGAAGAAGAACCTCAAAGCGTTCAAGCTCAAAGCGAAACTTTCGGTTGCAGACGCGACGAAGTTCAAAACAAAAGTCGACTATGTCGTGACTGACCTGCCGTACGGTTTGAACACGAAAGGCAAGGAGTTGCCGAAACTCTATCTAGCATTCCTCAAACGGCTGAAGAGGAACCTCAAGACGCGCGCGGTCGTGGTGTTCCCGCACTTCGTCGACCATCATGCGTTGCTGAAGAAGGCGAAGCTTAAGCTGCTCGGCGAGTTCACGAACTACTTGCACAAGACGCTGACGAGGAAGATGACGGTTGTTGAGGCATAAGCTTCAGCACAACTAATATAAACGTCCGCGCAAAAGAGCCTGTCATGAAAGGAGGTCTTTTGGTGGTTCTCGTCGCTGCGCTGGTGTTCATCGCGGCGTGCGGCGGACAGGGCGCGACCGGCGGCGCGTTGCAGATCCGGACGACCGAGCTTCCGCAATGGGAAGCGCCGGGAGCCGCGACTTACAAGTTGGACGTCGTTGGCGGCGTGCCGCCTTACACCTTCTCGGGAACGCTGCCTGACGGATTCAACCTCGGCCCTGACGGGACGATCGGTGGCATGGCACGATTGTCGCCAGGAACGTCGAAAAGCGAGTCCCCTCCGTTCACGATCACTGTCACGGACAGCGCAGGGGCGCAGGCGCAGGTATCGCTCACCATCAGGCTTATCGCGGCGAACACGTTGCAGCTCATCACGGTGCCAGCGACATGCATCCTCGACCAGCAGTGCGACGAGGAGATCGCGACAGCTTCAGGCGGGAATCCTCCGTACGGCTTCCAATCCGACACGTTCCGGGAAGGCGCTCCGCCGTTCGGCACGATCATCGACATCAACGGGCACATAGTGGGCAAGCCGAGCAGGGCAGGAGAATACACCATGGGCGTATGCGTGACTGACAAGTTGCGCTACCAGCAATGCGGTCACGTCGTTGTGACCGTCGAGGAAGGCATACAGCTCGAAGGCACGTGGATTGGCGCGTACGGCGAGACAGAGACGTCCGAGTATTGCATCACGAGCAATGAGGGGACATTGACGCTCGCGCTGACCGAGAAGGACGGCGCGTTCAGCGGCACCGTCGATGATTCAGGGGTCTCTTCGGCGACTAGCCAGTCGAGCAGCGACGTGTACTGCGAAGGCGGCTCGTACCACCTGTCCGGGACCGTGTCCGGCACCATCGAGGGCGACACGCTCTCGGGCGCGATGCGGGTATCGGATGCGGATTTGAGCTATGAACTTCCGTTCACGGCTACGCTCACCACCGACACGATGACCGGCAGCTATTCCGGCATAGGCACCTTCGAGGGCGGTTCGTCGCAGATATCCGCTGGTAGCTTCAGGCTCACGAAGAAGACTTAGAGCAAATCGCATTGATTCTCGGACGAATGTGGTGCGATTCGCTATCAGACGCTCTCGGCCATCAATTCTGTCAACGAACCTAACACATCAGAATAATCCTTGTTCATCTCTTGGAACACGAGGTCGCGGTTCTTTGCTGAGAGGAATTCGTTGGCGCTCTTGAGCAGCTTGTTCAACGACTGCTTGACTTCCGACAGGTGCAGCTTCAGTTCGGCGGTGTCCGTTGTGGTGTCTTTGACCGTGACCTGTTTGGCGCGTACGCCTTTCAGGACCGCCTCTGATTCGGTGATGTCCTCTATCATGGCCTGGCAGTTCATCGTGAACGTCGCGAGCAGGCCTTTCACGTCGCCCGTGTCCTTGTCGGTGAGCTTCTCCTGCACAGAATCCGAGAGGTCGAGAAGGATGACGCCGACGTCCTTCAGGTGCTTGGAGACGTCCTGCTCCTTCTCGAACAATTTGTCGATCTCCTTAGGCATCTTATCGCCTTCGTTCGATCGCGAGGATCTTCGGTATCGTCCTGACGACGCTGTCCGGGTTGAGAGAGATGCTGTCTATGTGGTGCTTGACAAGGAATTGCGCGAAATCCGGATAGTCGCTCGGAGCTTGTCCGCAGATGCCTATCTTGCGCTTGATTTTCTTGCACACCGTGATGACGTGCGCTATCAACGATTTCACGGCGTCGTTGCGCTCGTCGTACACGTCGGCCACGAGCGCGCTGTCTCTGTCGACGCCGAGCGTCAATTGTGTGAGGTCGTTCGAGCCGATGCTGAACCCGTCGAATATCTCGCCGAACTGCTCCGCGAGCACGACGTTCGCGGGGATCTCGCACATCACATAGACCTGCAATCCGTTCTTGTGCCTTACCAATCCGTGCTTGGCCATCTCTGCGAGAACTTTCTTTCCTTCGGTCACGGTGCGGCAGAACGGGATCATGAGTTTCAGGTTCGTGAGCCCCATGACGTCACGGACATTCTTCATGGCTTTGCATTCGAGCGCGAACCCTTCCTGGTAGCCTTTCTTGTAGTATCGGGAGGCGCCGCGCCAGCCTATCATCGGGTTCTCCTCTTTGGGCTCGAACATCATGCCGCCCACCAGTCCGGCGTACTCGTTGCTCTTGAAGTCGCTCATGCGAACGATGACGTCCTTCGGATAGAACGCCGCCGCGATCGTGGCGACGCCCTGGCTGAGCTTGTCCACGAAGAAGTCGGTCTTCTCCTTGTAGCCGTGCGTGAGTTCCTCTATCTGGGCTCGCAGGCGCGGCTCGGTGATGGTGTCGAAATGGATTAGCGCCATCGGGTGGACCTTGATGCTGTTGGTGATGATGAACTCCATTCTTGCGAGGCCGACGCCGTCGTTCGGGATGAACGAGAGGTCGAACGCCTCGTCCGGGTTGCCGACGTTCATCATTATCTTCGTCTTCGGTCGGGGCAGGTTGGCCGCGTTGATTACGCGCTTCTCGAACTTCAGGATGCCTTCGTACACGCGCCCTTCCTCGCCTTCGGCGCACGAGACCGTGACTTTCTTTCCTGAACGGATATGCTCTGTCGCGTCGTTCGTGCCCACGACGCACGGGATGCCGAGCTCGCGCGAGATAATCGCAGCATGACAAGTCCTGCCCCCTTTGTTCGTGACGATAGCTTTCGCGACGCGCATTATCGGGACCCAGTCCGGGTCGGTCATCTCGGTGACGAGCACGTCACCGGGCCTGAAGCGGTCGATCTCTTTCACGTCGCGGATGACCTGCGCGGTGCCTGCGCCTATCTTGTTGCCGACGCTCTTGCCTTGCGCGAGGACCTTCCCTTTCTGTTGGAGTATGTAGTCCTCGATTATGTTGCGGTTCTTCTGGCTGTGTATCGTCTCGGGGCGGGCCTGCACGATGAATAGCTGGTCCATCCTGCCGTCCTTTGCCCACTCGATGTCCATCGGGCTCCATCGCTTCTTCTTCGCGGTGTAGTGGTCCTCGATTATCGTCCCCCATCGCGCGAGCTCTAAGACTTCGTCGTCTGTGAGGCAGAATCGTCTCCTATCCTTGACGTCCACGTCTACGTTCTTGGTCGTGCGCGTCCCTTCCTGGGTGTAGACCATCTTGATCGTCTTCTCGCCCAGCACTTTGTTGATTATCGGCCGGAATCCTTGCTTGAGCGTAGGTTTGTGCACGAAGAACTCGTCCGGGTTCACCGCGCCTTGCACGATGTTCTCGCCCAAGCCCCATGAGCCCGTGATGAAGCACGCGTCAGGGAACCCTGTCTCGGTGTCGAGCGTGAACATGACTCCAGAGCACGCGAGGTCAGAGCGGACCATCTTCTGCACGCCGATGCTGAGATAGACCTTGAAGTGATCGAAGCCCTTCTCTGCGCGGTAAGATATCGCGCGGTTAGTGAACAACGACGCGAAGCACTTCCTGCATGCCTCCATGAGGTCGTCCGGGCCTTTGATGTTGAGGAACGTCTCCTGCTGGCCCGCGAAGCTCGCGTCCGGCAGGTCCTCGGCCGTCGCTGACGAGCGTACCGCGACGTCGGTGTTCGGTCCGTATTCTTTGCACAACTTGTGGTATGCCTCGATTATCGCGTCCCGTAGGTCCGATGGGAATTCCGAGTGGATGAGGAGCTCGCGCACCTTTCTGCCGGCTTCCGCGAGCTGGCGCATGTTGCTCGTGTTCAGTCCGCGTAACGCGTCGCGCATCTCGTCCTCGATGCCCGCTTCTGCGAGGAACGTCCGGTATGCGTGCGCCGTGATGGCGAACCCGTTCGGCACGCGGACGCCTTTGCTCGTGAGGGTGCGGTACATCTCGCCCAAGGACGCGTTCTTGCCTCCTACCAACGGTATGTCCTCGATGCCGAGTTCGTCGAACCAGAGAACTAGCTGTTTGTCGCGGGACACCATCTTTTTCAGGTAGAGAAAGACGTCCGGGGATATTTAAACGTTGCTAGTAGTCGTAGCGATCGCGGTCGTTCAGGATGGTCTCCAATCCGAAGTAGTCCGCGCGTTGGCGGTTGTCATCTGCCATGAACGTGCGGGCGAGCGTTGCGAAGGTGTAGCCGGCGGGCAGCTGTTTTTCGCGGAAGCGCAAGACGCTCTCAGTATCTCGCAGTCCTGGCGCGTTTTCGATCCCCTGGAACACCTCGAATCCGACAGAGAAGCCCATGTTGCAGTTCATCGGTGTCAGGATGAGCTTGCGCTCCCGCACTATCTTGAGCAGCCGTTCCAGCTCGCTTTTGGTGAGCTTTGTGTCGTCGAATTCCTCGACATCGACCACTTCAGGATAGCCTCGCCTGGTGGACGTGCATTTCTCGTAATGTCGCACTTTCTTGTCAAGCGCCTTCAAGAATTTAAGGTCCGGATCCTGTGTCGCTGTAGGCATGGTCTGCGAGGGATCCTGCCGCTTCATAAGCATTTCGACACGCGGAAACAACTATCTGACAAAGATGTTCAGCAGGAACGCGATGGCGATGAGGAGGAGTATCCAGCGCACGAACGCGTTGTGGGCGTCCGCGTGGGAGAGCTTGCGGGATTCCGCCGGCCGTCTGTCGTAGCTTCTCATGAGGTGCTGGCTGCGCTCGCCGGATGCTTTTAAGCGTTGTGATTTGGCGTTCCACACGTTAGGAGGCCCAAGCGTGATCTCATGCCGAACGGAGCGTTCGGCTGAGCCGCAGAGTCCTCTTGGCTCTGCTGGCTTCCCCGGCACGATTGACGTTCTTGCGTTACTTGAATCGATAGAACCAAGTCAAACCTGCTTGGGACGGCAACGGATGCGGGGACGAACTCGTGAGTAGGACGGGATAAAAAGTGAAGAAAAAAGAAAAGCAAAAAATCTGTCTACTCGGCCGCTAGGCTGTAGATGGCCTTTAGCGCGACGACGAGCGCTGCCGGCGCCGAGAGCGCGACGATGTTCGCCAGGATGGATAGCACGATGCCACCCAAGGCAGGGATCGCCCCTGCGCTTCCGACGATCATCAAGGCGATCACGGCGACGAGGAACTCTGTCGTCTCGCGAGCGGTGATGTTGAGCAGTCCTACGACCAGGCCGAGGATCACGAGGATCCACGTGACTGTCGTGGTCTGCAGCTGCGGGATCAAGCCGGCGATGATTGCCAGCAGGATGCCCACGATGAATGCCCAATGTCCCATCTTTGCATCCATATTTTCTGCCTCCGTTTGGTTGGATAGATCCAACGCTTCGTTCGCTATGAGCCGAGCGCCATAAAAACATTTATCACTACTATTGAATACTCAAACAGCCGAATTGAGCCGGTCGTGGGCGTTCTTGGCCGCTTCGTGCTCCTTAAGGCGCTTCCCGAACGCCAATTCTGCGCGCGCGCGGAGATAGCTCCGTTCTTCCTCGCGTACGCGTGCGTACCTGTCCGCCTCGATCAGGCCGTAAGGATAGCCCAGGAACGCCGCGTCAGCGCTTTCGGCGGCCAACACCGCGATGAGCTCCGGCAAGAGAGGCTCGTGCTGGTCGAAGATGTCTATCCTGAACGCGTGTTCTGCGTGCGCGTGCAGTTTCGCGACGCACACGCTCGCCTGGTGGTCCGGCCTGGCGGAGGTCGCGATGGGGTGATAGTGCCACGTGCCTGCTGGCGCCATGCTCGCGAGCACCGGGATGGCCGCGTGGCCCGTATCCGTGAGAAGAGAGCTCGTCTTGCTCAGTCCGGCTATCGTGATGCCTTGTATGCGCGCGCGCTCGAACAGCTCGCGCAGCGCGTTCTGCTCGTACAGCGTGTGCGCCTCGAGGTCGCCGTCGCGCACCAGGAACGCGCCGACAGGCAGTTCCGGGATGGTCCAGGCCGCGAGGAGGTGCTCCGCCAACGTGCGGCAGAGCTCCGCGACGCGTGAAGGCTGCACTTTGTGCGTGCCTTCTGCGAGGCTCGGTTCGTAGATGTCGATGGTCGGCAGCCTGATGCCTTCCAGGCCCACGAGCTCGGTGCGGTAGACGAGCTTGCCGGATTCGTGAGCTGCCTGAACGAGACAGAACGCTTCCTGCGTGATCTTCTTGCCGTCGCGCACGACTACGCAGGTGCGGATGAAGTGCAGCGCGAAGTTGGCGCCTGACGCGATCTCGGCGTTGCCGGAGTCGACGAACGCGATCGTGGCCTTTGTCGCTGCCGGGATCGGCTTGAAGTGTTCGAGGCTCAACTGTGCCGGGGTGTAGCCGTCCTTGCCGAGCACGATGCATGATGGCTTGCTCGTGTCCGGGCTTATCTTGTCCGCGAGGCTGCGCAACAGCTTCTGGTCCATGGATGCGTCGCGATTGCGGCCATAGATAACGATTGTTGTGGTGCAGAATCAGAAGCTGCCTTTGTCCTTCAGGTAGTCGTCTTTCAAGTGGGCTTTGACGACGGCTTGCGGGGTCCTGAACTCGCGGGCGACTATCGCGACAAGCCTGCCTTTCACGCTCTTGACGCGCTTGTATTTCTTCCTGAACTCCTTCGCGTTCTTCTCAAGCTTCACCGGAGGGCCTTCACGCTTCATCGTCGATGGAAGCGTCTTCTCCTTTGTCAGGAACCAGAACGTTCCTGTCGCTTTCTTGTCCCAGTTCCAGCCCGTGTCCACCAAGTGGAATTCGTTCTTGAGCAATCGCTGCTTGAGGAATTCGAACGCTTTGACCATCTTCGTGCCCGCGACGTCTTCCTTCTCGCGCACCGTCTTCGTGTGCACGAGCACGGCGCCCTTCTTTTTCAGGACGTCGAAATCGGGTTTCTTCTCGGTGAAGAACGATGGTGATGGTCTTGTGAGGAACGCTTTCGCGGCCGCGATGAACTTGTCGTAGTTCTCCTGCGTGAGCGCTGCCGCGGCGTTGCGGTCGGGCTGCACCGGATCGATAAGTACGAGCGGTCCTTGGATCTTGCTCTCGTTCAGCACGAGCAACGCCTTGCCTTTGTATGCGTTGTTGTGGTCGAGGATCGTTTTCGGATGCCATTTCGTCGCCGCTTTCAAGAGTTTGAGGAATCCGCCGTGATGTATGATGAGGATGTCGACCACGTGTCCCGAGAATCCCCTGATGTAGCTCTCGGCGCCGTACACTCTCTGTGCTTTGCAGAACTTCTTCAGCAGCCTGATGTCGTCCTTGAGCTTCCTGCCCTGCGTGTTGACCCACGCGACGTGTTTCGGAGAGAAATCCGTCACGTTCTGCGCATCCGAGGACTTCTTGATGGCCAGCACGGGGATTATCTCGTAATTTATCCTGCCTTTGATCTGGAAGTAGTCGCGCGAGCCGTGCACGCGGTCGACGCGCCACGGTTTCAGCGCTTTCGCGAGCATGTCGCTGAGGTTGCGCTCCTTGTGTCGGAGATCGAACGCTACGAAAACGTCGACATCGTAGTCGCCCGTGAGCCAGGTGTCCTTGGCGAAGCTGCCGCCGAGCACGGGTTTCGCGTCTATGCGGTTCTTGCGCAGCTGCTGGCCGAGTTTCGTGAGGAACGCGTCCACCTCGTAGACGACGTGGTGGTCCTCCGGTCGCGGCAGGAGCTGTGTGAGCACGTCCTTGAGGATGGTCGCAGGAGGCATGGTCGAACGAACCTTGGGCGCGTATAAAAATGTTTTTATAGCAGCGTCGCGGTCGTCCAAGGAAAGAGGTGACTGGTTGGCTGTCGATACGGTGTTTTCGCTCGTTATCGTGCTCCTCGCGGGCTTGCTCGCGATCTGGCTCGCGCGCTCGACCGGCATCCCAGAAGCGCTATTCGTGTTGCTGGCAGGCGCGTTCCTCCATGAGCTAAGCGTCGCTGGACGGCCGTTGGTGCTGGTCCCGTTCGAGGTCATCGCGATGGTCGTGCTCGTATCGCGCGCGTTCCTCGCGTTCGAGTACAGCGTCCTGGCCGCGCAGCACAGGCCGTTGCTGAAGCACTGGTTGTTGGTCGCGCTCGAGGTTGTGGTCATGGCTGTCGCTGGCAGGTTCGTTCTTGGCATCGACTGGTGGTTCGCGTCCGTCTTTGGGGCGATAGTCACGACGACCGCGATGCACGGCCGCGGGGCTTTGATGGACGCGCTCAACAGGCACGCAGTCATCACGGGGATCATCGCGTCTGTGGTCCCTTGGATCGTGCTCGGCGCGTTCGCCGGGCTGGAAGAGGGCGCCGTGCTGCCGTTCGGCACGCACCTCGCTTTCACCGCGGGCGACCAGCTCCTCGGCATCGGCATCGGCATTTTCACCGCGTTCGTGCTGCTGCGCATCCTGAAACGCATGCATGACTGGTACGCGTCCCTCGCCGTGCTTGTCGGCATCTTGTTCGCGTACCTTTTCGCGACGGTCGCGGAGGGCTCGGGGATACTTGCGGTCGTCGCGCTCGGGGTGTTCTTCGGGTTGAGCACGGTGCGTGACAAGGTCCGCCTGTTCTCGTCCGAGACGCACGCCGCGACGGTGCTGCTCGTGCTCGTGTTCGCGTTCGTCGGGTTCGTCGTGAAGTTCGACGCGGCTCCCGACCTGTTGTTCAAGTCGTTCCTCCTGTTCTTGCTGCTAATGCTGTTCCGCATGGTCGCGCTATCCGGCGGTCTTGTCGAGAGGCTGTTCGGCGCGTTCCATGCCGGGCCGGGCGCTATCGGCGCTGCCGTGCTGCTCTCTCTCATCGTAGATCCAGGATACGGCGGGCTCGCGCTGCTGTTGCGCGCGGCGTTCGTCATCCTCATGCTCGGCCTGCTCAGCCAGACCGTGACTTCGTTCTTCTCGCGTCGCGTGCTTGGCGAGACCGCCGAGAAACCATTATAAGCGGGTATTCCTTCTCCTGAACCATGCGCAGGGTCTTTTTGGACACCAATTTCATCCTTGACACCGTGATCTGGAAGATCGACCTCTTCGGCGAGTTGCGCCGCGTGTGCGATTTCGCGTACGAGATAGTCGTGCTCGACCGTGTCCATGCCGAACTCGAGAAATACCACGCGCAAGGCGGGAAGAAGAAGGAGGTCGCTAATGTCGCGCACCTAGTGCTGGCGAGCGGCGGCGTCAAGCTGCTCAAGACAAAAGGCGGCCCTGTCGATGACCTGCTCGTGCGGCTCGCGACGAAGGAGGATGCAGTCGCGACGCAGGACCAGGACCTGAAACGCCGGCTGAAGGCCAAAGGCGTGCCTGTGGTCATCATCCGCGAGAAAGGGTACTTGCAGTTCGTCGGACGTTGACTTCTGCACTGCTTTCCGCATCGCCGTTCCCAGGCACGCTCAGAGGACAGAGTTCTCTGGCGTCTTGAAGGATGCTTCGCACCTTCAAGAGGTTTGACGTTCTTGCGTTTTAAGAATCGATAGAACCACTACAATCGTGGCAAAGCTCATCACGCCGGGGACGGGATGTTCGTGCGGCGGTTTCCGCAAGCTTTATAAATACCCCCTCGGGAGCCTGGACGTAGTGAGATCCTGGGGGTTCTGATATACCTGCCAGGGTTGATGTACACCCATGTTTTACAAAGTCCAACTCAAGGATCACATCCGCGTCGCGCCGAAGCACTTCGGCAACGCGGTGAACGACGCAGTCATCAAGGCCGTGCGCGAGAAGTACGCGGGCTACATCGATGAGGACGTCGGGTTCGTCATCGACGTGCTCGGAGTCAACGAGGTAGGTGAGGGAGTGATAATCCCTGGCGACGGCGCGGCGTACTACGACACCACGTTCGAGCTCGTCACGTTCAAGCCGGAGATGTACGAGATCATCCCCGGCCGGGTGAAGGACATCGCGGACTTCGGCGCGTTCCTCACGATGGGTCCCGCGGATGGCATGATCCACATCAGCCAGACGATGGACGACTTCGTGAGCTTCGCGAAGGACAAGGTGTTGTCGGGCAAGGACTCGAAGCGCACCCTCAAGGTGGGCGATGAGTGCCGCGCCCGCGTCATCGCGGTCTCGTTCAAGGACCCGATGAACCCGAAGATCGGGCTCACGATGCGCCAGGCGGGCCTCGGCAAGCTCGAATGGATCGAGGCCGAGAACAAGGCCCCTGTCGTGGTCGAGAAGAAAGAGGAGAAGAAGGAAGAGAAGAAGGGCAAGAAGGCGAAAGAATGAGCAAGAAGAAAGCGTGCAAGAAGTGCAAGATCTTCGTTGACGGCGACGAGTGCCCGCTCTGCAAGGGCAACCAGTTCGTGCTGAACTGGAAGGGACGCCTCAACATAACCGACGCCCAGCGCAGCGACATCGCGAAGAAGATCGGCGTCAACGTGCAGGGCGAATACGCGATAAAGGTGACATGATGGAGCTCACGATAACGGGACAGAAAGAGAACGCCTTGCTGCAGCGTAAGGACGTCACGGCGACGTTGTCTTTCGACAAGGCCACGCCGAGCAACGCCGAGGTCGCGAAGGCGCTCGCGGCGAAGCTGTCCACTTCCGAAGACACGATCGTCGTGAAGAGGATCGAGGGCGGTTTCGGCACGACTTCCGCGAAGGTCCACGCGCTCGTTTACGCCTCCGCCGAGCAGAAGCTCAGGATCGAGCCCAAGAAGAAGGCCAAGAAGGTAGAGGGCGCTCCTGCGCCGGCGGCGAAGTGATATGGCTGAAGTGAAAAAGCCTGCGGCGAAAGCCGCTCCCGCCAAGAAGGGCGCCGCCGAGGGTGTCTGGAACCTGTACGAGGCGAAGGGCGACTCCGTCGTGCGCAAGAACAAGCACTGCCCCAAGTGCGGGCCCGGATTCTTTTTGGCTGCCCACAAGGACCGCCACGTGTGCGGCAAGTGCGGGTATGTCGAATACTTGGCGAAGAAGTGAAGTTTTTTATTCTCTGAAATCATTGATTGTTGCGGGGTGTGGTCATGTCTCCAGGAACAAAGGTCGAGGACTTCAGCGCAGACGCGTACCAGCAGGGCAAGTTCATCAAGCTCAAGCTCTCTCAGTTCAAGGGCAAGTGGGTGGTGCTGTTCTTCTACCCGTTGGACTTCACGTTCATCTGCCCCACAGAGATCAGGATGTTCGCGCAGAGGGAATCCGAGTTCAAGAGGCACAACGCGGTCGTGCTGGGTTGTTCAACCGATTCCTTGCACTCGCACAAGGCATGGTTCGAGCGCGACCTGCCTGAGGTCAAGTTCCCGGTCATCGCGGACCAGAGCCACACGCTCGCGGGCAGGTTCGGCGTGCTGAAGGAAGACCAAGGCATCGCGTACCGAGGCACGTTCATAATCGACCCTCAAGGTTACCTGCGGTCCATCACCGTGAACGACAACAGCGTCGGCAGGAACGTCGACGAGACGCTTCGCACGCTGCAGGCGTTGCAGACGGGCGAGCTTTGTCCGGTGTCCTGGGCTCCGGGCCAGAAGACGCTCGGCAAGGCATAATCTTTATATAGGCCGGTTCTTGGATGCTCACGTATCACTACTGAGGTGAATGCTATGAATTGGAAATCCTTGTTGTTTGTCCTCGCGGCTACGCTCGTGCTTGTCGCGGGTTGCGCTGCGCCTAAGGCGCCAGCGCCCGCGGCACCCGCGCCCGCGCCGTCAGCTCCGTCAGCTCCATCTGGAGGCGAAGGCGCCATGATGGCTGCCAGCGTCTCGATCACGGACATTCCGGAGACAGTGGTCATCGGCAAGCCGATAGATGTCAAGTGGAGCGTCTCAGGAAAGGGCGCTGCAGAGACCGCTGTCGTGTACAGCACCAAGTCGAGTGGCGACGCCGCTCCGACCAAGGACATGTACAAGAGCATGTCTCCGCGTCCTGCCTTGAGCGCAGACCTGCCGGGCGATTTCGAGACCAGCTTCGTCATGGGCGAACTCATCAACGTCTACGTGCGCGCGTATGCCACGGTTGACGGCACCACGTCTTGGAGCGATGAGGAAGTCGTCCAGGTCACTGTCAAGTAAGATCCTGTCTTCTTTTCTTTCTTTTCAATCGCTACTTCTCGAAAGGCTTAAATAAACGGTTTCCGGAGTCGTGCTTGCGGGTACTTAAGGTGCCCGCGCTCGAAA
This sequence comes from Candidatus Woesearchaeota archaeon, assembly GCA_016203225.1. Lineage (GTDB taxonomy): Archaea > Nanobdellota > Nanobdellia > Woesearchaeales > ARS49 > DSQK01. The sequence goes on along the minus strand of JACQNC010000006.1, from coordinate 1,203 downwards.
CGGAGGTGTTTTGATGGCATTCGGAGAAGGATGGTTCACGGCAGTGCCGAACATGGTATTGTTTGTGGTCCACGCGATCACGGTGTTGATCGCTCTGTACTTCCTCGTGAAGTCGAAGGAAGGCGACAAGCTGCTCATGTGGGCGTTCGGCCTGTATCTCGTGCCGGGAGTGCTATTCATGTTCGTGCACCTGGGATACGTGGACAGCTACACCACACACATCCTGGAGGTCGCGTTCATCCTCGTCGCATTCATCCTCGTAGGGAAGCACGCGATGATGTGCAAGTAAGGATCATTTTTTTCAATTTTTTTTGAGGTGCTGTAATGAAACGAACGTTCACTATCCTCGCGATACTCTCGGTGTTCCTCGTTGCCTGTCAGCCTGCCCGGGAACCGGTGACTCTGCCGGTCGAGCCTGGAAGTGTCGTGCACGACGTCCCTCCTGAGCAGCCAGTGAGCTCGCCCATGCCTGCGCCTGGCTCTGACGTTCCCGAGATGGTTGTCGAGCCTACCCCTGTTGAACAGGAGCCGGCACCGGCCGTGAATGTGATGACGATCGAGGCTGACGACAAGGGGTTCTATCCATCAAGCACGATAACCGCAACGAAGGGCGAGACTGTCCGTGTCACGTTCAAGGTGCGCACTACCAACGTCTACTATGGCGGCTTGCAGATCAAGGGTCCGCTGTTCAGCACCGGCGACATCAAGCCCGGACAGAGCGTGACGGTCGAATTCATCGCTGACTCAGACAGCACGTTCGCGAGCTACTGGCCTAGCACGAGCGTCAAGAAAGCTGATGGCACTATCGACGTCACATGAGACGTTTGTTGTTAGTCGCGTTGCTCGTCCTCGCCGCGTGCTCTTCGAAGGCGCCTGAGGTCAAGGAGACGCTCTGCACTCCTGAACAGAAACAGGCCGACTTCTGCACGGCGGATTACGCGCCCGTGTGCGGCTGGTTCGATTCCGAGAAGGTGCAATGCATCAAGTACCCGTGCGCCGCCGACTACAGCAACAGCTGCCAGGCTTGTCGTGACGAGAACGTGAAATCGTGGAGCGCCGGGAAGTGTCCGGCGTGATTACTTCTCAGCGCCCTGCAAAATAAGAATGTCTTCGGTCGTGAGTTTCTCGCCGCGCATGAGTTTCTGACGGACTTCGTCTGCTTTGTTCGAGAGCTGTTTGCGCTGTTCGGCGGCCTTCTGCTGC
>JACQNC010000002.1 GCA_016203225.1 Candidatus Woesearchaeota archaeon | reverse complement strand
TGCCCTTCGACTATGCTCCGGGCGATCCGGCCCGAACCCCCGTCTCTTGGTTGTCCCTCCTTTCTGCTCCAATGCGGAGCGGCGCGGAGAGCCATACGGGGAACCGGATCAAAGGCTTTCTCTACCTGCAATCTACCCCCGATGTTTCTTCTGTCAATAGCTTGACAGAATACGGCTGCATAGCTAAGGTGGATGAGATGGCAAAGATCAGCAGTATCGGCCAAGTCGGTATTATTGGCATTATTACCTCCTCCTCGGGAGTCTGATCTGCGTGTAGTTGCTAAAACCAAGTAACCGCAAACCAGCCTCCCGAAAGGGAGGCTTTTTCGTGAGTCGGAATTGGGTCGTACCGCGAATCAATTCCGGAACACGATCTCATGGCGGTCATGAAATCGCGGCATCCGGGCAACACTGTTCTTCGAGGCACATAATGACGATCAAACGCGACGACCCTACCATGCTTCCATCGCACGTCGGAATCGGAAGCAACGATCCTCATGCAGGCCGCTCAAAACCCAATCCGGGAAATTCTTTCCCGACGCATCAGCAGACGCAGGGCGATGCGTCGACAACGACTGATCAGCAAGGCGGAGGTCCGGCGCTGCGCGTGCGTTACCCGGGATCTCGCTCCAGCATCGCGGGGCATCCTGATCCGGAACCGCTTTTTGATGCCTCCGGCAATATCACGCCGAAAGGTGAGGCAGTCGCTGCTGCGAACAACGTGGTGATTGACGATCGCCATCGCGGTGGCATGGGCTATACCGGCCATCTCAAGGAGTAGGGAATATTGAACCCTACTGGTTCCAGCTCACAACCCGAGCATTCTCACGAAGGTCCATCGGTGCGTATCTGCCGATGGCCTTCTTCTTTTTACACTTGACAGCATATGCATAGACGGTTAGCTTTAACGGCAATGAATTACAAGCAGAACGCGGTCGTCCTTGTCGTCCTCCTTGCCCACTCAGGTGGAGGCTCTGCTTGTGTCTAGATAAAACAAAAATGTAGACACCAGGAGGCCCTCCACCGAGGGCCTCCGCTCGTTATGAGCGCGCACATTGTTCATTGATTCATTAGATAGAGTACTGCGTATAACGGCGGGTTACCGCTATCGTTCAACCCACAAGCAAGAGGAAACGAGGCCATGGTCAAAGATTCGAAGACGACCCAAGGCAAACCTGCGCTCCTGAAAGGGAGTAGCGATGAGAAGCAAATGGAATCGAAAAACTTCCAGGGTCCCGGAAATCGTCGTCCTCCGAGAAATCTGGACACGAGCCATCTTTCAGATGCGGAGTGGGAGCGACAGTCTCCCGATCCGCGTGATCGAAGGGGGTGAGACATGCAACTCGTCCCAAAAGTCCGCTTCCTCGACTGCAGGGTCGAGCTGATCGGACAAGTCCATCTCGTTACCGTCGAACTTGAAATCGACGGTACGCCGGAGTCGCGTCAGGTTAGAAGTGGCTTTGGCCGCAATGAAGGGATTCATTCTGCTATCCGGCAGATGCTTCCGCTCCCGTGTCAGGCGATGTTTCTTCGCTGCGACATCGAGGAATCCGGCAGGGGTCGCTCTGCGGCCGTCCGACTCGGATGGCATGGCCAGCTTATCGTTGGTCACGGCACTGATGAGAGCGAAGCGAGGGCAGTTGCCCTCGCCAACCTTAATGCCGTTTCGCAGATTCTCTGCGGCGGCCCAACGCATTAAAGAGAGGACCAGATGGTAGATATCGGACGCGATGCCGAGCTGGAGCGGGAAGCGGATTCCGCGACAGCTATCGGCCAAGAAGAGGTGAGGCGGGTCATGAACCCGCCTCACCCAATCAAGCCAGGCGTGTCACTTCGTGCGGGGGTACGCACAAAGCAGGGACGGTGGTCATACTACGAGTCGGTCGTAAATGGAAGAACAAGATGGAAATTCTTCCGGTATGCCAACGACAAGGAAGAGCCTGTCCTCTACCGACTGGACGCAGCGGGCAAGCTTCTCTACGACGAGGATGCCGACGAAGGGTATGTCATCAAGTACTCGGCAAACT
>JACQNC010000005.1 GCA_016203225.1 Candidatus Woesearchaeota archaeon | reverse complement strand
TTGCCCTTCGTGCCGCCTGAGAAGTATGCATCGATGGGTTGGCCTGAGAGGTCGTTCGGGCGCACGAGATAGGGGTCCTTGAGGATCTTTTCACGCAGGCCCATGTTCGTACCTGAGCTAGGATCCTTCGGAAGCACGGGCAGGTTCCAGAAATCTTCGATGGTCAGGATGTTCTCAGGTTTGACGCCGAGCCTTCGGTATGCCTGATAGACCTCGGGCATGGTGCGCATGGCGCGCTCGACATTGTAACGGATGAACGGAAGCAACAACGCTTCCGCATCGGTGCGCGTCAGACGTTCCCAGTCAGGGAGCGCGAAGATATCGGTCGGTACGTCCTGCGGTCTCGCGTAATTCCCTTCCTTGAATTGCTTGATGAATTCCGCGAATGCCGGGGAGTATTTTGCGGCAAGGCCGCGTGTCGTCAGTGCCATATCAGTCCATCTTCGTCATGAGTTTGTCGTAGAGATTGAAAACGTTCAGTGTTACGTGCTCGAACATGGCTTGTTGGCCGGGTCGAGAACCCGTCTCGCCGAAACAGACGAAACCCGCGACATCCTTGGTGCCGAGGTTCTTGCGCAGCTTCGCGATCTCCTTTCCCGTGTCTTTCTGCAGGACGATCTTGCGCGTGACGCAGAGCGTCGTCAGCGCGAGCGCGGGCTTGTCCGCTGTCTGCATGTAGTTCGCGATATCATCCTTGATGCGATCCGAGGCGGTGAGAAGATGCTTTGCGTCCCCTTCCATGACGTAGACGGGCCAGCCTTCCGACAAGGGAGCGACATACGCGAGGCCCTTGCCCATCGGGATGCCGCCGCCGCGGATGATGAAGCCCCCGAACAGGTCCGGGACACCGAGCGGGTTGAGCTGCGTGAGGATCCGCACGTCCTTGAGGAACGCGTCGCGCTTAACGCCGAGCTGGTTGGCATACCAGTCGACTACGTTCTGGTTGGAGATCTCCTCGACGACAAAACCACCGTTCGACACCTTGCTCACGAAGCCGGTCTTCTTCGTCGGCGCGCAGCCGTTCTGCATGCTCTGGCTGTACAGCAGCGACGTCGTGTTGAAAAGGACGATGAGACCATCCTTCATGACCTTGCCCGAGTGGAGCATCCAGATGTCGTACGGCTTGCCAAGGAGGACATTCATGCCATCCGTGCCGAAGCTGCCGCCCCAGATCGGGACCTGCAGGCCCGTGACCTCGCTGATGCCGCGGATGATCTCCTTCTCGTCACCCATGACTGGGAGCCTGATGCCGCGCGTGAGCAATGTGATGAAGAAGCTGGGCAGTTTGACCATCCAGCGCACGCTGGACTCTTTCATGCGCGTGAACATCAGGTACGGGTCGACGTATTTGTCGATCGGGACCTTGCCGAGCGCGTCCATGATCGCTTTCTTGGCGAGCTTCCGGGGAGCCTTGCTTGCGTTCTCTACGCTCGCGACGCCCACGTGCAGGTACTCTGAATAGAGGCTGACTGCGACGACGCCCTTGGAGAGTATTTTCTCGTTGTGGAAGACGCTATCCGCGCTGCCGCCGACGAACTCTGATCGGGGAAGCGCGTCCTTCAAGCCTTTGCTCAGCGCGTACGGGTCGTAGTCTCCCGCGAAGAAGATGTACGTGATTGTCGGAGTTTTCGGCAGCCCTTTCAATGATGCGAGCGCTGCTTCCTTGCCGGCTGCGTACGCGTCAGGCTTTGCGCTGACTCCGATCCCGATGCTGATGTTTTTTCCCATTCATTTCACCACGTATTCGCACAGCGCGCCTTTCGTGTTGCACGCGACCGATGCGCAATCGACGTCCTTGTTGAACAGGAAGCTGAACATGCCTGCCAACGCCGCGGGCAGCAGGATGCATTCCTTGAACTTGTTCTCCATGCACGCCTCCGCGATGGGGGGCGCGTGGAACCGCACGACCGCGGACTTCTTCTTCTGGTCGAGCACGATGATCTCCGGCTTGCCCAGACCGAAGGTCTCGAAGATCTCTTCCGTGACTTTCAGCATGCCTTCGTTCGTGGCACCGATCCTCTTGGCATAGTCCGTGAGGTTGGAGTGGATGCCTTCCTTGACCACGCTGTAGTAGCGCTTCTCGTCAAGGCTTTGCAATGCGACAACGATGTCCGAGGGAAGCATGATCTGCTTTTTACCCAGGATCTCGATCTTGCCGTCTGTCATGAACAACTGCCTCGCGAACAGGAGCTTCTTCAAAAAAGCCGAGAGCATGCTACCTCCTTTGGGTTTTCTGTCGGAAAGATTCTATATAAACGTTTCGCTTTTTTCACTACTGGTTGTGTTTTTAGTATACTAATCGCAATATTTAAATAGCAGGCGTCGTACAAGCGCAGCATGGCAAAAGCGGTGAAAGCGGGCAGGCTGCCCACCCACATCCCCGGATTCGACACCCTGTGCAATGGCGGCTTCGTGCACGATAGCGTCAACCTCATCACGGGCGGCACAGGCACCGGCAAGACCATATTCTGTCTACAGTTCCTCCACAACCAGCTAATGCAAGGCAAGCGAGGACTCTACATCTCGTTCGAGGAGAACCTCGACGCGCTGGTCGGAGATGCGATGCTGTTCGGCTGGGACTTCGCAAAACTCCAGAAGGAAGGCAAGTGCTGGTTCATCACGTTCCAGCCCGTGACCGGGCCTGGCCTGCAAGCCGAGTTCGTGCACCTCATCCAGGAGAAAAAGATAGACATCGTGATCGTCGATTCCATCTCAGTGCTCGCTATGATGTACGAGTACAACTACTTCAAGATGCGGAAGGAGTTGTATATCTTATCCGACACGCTCAAGAAACTGGGCGTGACCGCGCTGTTCACGGCCGAGATCGAGGGCGAGGCTCCTCTCGACATCTCGGGCGGCGGAAAGCTCTCGCGCGACGGCGTGGTGGAGTTCATAGCCGACAGCGTCATCACCGTGCACAACGCCGGCATCGGCGGCGAATCCGATAGGGCGATCCGCGTGCTCAAGATGCGAAGGACCAAACACGAGAAAGGCCCCGTGCCTTTGGCGATCACCGAGAAAGGCATGGAAGTCTCCAAGCCGACGAAGTTCTAGAGAAGTTGCAGTCGTCCCAGGCGTGATGAGTTTTGCCACGATTGTCGCCGCTTCATCGGAATCGATTCGATAGCGATAATTCCACTGCCAACCTGCTTGGGGAGCTCACATTTCAACCCATCACTCCTTGCAAATCTTTATTAAGCGCGGTCCACGACAAACGTCCATGAAAAAGGGGCAGGTCGCGCTCGAGACCATAATGATCTTCGGCCTCATAATAATAACGCTCTCGGTCGTAGTCGCGTTCGCGACGCGCGAAGCGTCGCAAGGGTTCGCGCACCAGCAGGCCCAGGACGCGGTAACGGCCATCGTGCGCGCGGCAGACACGGTGTACGCTTTAGGCCCGGGTTCCGAACAGTACGTCACAGTCGTGTTCCCCGGAGGGTTCGAGAACGCCACCATCCAAGGAAGGAGCATCAACCTGCGCATCAACATCCAAGGGGTCGCGTCCGACTTCCCGGCACGCAGCCTCGCGAACCTCACGGGAACGCTGCCGCAGAGCAGAGGCGTCCACCGCATCAAGGCGACAGCGCTCGATTCCGGTCTGGTCGAATTGGAGCAGGGATAACGCAGAGTCGCCGTAGTATGTGCGGTAATCCGGCGAGTCTGCGGAATTGAAAATAGCCACGAACTGAATGTACTCTGGCTATTTTCAATAAGGTTTAAATAGGAGCAAACGGTCTTACTATCCAAGAAAAGAGGAGTATCTGTGAAACGTGCACAAGCCGCCATCGAATTCCTGATGACATACGGTTGGGCATTGCTCATAATTCTAGTCGCCATCAGCGCGCTCGCGTACTTCGGCATCCTGAACGCGGACCGGTTCCTGCCCGAGCGCTGCAGCCTTCCCACCGGCCTAGTGTGCCTGAGCCACAAGGCGACAACAAGCCAGATAACCCTCGTCATCCAGAACAACCTAGGACAGGACATCACGCTCAACGAGATCGAGATCACCAACCCTTCGGGCGGCAGCATCTGCAGCGCGACATACACCAGCTCGTCAGGCGAACTCAACAACGGCGACAAAAACACTTACACCATCTCTTCCTGCGACACCGGAAGCTCCGGCAAGAAGTTCAAGGGCACAGTCGCGATCACGTTCACGGATGAGGAGACGCTCCAGCGCACGCGCTCAGGCGAACTCGTGACCCAAGTCGAGTGATTTCAAAGAGGTGTGTTGATGAAGACCGTTCTACCTAAGCGTATCCTAGCACTATTGGCGAGCGCCGCTCTCGCGAGCGTCCCCGCATTTGCGCAGGATCTCGCACAATATCCCGCCCCGTTCATCGCTGACGGCGCGTTCGACGGCATCATCGTCGTGGGCGAGAAAGCGAAGACGTCGGACGTTGTCGGCGCGATAGAGCTGGCCGCGAGCCTACAGGCGGCCGCGATCAAGACCACCGCGATAGGCGTGCCGCTCACGGCCGTAGACAAGGGAGTCAAGATCGACCGCACAGGCTACCGTTTCGGGGCAGCGCTCTTCATGGGCCAGGTCCAGGACACGCCCCTGGACGCGGCCGACCTCCCAGGACTCCTGGCGGACGGAACGTTCGACGAGGACGAAGGCGCGACCAGCAACAAAGTAGGGTACGACCAGCAGATCGTGCTCTCGAACGCGAGCGGCAGGAACGTCGTCACACAGGATGACGACGACGCGCCGACCTTCGGCGGCTACATCTACTTCCCGCGGAACACGATGGTCTACAACTACACCCTTGACTTCGACGAGGACGTCTCGTTCGACAACACGTCTTCCACGACCATCAACGACGACTTCGAGACAGCCAAGCTCACGATTCTAGGCAAGGACTACACGATCACGGATGCTGAATCAGTAAGCACGTCCAACAGCGCCATCGGCAAGCTCACATTCCTCGCGGGCGAGACGACGCGCTGGCTTATCCAGGACGAGCCTTTGACGCGCGAGATCGCGGGCGCCAAGCACACTTTCGTGCTCGCGGACGTCAACGAGAACGAGGACAAGTGCGGCATCAGCGTGGACGGCACCGTGCAATGGATAGATATCGGCCAGACAAGGACCGTCGGCGGGTTGCAGATCGGCGTCACGGACGCGATAGTCGTGCACAGCGCAGGCAAGGACACCGACGTCTGCGAGGTCAACCTAGGCGCGACAGAACTTGTGCTCGAGGACGGCCAGGAGGTCAGGATAAACGGAGTCGACCTCGACGGTTCCGAGGTGGACATCGAGAGCACAGGCGACGCCTTGCGGTCCATCAGCATCTGGTACGATATGGAGGACGACTTCTACCTCCCAGAAGGCGGCCAGCGATGGATCGAGCCGATCTTCGACTCGTTCGCGTTCCTCTACCAGGGCCCGACAAAGGAACCCGCGGAGGTCATGACTGTCGCCGCGTCCGGCGACGCCGCGACGCTCACTTTCCTCAACAACGACAAGAAAGAGGTCACGATCGAGTGGGCCAAGAACGACTCCAACGTCATCGTGCTCGGTTCTGGCAGCGCAGCCGACGAACGCATCTATCTCGAGGGTCAGGCGTGCCCGTTCACCGCGGTCTCTGACTGCGAAGGCGCGCGGTTCCTGCGCGTCACCTCCGGAGGCGAGGCGCACCTGCTGGAGATCCTTGATTTCGACACGACCGACGACACGATCAAGCTCAAGGACGAGACGTACGGCAGCACATCCGAGGATGACTTCGACGACACCGCGACCACAGCGCAGGCAGTAGACCTGAGCTCAGGCGCGGGAAGCATCACGCTCACGCTGACGAACAGTTCCGGCGGCGCGGGCGGGACCCTCAACCGTCTTAACTTCACGGACATCAGCGGCGCCACGTACGCCGAGACGAGCCTGAACGACGAAGGAGGAGTGCACCTCAACACGAGCCATTACGGTTCGGGCGCGGGCGGCGCGGCAGAGCTCATCGCGTTCAGCTATCTCGAGGAATCCGACGACGGCTACGGCGGCGTGGTGTTCCAGTTCAACCTCAGCTTCGACAGCACCGATGACGACATCGACATAGAAGCGCCAATCGCGACAACCGGCATGTTCCTGGCGAACGGCGACAAGAACAGCGTCGAGGACGACGAACACAAGTGGTACGTGACCGCGTGGACCACGAGTGTCTTCCACGATGACGAGGACAAGGACTCCGCGACCATATACTACTTCGACAATTACAGGTACGCCGAGTTCTTCGTCGGCGAGGCGGAAGCGAAACTCTCGACCACCGGCGCGCAGACGACCGAGGTGCAGAAGATCTCGGTCGGAACCGCGATGCTCGACAAGGACGTGGCCGACTGGAAAGCCCAGAACACCATCGCGGTCGGAGGCCCGTGCGCGAACACCGTGGCCGCGGCCGCGCTCGACAATCCCGCACCATGCACGTCAGGATTCGTCGAAGGCGAGGGCATGATCACGCTGGTCGCGAACGACGGCAAGTACGCGCTTGTCGTAGCGGGGTACACCGCGCTCGACACGCGCAAAACCACGAAAGTGCTCTCCAACTACAAGGACTACGCTTCCGCCCTCAAAGGGACGAGCGTGAAAGTCCTCGGAAGCACGTTGGCTGACGTTTCAGTCGCGCCTGCGTAAGACTTCTCTTTTATCTATCATTTTTATCTATTCTGCTCCGGTAACGCGACTACCAATCTACCTGGGCACGAGAAACCTGGGAGCTAGGCTAGGGGTATTGCGAAAGCGCTCAGTCCGGCTCGCCTGGGTCGATCAGCAGGCGATGATCGGCGAGTCTTGACGTAACGTCGAGAATGAAAAAGACTCACTTCTTCGCGGCGGGTTTCGCTTCGGGCTTCGCGCCGGCTGCAGGGGCTGCGCCAGGAGCCGCTCCCGGCGCTGCCGCACCTGCGCCTTCGACCGGCAGCAACTCCTCGATGATGAGCGCCGGGATCTTCGCCTCGACGAGCTTGGCCTTGATCATGCCACGAGGCTTGCCCGCCATGCCCTCGATGATGCTCTTCGCCATCGTGGTGAGCTCGACCTTGCGCTTCTCGACTTCCGCGGCGAGGCGCTTGCGCTCCTCTTCGAGCGATTGGAGCTCCTCTGCCGAGAGTTCTGTCTTCTCGTGGATGATCTCGTCCTTGAAAGAACCTGAGTTGATGTCCTTGATGACATCCTTGGCGGGCTTGCCCTCGACCATGACGCCCATGCTGTTGCACGAGCCGACGACTTCCTTGACGCGCGCGAACATGTCCTTGCCGAGCAGGCTGTCGGCCTTCATCTTCGCGATCTTGATGATCTGTTCGATCTTGAGGTCAGCGACCTTGTCCGCCAACGGGTTGCCGGAGCCCTTCTCGAGACCGGCCTCCTTCTTGATCAACGCCGAGACGGGAGGCGTCCCGACCGTGACAGAGAAGCTCTTGTCGTCCGCGACCTGGATCTTGATCGGGACCTGCATGCCCTTGAAGTCGGCGGTCTTCTTGTTGATCTCCACTATGACCTGGCCGATGTTCACGCCGGCAGGACCGAGCGCGGGGCCTAGAGGAGGGGCTGCCGTGGCCTTGCCGCCTTCAACCATCGCTTCGATCGTTTGCTTGGGCATATGCGTTGTTCGCTTCTGAGTGATTTTTAAATGTTACGCCTAAAGGTCGTCGTCATCGTCCTTGTGGCCGATGCCTTCCTCGCCGGCCGTGTCGCGGCGGACGACCTTGACCATGTCTATCTTCAACGTGATCGGGATAGGGACAGCCGCTTCCAGGAGTTCGACGACGACCTCTTCCTTGGTCTTGTCGACGCGCGTGACCTTGGCCTGTTCGCGCTTGAACGCGCCGCCGATGACCTCGACGATGTCGTTCTTGCGGATGTCGACCTCGTGCTTGACCTGCTCGAGCATGTGCTCTATCTCGCGGTACTCGACTTCTTTCGGGAGGATGCCGCGCGCATACGGGACGCCGAAGATCGCCTGCTCCGCGGCTTGGCGGTCCTTGGCTTCCACGAAGATGTAGCCGCGCATTCCGTGCGGCCTGACGACCGCGAAGACCTCGAGCTTCTTCTTCTTGATGTGGCTGCCGAGGAAGTCCATCACCTGGTCTTCTCTGTTCGCGGTCGTGCGGACCGCGAAGATGTGTGTCGTGGACTGCTGCGGTTGTTCGTCTGCCATGAGTCAAAACCCTCTGTAGCTCGTTGTTCGACGCTCAGAAGAATGTTTTGTTGTCGAGAGGGGTTGTTTATAAAGGTTTCGCTCGAGCGAAACCTTGCCGAGCGAATCTCGGAATTGGTTCCTGTCGCGCAAGATTTATAACACGAATCGTGGTCGATTCAGTCATGTCCGCGAAAAGAGGTGATTGGCTCTTCATACTCCTGTGGCCGATCGCTGCAGCGATACTTTCGCACGCGGCTAGCGCGGGGTTCTGGACGTCGATGCTGCTGTTCTTCGGCGTGCCGAGCGCGTATCTCGCATGGCGGAACCCCTCGTTCATCGCCAGGAGCGCGCTTTTCGCGGCCGTAACGAGCGTCCCGTTGGCGGTCATCATAGATTACGTCATGGAGACGACACGCGGTTGGTTGTTGCCGACCTCGATTTTCGGAGAGTTCCGGCTGCTCGGCGCGGTCGTCGTGGACCAGATACTCTGGGTGTTCCTGTGGATATTCTTCATCGTCATGTTCTACGAGACATTGCTAGAAAAACACCGCGCGGGCAAGACAGTCGACCCGCATCTGAAGACCTGGGCGCTTCTGCTGGCTGCGGGTAGCGCGCTGTTCCTCGGGCTCTATCTCAGCTCGCCTTCGACGCTCGCCATCGACTATTTCTATCTCAAGCTGGGCATACTCGGAGCGGTCCTTCCGACGCTCGTCGTCATCGCGCGGCTGCCGACCCGCGCCGGGCCGTTCTTCATCGCGGGCGCTTATTTCTTCGCACTGTCGTTCCTTTACGAGATGGTCGCGCTGCATCTCGGGCAATGGTTCTGGCCCGCCGAAAACCAGTTCATAGGGTTCGTCGAGATGTTCGGCATACGATTCCCTGTGGAAGAACTGCTATTCTGGATGATGCTCGGCGCGGTCGCGACGCTGGCGCTCTACCAGCAATTCGCGCACCACGAGAAGCACTGATCAGACGAACTCGACATCGACCTGCAGCGCGTCGGCAGTCGGGTATTCCTCGACCAGCGCGGGGACGCCGTGGGACCGCAAGAGTTTCCTCTCGCGTTGGGCGACGCTGCGGGGGATGATCAGTCGCGCGTGCGCGACGTCTATTATGATCTTCTCCTCAGGGACCCCTGCATCAGCGAGACGCGCTTTCAGTTCTGACAGGAAGCGTATGCGTTCGGCTTCTGGCACCATCGCGACGCGTTCCTTTGTCCTGGCGCCGGGCTCGAGGCCGCGGAGGTAGACGCAGCCCCTCAATAGCGTGCCTTCATCGGTCTTCACGTCGAACGGTAATGCCGTGCTCTCCGCGCGCAGCTTCAGCCGATTCTTGACCTGGACGAGATCCTTCAGCTTCGCCGTGCAGAAGTGCGCAGGGAGGCCTTTCTTCTGCGCGTAAGCGAGCATCCGCCTGCCGAGCACATCGCTGCCCTTGACGCCGTAGCTGGCGCTGTCCTTGGGTTCGAAGCCCATCTCGTCAAGTTTGTAATGGTCCGCCGCGGTGTCGGAGAGCTCGAGCTCGTTGAGATTGATGAAAGAGACCTTGCCCGCGATGAAGTCGATGACCTCCTTGATCTGGCGCGCGTAGCCGGGGACCGCGGGGATCTCGACGCCGACGGTCCAATCGAACCGTTTCGCTAGGTCTAGACGCGGCCAAAGCGTCCTGTCGTCGAGATCGGGGTGGAACCTTATCTCGTCTAGACCCGCATCGTGGAGCGCCTTCAGACGTTCCTCTGTCACGAGTCTCAGCGGAGTGTAGAGATGGATGTGGAAGTCCTTGCCGAACTCCCTCTTCAGGAGTCGGATGTACTCGCAGCAGCGCTCGACCTTGACTAGCGGGTCGCCGCCCGTGATCCCCGCGCCGGTGGCTTCGGTGAGCCGCGCCTCCTCGAGCAATTCTTTCGGGTCGTCCGCGTGTCCGAGCTTCCACTCGTTCGCATAGACCGTGTCGTGTCCGAACTTCTTCTCGCCGACAGGGCAATAGAAGCATCGCTGGCCGCACAATCCCGTGATGAAAAGGACGAGTTTCCTGCCCTGCACGCAGCGCTTGCAGCCTTCCGCGAGCTGGCCGGCGCACCACGAGTGGAACCCTGTCTTGAGGACTTGCATCTCTAGAATCCGACGAACCGCATGCCTTCGCGCGCGAAATGGATGAGGAACCCGATGAGCCCGATCAGGAGGATGCCTATGCCTGATATCTTGACTATGACCCTTAACTCTTCCGCATTCGGCTTTTTCGTGACCGCCAAGACGCGCTTGCACTCCTTGACGAACTCCTTCAGCCGCGTCCAGCGCTCCTGCCACTTGCTTGGAGCCTTCGGCTCGGAGTGATGATGTACGTGAACAGGCTGCGGTTGCTGTGTGATCTCTGGAACAGGAACTTGCGCGGGAATCTGTTGCGGCTCCTGAGGAATCTGCGGTTGAACGTCCATACGGGACGTTTCAGAAGGGGTGCTTTTAAACGTTGCGGAGACTAATCAACAAACTCGATCCCGAGCTCGTTCGACATCTCTTTCTTGGCGACGTCGGAGATCCTGTGCTGTTTGCCGAAGATCTGCGGCGACTTGACGCCGGTGACGATGAGCATGACGCGGAGCGTGTTGCCGAGGTCCTCGTAGATCTGCGCGCCCCAGATGATCTTCGCTTCTTCCGATAGCTTGCTGGAGACCGCTTCGACGACCTTTCTCGCTTCGTTCAACGTGAGGTCCTTCGAGCCGGCGACGTTTATCAACGCGCCTGACGCGCCTTCGATGTCGACGTCGAGCAACGGGTTGTGGATGGCCTTCTCGACGGCCTCGCCCGCGCGGTTCTCCGAGTCGGATTCGCCGACGCCTATCAGCGCGACGCCGCCGTTCGACATCACGGCCCTGATGTCCGCGAAGTCGAGGTTTACGAGGCCCGCGCGCGTGACGAGCTCTGCGATGCCCTTCACCGCGTTCGTGAGGATCTCGTCAGCGACCTTGAAGGCGGTGTGCAACGGCAGGTCGGGAGCGAGCTCCAGCAATTTGTCGTTCGGGATGACGATGAGCGTGTCGACCAACTGTTCGAGGCGTTCCAAGCCGACGAGCGCGTTCTCGTAGCGGCGGTTGCCCTCCATCGTGAACGGCATCGTGACGACAGCGACAGTGAGGCAGCCCATCTTCTTCGCGACATCAGCCACGACGGGCGCGGAGCCTGTTCCGGTTCCGCCGCCGAGACCGCACGTGATGAACACCATATCTGCGCCGGTTATCGCGTTCTTGATGTCATGCTCCTGCTCGTGCGCCGCGGCCTCGCCCTGCTTCGGGTCGGAGCCTGCGCCGAGCCCGCGCGTCGTCTCGCGTCCGATCAGTATCTTCTTGTCGGATGAAGTGTAAAGAAGGTCCTGCGCGTCCGTGTTTATCGCGATGGTCTCCGCGCCCTGCACGCCGACCTCGGTGATCCTGTTGATCGTGTTGTTGCCGCCGCCGCCGCACCCGATGACCTTGATCGTGGCGCGTTGACGCGAGAGCAATTCCTCGAGCTCGGTGTCGACTACACTGCCCGGCTTGCGCACGTTCGTGACCTTCGGTTCGATATAGGTGGATTGAGGAACGGGCTGCGGAGCGGGTTGAGGGGGAACAAAAGACGGTTGCGGTACGAACGTCGGCTGAGGAGGAGCAGGGTATGACGGACTCGGCTGCACGATTTCGTTGTAGTTCACAAGGCCACCTCACCCACTTTGTTACCTTTCGAGAATAGTGGCGATTCTGTTGCTTTATAAGATTTTGTGTGACTGATTATACATCAGGCAATCAAGCCTTCGAGAACGTGACCTGCTTGACGCCGGTGGCAGAGACGATCTCCTTCGAGAGTTCGTCAGCGACCTGTTTCGGCAATTCGTCCTTCAGCTTCACGGCCGCATCGTCGTCAGTCATCGATACCTGGCCTTCCTGGCCTATCAATGCCTTTACCATCGCGGCGACCTTGTCCTTCGCGTCCGTGACGACGCGGTGCAGCGTTACATCATACGTGACGTCCCTGCCCGACAACGGATGGTTGAAGTCGACGATCGTGCGGCCGCCCGTCACTGTGCGGATGGTGCCCATCATGCCGTCCACCTCGACAGGCAGGCCAGGCTGCGGCTGGACGCCGGACTTGATGAAGTTCTGCGTCGGGATGAGGTGGATGAGCTTCGCGTTCTTCCTGCCGAACGCTTCCTCTTGAGTCAGCTCGATGCGGTGCTTGCCGAGCTCCTTGCCGATGAGCTTCTGTTCCAGACCCCTGAGCAAGTGCCCCTTGCCCAGGCAGATGGTGAGTTTGCCCGTCGCGCCCTGCAGATGGTGCTCCTTCGCGGTCTTCGCATCGGTCGTGTCGAAGACGTCGTTGTTCTCCTTCAAGAAACCCGTGTAGTCCAGTTCCACGAAATCGTGCTCTTTGAGCGGCATGATAGTCGTTTCCCCGCGTCTCTTTTTAAGCCTTGCTCCTAATCCTTTGCATGGCACATCTCGACGTCAGATTACCGCACGCAATACCGTCAAAAACATTAAAAGTAGGCTTCCTTTTCATATCGGACATGGGTGTCAACATCGCGATTCTCATTTGTACGTATAACGGTGTCAAAAGCGGCATCGAAGCGTGCTTGAATTCCATCTTGAAACTCGACTATCCTGCAAAAGAGCAAGAGATCATACTCGTCAATGACTGCTCCACGGATGCCACCACCGAGATCGTCAATAACTACAAACGCGCATTTGAGCGCAAAGGAATCGTGTTCAGGCATCTGGTAAACAAGAAGAATCTGGGGCTGTATGGCTCAAAAGAGAGAGGAGTTCTCGCACTGAGCAAAAAGGCAGAGATCGTTCTTGTCACCGATGACGATTGTGAAGTCCATCCGACCTGGGCGTTCGAGCTCGTAAAGCCCTACCAGGATACTGCCGTCGGCAGCGTGGGGGGGGTTGATCGCAAGCAGACGCCCGGGCAGCGTCCTCGAGAGATTCGCGATGCACGCAAAGAACAACGTCCTGCAGAATCCTGCGAATGCCCGGTTTTTCCATGGTGCGAACTGCAGCTATCGGAAAGATGCTTTGCGCAAGATCGGCAATTTCAACCCGTCCATCAGATCGGGAGGAGATGCAGAAGTGAGTTTCCGATTAAAACAAGCAGGGTATTCGCTTGTGTACCGGCCAACAGCAGTCATCTACCACCATCACCGCACCTCGTTGAAAGGACTATGGGCGCAGTTCAAGAAGTACGGCAAGGGCGATCGACTCTTGCTGAAGACATATAATGAAGCAAGGTTTCTCCCAGGAGAAATGGCGTTCGCTCTCATCGCATCCGTCCTCCGACTGCCTTATGCGCTCGTGACCGCGCCATTCTGCACAGATCCTCTGCTCACCGCGGTAACGCCGTTGCTGAATGCATTCAAGAGCATCGCATGGTTCTATGGGCAGTTCTTGGCAAAGATGCATCGCGCGTGAGCTGCTCTTCTCTCCCCCAGGCAGTTTGGTAGTGAAGTTATTGCTATCGAATAAGTGCCGATTAAGCGACGTCAAACCTGCAGGGGGAGCTAATCCTGGGAACGTTTCTTCGCGGCGATGAGAATCCTGTCCACTATCTGCTCCGGCGTCAGATTCGTGGTGTCGATTACGAGGTCGTAGTGCTTCGGATCGCGGTAGTCGAGATGGTACCACTTCTTGTAACGAGCGACGTCGCTCCTAGTGCGCTCCGCGATCTCGTCAAGGACATCGTTGACGGTCTTGAGCTTCCGTTCAGAGCGGCGTTTGCCCGCGAGATGGTCTTTAAGGATGCGTTCGGCAGCGACCTTCTCGTCGATTCTCAGGAAGACTTTGAATGATCGCGGTATGAACCTCCAGCCCAGCCTACCATCGACCACGATGCCATCCTGCTTGCCGAGTTCGGCGAGCCTTTCGTCAGCCAAACGGTCAGTGTCAGGATTGGTCTCGCCGAGCTTGTTGAACTCCTCTATCGTCATGCCGCGCTCAGATGCGATCTGGCGTCGTAGATCCCCTGCTGAGAAGTGGCGATACTTCAGCTTCTGCGCGAGAAGCTTCGCGACAGTGCTCTTGCCGGAACCCGCGCTGCCCGTGACGGTTATTATCATATCCGTCGTAAAAGAATGCGCGTTTTTAAGCCTTGTCACAACATTATTAAACCGCGCGCTGCGCGCGAAGTCCATGCATCGCGAATATTTCAGGAGACTCGAGGGCGCGCGACTCGGAAGCGCGACGACGGTCCTGCTCGGATATCTGCAGCAGCTCGATCACGGCTCGGAGTTCGAGGTCAAGACGCGCCCGATCAGGCACATGCCGCCCGATGTGCAGCTCGCGCTCCTGACCCGCGGCAAATTCGGGGACTACGATGCGTTGATGTGCTTCGATGATGTCGCGGTCGCGGGCTTCTTCGCGCTAGAACGAAAAAAGGACGAGATCCACGTCTTCCGGCTCCAGACCGAGCCTGCCTATCAGCGTCGCGGAGTCGCTGTCGGCAACCTCTTGCACATCGTATCTGACGCGACGCGTGGCAACTACCGCTTGCTCCAAGTGGGCAAAGGGACCGATGAGGGGACGACCGGCGTGCTCCGAGCGTTCCAGCGCAGCTGCGGACCTGATATCAAGGTCGTTACCGAAACCGGGCAAGTGATGCTGCCGGTCAAGAATCCTGCATAATTCTGTCATAAGCTTTAAAAACAATTTTCAGAACGCGTAAGAGCATGGATGAATCCTGCTTGCCGAAGACGGTGCAGTATGCTCCGAAGGATACAAGTTATGCGGACACGGTGTACGTGCCGCCCGTGATGCCGACCGCGGACGACGAGCCGTGCTATTTCGCGTCGGGCCAGGAACTCAGGATGGTCGGCATCTCTCCGGCCGCAGCCAAGGAGGGTCGCGTCCCCGGTGTCATACACGTGACCGGCCTCGCCCATGAACTCCAAGAAAGACCGTTCCGCATCAGCAAACGCATCCTGGACCTCCTAGAGAATGTCGTCGAGGACGCGTTCGATATCCTGTGATGCATATCCTCACGAATTCTATATCCTCACGAATTCTGCCATAAGTTTTAAAAAGCGTGCACGAGCGCATTCGTCTGTGGGCAAATACGCATCGAACAAGTACAGTCCGGGATGGGCGGGCAACGAGAGCCATCTTGTATCCGCAGAGGACCTGAAATGGCTCTGCATCGATCCCGAACGCGCGCGTAACAGGCTCGTGCCGGACGTGACGCATAATCCCGGCGTTTCAGGTTCCGGCGAATTCACCATTCCAGGCAAATTCTATGAGCCGTTGATCATGACCATCCTGCTCGAAGGCAAGGACGCGGTCTGCCAATACGTGCCTCCGCCCGAGACCCAAGATACGCCGGATTTCCTGAGACCGTTAGCGACGATACGGATGCTCAAGGCGGCAGGCATCAGTCCGCTCGAGGCAGAACTCGGCAAAGTCCCAGGCGTGATGCGCAGCACGAAAGAACCCAAGCTCTACCGCGTCAGTTCGCGCGTCTACAACTGCATCCTCCAGGCGGCAAAGGTCAACGAGAGCGAGGTCAAGGACTACTCAGATGATGATGAAGAGAACGAGGAACTATTCCGTTACTGTTCTCCATAACCTTTATATACAGCTTCTCGACAAAATCAGGAACTAGGGGGCAACCATGGCAAATCAAGTACAACCTATCTTCATCCTGCCGGAAGGCACTCAGCGCACCACGGGCAAGAACGCCCAGCGCAACAACATCATGGCCGCGAAGCTCGTGGCAGAGACCGTCCGCACGACGCTAGGCCCGAAAGGGATGGACAAGATGATCGTGGATTCTCTCGGCGACATCACTGTAACGAACGACGGTGTCACTATCCTCGAAGAGATGCAGATTGAACACCCCGCGGCGAAGATGGTAGTGGAAGTCGCAAAGACCCAGGAAGCGGAGGTCGGCGACGGGACGACGACGGCAGTCGTCATCGCGGGCGAACTCTTGCGCCGGGCTGAGACGCTGCTCGACCAGAACGTCCATCCGACGGTCATCACGCGCGGCTACCGCATCGCGCACGAGAAAGCCATCGAGATCCTCAACAACCTCGCAGAGCCAGTCACCGAGAAAGACGACACGCTCCTTAAGAAGATAGCCATAACCGCATTGACAGGCAAAGGGGCCGAGAACGCAAAGGAGAACTTGAGCGACATCGCCGTGCGGGCGGTGAAGCGCGTCATCGAACGCGACGCCGCAGGACACATCCATTTCGACAAGGAACATATCAAGCTCGAGAAGAAGGTCGGCAGCGCGGTCGAGGACACGGAATTGATCGATGGCGTCGTGTTGGAGAAGGAAGCCGTGCATCCGCAGATGCCGAAAGTAATCCTCAACGCAAAGATCGCGCTGATCGATTCCGCCATCGAGATCAAGGACACCGAGATCGACGCCAAGATCGAGATCACGGACCCCCGCCAGATGCAGGCCTTCCTCGACCAGGAAGAGAAGATGCTCCGCACAATGGTCGACAAATTGGCCAACGTCGGCGCGAACGTCGTGTTCTGCCAGAAAGGCATCGATGACGCCGCGCAGCACTTCCTCGCGAAGAAGGGGATCTATGCAGCCAGGCGCGTCAAGAAATCCGACATGGAAGCCTTGCAGCGCGCCTCCGGCGCGAACATAATCACGAACCTCGACGACCTGACCCCTAAGGACCTCGGCCATGCTGGCCGCGTCGAAGAGGTCAAGATAGGCGATGAGGAACTGACGTACGTCACGGGCTGCAAGAACCCCAAGAGCGTCACGATACTTGTGCGCGGAGGAACGCCGCACATCGTCGACGAAGTGCGCCGCGCGATGACCGACGCAATAGGAGACGTCGCGGCGTCCATCAAGGTCGGCAAGGTCGTCGCAGGCGCCGGCGCGCCAGAGATGGAGGTCGCGCGCGAACTGCGCAAGTTCGCTGACGGCTTGTCCGGCCGTGAGCAGCTCGCGGTGTTCGCTTTCGCCGATTCATTGGAAGTCATCCCTCGCACGCTCGCCGAGAACGCGGGCATGGACCCGATAGACATCATCACCGAACTGAAGGTCGCGCACGACAAGAAACAGAAGTGGGCCGGCGTCGACGTCAACGCGGGAAAGGTCATGGATGCGTGGAAAGCAGGCGTCATAGAACCGTTGAAGATCAAGACGCAGGCCATCACGAGCGCCTCCGAGGTCGCGCAGATGATTTTGAGGATCGATGACGTCATCGCGGGCGGTAAGCAGGACGCTCCGAGAGGGCCGCCTCAGGGAATGCCTGATATGGGCGAGATGTGATGAAGCTCACACCAGAACTTGAAAGGGTATTGCCGGACACAGAGACCATATTCTTCCATTACCTCGGCAATGCTCTCCAGGCCGCGCTCGGATGCAATGCGGTATTCCGACACCAGCCGAGCGAAGAGAACAAGGCGAAGGTGTCAGAAGCCCGGGAACGCTTCTATCGCTTACTCGACGATTTCCGCGCTGACTACGCCCCGCAGAACAGGATCACGCCGGATAATCTCGCGAAGCTCGATGATTTCCGCTGTTGCGACTGGTGCGACGGCCCGACACTGCACAGCCTGACCGACTACCTGAGCGGTCTGCGCACAGAACCGGCATCAAAACCTTTATAAATCGCCCTCGTATGTTCTAGAGTATCAAAAAGGGTGATCACATGGCTGACGAAGAGACCAATCCTTCTGAGGAAGAGAACTACGAACTCGTCCCGTACAAGGAGATCGAGGATCTCAAGGAGCAGTTGAAGCACCTGAAGGACGTCCCGATACCTTCTTCGAAGAAACTGCAGGTCTCGATGGATGATTTGGCCGCGAAGATCGACCGCATGACAGCGATCTTCGAGGAAGCGGGTCACGAGATCAAGGCAGAGGAAGGCGGCTTGACTTTCCAGGAGAAGATGAAGCCGTTGTTCGAGAAGATGAACAAGGTGCTCGAACAGAACTCCGAGATCGCGAAAGGCATAGTGGCTGTCGCGGATTTGATCAATGAATTGAAGAGCCATATGGAAGAGGGCTTCACTGTCAAGCAAAGTGCGCCAGCGATGGAACCTCCGATGCCGATGTCGCAGACAGGCACGATGATGCCTCCGCCGCGAATGATGCCACCGATGCCGTCAGCACCGCCGAAACGTAAGCTAGGATTCTTCTAATGTGTCGCCGAACCATGAGGTTGGGACAATGATGAGCATGCTTCGGCGAGCACATCAGACCTCACGCGCATGTTCAATCGAAGGTGAGTTCTGATGTTCCCCGGGATTGATATGGACAAGGCAGGCACGATGTTCAGGTACTGCGCGAAGTCCACCCACCGCATGGTGGAGCGCGATTACGTGCGACGGGAACTCGAGGGCCAGCTCTCGAAACTGCGTCACATCGCCAACAAGGACATGAAAGGCCAGCTCGCAGAGCTCGAGCGCAGGATCGCGGCAGCGATGTCTGTCGAGAAGCGCATCATGGGCCACCAGACGGAAGAGGACGTATTTCACAGGAAACTGCGCGACAAGATTGAGCTGCTCGAGAAGCGGTTAGGGGTGTTCCTCGAGAACCGCGAGGAACGCGCGCAACGGATCCGCGAGCTCGAATCGAAGATTGTGGAGCGTCTGGCGTCAAAATCCCAGAAGGTCGCGACAGTGAAGGAAGGAATCAAGACGCTCGAGAAGATGCACCAAGAACTGTCGAAGTCGGGCAAGTTCAAGAGGAAGTTGGCGATGATAGACGAACGCCTCGCGTCGATGAAAGGAAGATTGAAGGCGTTGGAAGATGCCTAGCGCAGATCCAGCCGCGCTTTGACTTGGTGCATATCGTTTTCAAGATGGTGCATGGCGAATTCCACGTGGTGTGTGTTCTGCTCTAGGCTGCGGGTCTTCTCCTTGAGGGTCCTGATGTCGGAACGCATCTCTTGGAGCACCGCGCCAGCGCCGAACACCGCGAATGCGATGGGTAAGAGCTCAATCCATAGCGGCGTCTGGATGATGCCTGCAGATTTAAGGACGTACCAGAGAAGGATCGCTGCAAGGGACGTCCAATAGATCGCGCCGTATATCCTGCTCCTGAACTCCTGTTGTTCGCGCGTCAGCTCTTTTGGCATGTCCTTCTCAGAGGCACGCATTCTTTATATGTTTATCGTCGAGAAAACCGGAAAGATTCCGGCGGAACACTCTGGATTTGCGGTTGGTGCCGGAAAAATCAGACGTCGCGTCCCAACACCGTTCTCCGGTTGTTCTCCTTCGCGCGGCGGATGGCCTCCTTGACGACGTGCTCGACGTGCTTGTCCAGCGCGGGGATGAAGTCGCCGCCAACGTTTATCTCGCCGCACAACTCCTTGACCTTGGATTTGACGATCAGCATCGGAATCACCTCTTGCTGATTCGTCGATGCTCACCGCCGTTAAAAATGTTGTGCTTCCCGCGCCCCTTGCGTGATGAGTTGAAACGTGACTCCCCTGCAGGTTTGACGTGGTTGTTTCTGAATCGATTCCACAACGACAATCGTGGCAAAACTCATCACGTCGGGGAACGTGCAAACTGCATTACTTATGCGTGTACCAGAACCAGACCTTGTTCCCTTCTTTCCTGTCGACGCGGCAGAAGCCGAAGCGTTCCAGCTGCACGACGTCGTTCACGTTCAGGTCGCGCAGGCAGGGCTCGCCGATACCCTTCGAGACCGTCGCGTCGGGCATCAAGACCTCGACATCGACCAAATCGGATTTATGCTCTGCAGGTAGCCAGTGCATGATGCGCTCGCCCTTCGCGCGATAGGCCTCGACATCGTGGCTCTCGAATTTGAATCCTTTCGCGCCCTTCGTGAAGTTCAGGCACTCCATCAGGCGATAGAACTTCTTCGCCCTCAATTCATCGAAGTCCCTCTTCGCGATGAAGAACCTCTGGTTCGCGACGAGCGTGCGCGTGCCGCGCTCGGGATGGTCAGGATGCAGATCGAGCTTCACGACGCGCTGCGGCGCGCCTTCGACTTCAATCTCGACAGGGTTCTCGACATAGAAATGCCGGTTCACCTTCGGATCAAGGATCTTGCGGTTGATAGAAGCGATCATCGTCCAATCGATGTTGGCCTGGTCACGCTTCAACCCCACCTCCATCACCAGCTCGTGGATAGTCTCGGGCACGATACCCCGGCGACGCAACGCCTTCAGAGTCACCAGTCGCGGGTCGTCCCAGCCGAGCATCTTGCCGGAATCGATCAGTTCGCGGATCTCGCGGCCCTGGGTCGTCGCGCCTATCACGTTGAACCGTCCGAACTCGAACACGGTCAAGGCACGGTAGCTCAACAGCTTGCGGAGATAGTCATGCAGTTCCGCGCGAAGCACGAACTCGGCGGAGCGCATCACGTGAGTTACGCCGTTCTCCTGCTCCGCGACGGTGCTCGCCATGTCGTACAACGGCCACACGCAGTACTTCTCGCCCGTGCGGAAATGCTTATGATAATCGACCTTGAACAAAACAGGATCGCGCATCACGCCGTTCTTCGACGCCATGTCGCCCTTCAGCCTGATTGATACCTCTCCCTCGCGGTACTTCTTGTCGTGCATGCCCTTCCAGACCTCGAGGTTCTCAGCCTTCGGCGTCTCGCGGTGAGCGCACGCGACGCCCTTGAAGCGCAGGTCGCGCATAATATCCTGGGCGCAGAAACACGCGTACGCGTGGCCTCCATTTACGAGCTGCTCGCCTGCCTTGAAGAATGCGTCCATGTGGTCGGACATTATCCACTCCTTGTCAGCCGTGATACCGAGCCAGGCGATGTCACCGCGCATCGCGTCAAGGAACTCCTGCGTGCTCTTCTCAGGGTTCGTGTCCTCGAAGCGCAGCACGCACGTGCCTTTGTACTTCTTCGCGAACAGGTAACTGACGAGGAACGCGAGCGCGTGACCTATGTGGTTGTACTTGCTCGGCTCCGGCGGCATACGTGTCACGACCTTGCCCTCGACAGCGTCCGGAAGCTCGGGAAGCTCGCGAGGCTTCTCCTCGACCTTCTTCTCCTCCAAAAGCTCGGGAGCGAGATTCTGCAGTTCAGCCAGCTGCGCAGCGGGCTTCATCGCGTTGACTTCCTTGAGGATGACTTGGATGTCCTTCGAGACGTCCTTCATCCGCGCCTTGACAGAAGGATCCATCGCGATGAGCTTGCCGACAACCGCGCCCGCGTTCGCCTTGCCGCCGTACTTCACGGCGTTCTGCAATGCCCACTTGCGGATCTCCAACTTGATGTCCATATCGGACACATCTCAGAAATCGCTATTTAAACGTTGCTCCGGGGAGTCGCTTCACCGTCTGCAATCGTCCCCGACGTGAACGTTCCCAGGCTCACCGTTCCCGAGCGTGATGAGCCCCAAGCAGATTGGTAGTCGCTTCTCGGCTATCGAATCCAAAGCAGAAAAGCCACTACAAACCTGCCGGGGGAGAACGGCAGGGGAAGCAATAGCCTTTCAACAAGTCAAATCATCGACTTCATACAGTTCCAGATGATCCTCATCTATCCTGAACCAGGAGGGCATGTTCTCGATGCAGTAGTCCGTCACGCTCCCGTTGCCGAAGTAGAGGTAATCGACTGCAGTGCGGACCTTGATGGGCACGTCGTTCTGGTCGAGCGCGGCGACGTCCACGAGGCTCTCGATTCCGTACGGCGAAGCGCTCAGGTTGCCCTCCAGACGCTGCAGGAAGCTCGGGGCGTCGCTGTGCGCGATGTACGCGCCGTCTGTCACGTGCGCCATGAGGTCGCTCGTGTCGTTGCCCTGCACGAAATCGGTCGTAGAACTGATGTTGATCACATTAACGACCTTGCCGGAGCTGCCCAGCAGGTACAGCGGATCCTCGAAACCAACGATTCTCATCGTGGCGCTCGCGGTCCTGTTGGCCGTGAAGTTAGCCACGCCGTTGGCGTCTGCCAGGATGAGCGTGACGTTCACTGTAGAACGGATGTCCCATGGCGTCACGTGCTCGATCCTGACCTCTCCGAAAACCACGTTGAAATCGATCCCTATCGACGCGGCTCGCTGCTGGACGCGCTCATGCCAGCGCGTCAGCGTCGCGTTCTCGACTAGCGCATAGCTCTCATCCAGATAGCTGCCGTTCGTCATGATGGCGTTGAACGCGGCTTCGGTGTCAGGGATGAATTCGCCGGTCTCAACTATGCGCTCCTCTATCCCGAGCGTCGCGCGGAACATCGCGATGAAGATCGCGCGTTCGAGGTCCTTCGACGCGTCATCCAGGAAGTTGTCCAGCGTGAACACGCGCACCTCGACGCTCCTGAGCGAAGTCTGGGAGGATCCAGTTGCGAGGAATGCGACGAGCGCGAGCCCGACCACAAGCACGGCGGTGATTGTGAAGAACACCCCCCTCCTGCCTAGCGCCACGTCCGCACCTCGACCATCGCGGGACCCCACAGGCTGGGCACGTCACCGACGCTCAGAGTCTCGTTGTCGATCTGCACGGCATTGACTGCGCTTCCCAGCACGGCGATGAGGCGTTGTGTGGCATCAGCCATTGCATCTGATTCGTTGTCGAACGTCGAGCCGTAACCGACCTGGTTGGGGACGAGCGTCTCGAACGTGTACGATGATTCAGGAAGGATGGAGCACCCGACACAGTCCTGCAGCGTGAACGTGTTCGTGCCCGGAGACGTGATGTAGCTGTTGTCCACGAAAAGCGCGCCCGGCGTTGAATAGACCCGCGGCGTCGTGAATATCTGCTGGCCCCCGACGCCCGCGGTGAGGGACACGGTCTCCAGCGTCGCGAGCTCGATGAACGAGTGCAGGATGGTGCTGTTCAGCGTCTTCACGTACGTCACGCTGTTGCTCCGCGTCGTGTTCAGCCGTTCGGTGACGACGATGTCGATCTTGCCGTATTCCTCGTCGAGCGGCGTCCGCGTGTACGTGAGGTCGACGTAGGAGCTCGTGCCAGGGTTCGCGATGGGATCCGAGTACAGGATCGTGTCCCCGTCGCCCCAGAAGCAGTCCGCGTACATGTTCAAATAGACCGAAACCACGTTCGTGTTGGCGCTTGCGAGCGCGGTGAGATCGAGGGATTTGTCGAACACCTCGCCCGTGAGCGCAGAACCGTTGTCCGTGAACACAGTCGCGTTGTTGAGATAGATCCTGATGTTCGGGGCGTTGCTGCTGTTTATCGTGCTGCAGTCACCCTTGCCGCGCGAGACGACATTCGCGGGCGTGTAGGACTCGATATCCGTGCCGCGGATGTGCAGCGTGGCGTTCGTCACGGTCGCGCCCGGCGGCACGTTGATCGGCATCGTCGCCCACACGCCGGAACGTTTCTGTCCTGTCTCGTGGCTCGCGATGTTGTTGAAGTACGTGCGCTCATTTATGGTGGGGCTCACCTCGTGGAAGTCCGACGCGGAATGCGTCACCTCGAGACGCGTGCCGGGATTCAGCCGCGCGTGCCCCGAGGTCTGACTCTTAAGCGAATAGACGATGATGTTCGTTCCCGCGGCGATCTTGTCGGTGACATCGACGATGGTGAACGCGACCTGCGTCGCGGATGTCAGATTGCTCGATTCGTCATAGAGCCAGTCATCGTGACCTATCCCGAGGTCGACGCCGTTGACGGTGAACTTCATCGAGTTGAGGTCAGAGACGCCGTACTTGATCGAGATGTAGAGCGTCGCTTTGGTGATGTTGGTTGCGTTCAGGTACACCTTCTGCGTGATGTCCATGCCGTTGCCGCCTTCGTGCGCGCTCCCTTGAGGGTGCGCGCGGAAGATGTCGGTGGTGGTCTTCGTGATCTTCGACGCGATCGCGCGAGCGTTGAACCCGGCGCGGGCGCGGCCCTTCGTGATGCCGCTCACCATGCGTCGCGAAGCGGCGAGCTGGCCGCCATCCTCTGTCGCGCCGTCGATCTGCTCGCCGTCGACGAACAGGGAATACGGGTCGAGCAACCCTTCCAGGACGGTCCTGCTCAGGTTCTGCGCGTCGTCGATGTCGTCCACCGCCCAGAACTCGCCTATCTGCTCGAGCACGCTCTGGTTGGGTTCTGTGATGATGCCGCTCGCGATCAATCCCTGGACGCGCGACGTGTTGAGCTCCGAGACGCGCAGGGTCGCGAGGACGTTCACGGCATCGAACGCGAGATAGTTCGCGGACGCAGTGGGGGTCTCGCTCACGAACGCGCGCGGGACGAGGAGCAGGAATAGCAGGATCAACGCGGCGCCGAGCATGCCGTCGACCGTGAAGAAGACGCCGTTCTTTTTTGGATGACGGCGGCATTCACTCCCAGACATACAGGTTCAACCTCGCAGGGGTGCCATCGTATATTACGAGCCTGGTAAGGACCACTAGGTTCTCGACGTCGGCGTCCGACAGGTCGATCGCGCTGCGCGTGACGCAACCGCCTCCCGGCACGGTCACCGCTGGGTGTCCTATTCCGTACGCGCCGTCTATGTCGACGAGGCAGCCTTGCCTCTCGATGAACATGAAGAACTCCTTCGTGGTACGGAAGAGGCTCCGTGCGGTCTGATAATCGACCGACTTGAACTCGGACAGCTTGGCCAGGTCCAATCGGTAGGAATTCGTCACTCCGATGCGTTCGACTGTGGCGGCGGTCCAGTTCTGCGGTGTCCCGGGCGTGAGAAGCTCGCTCGATATGCTGACGGCGTTCCCGAGCAGGGAGGTCGCGCCGTTGGTGTCAGATGTCTCGAGGGTGTCAGCTTCGAGGAAGAATACGACCAGCGCGGCCATGAAGATGAGCCCGCCGATTATGAAGTCCAGGTACCACACCTGCCCTTTAGTTGAGATCGATCGCTCCATTGTCTTTCCTGATGATGTTCTCTCCCGCGGCCGGCTGGCCGGTGACGTTGAACGTAGTGGTGCTGGCCTCGTACGTGCTCGTGTTCGCGCGGATCACGTGCTCGTTTATGATCGTGATGCTGTATGGTCTGCCGCCTGCTGTCGCGGGAAGCGTGAATTCCCTGACGTACCCGTCATGGACAGTCGCCGCGATCCTGATCTCGTCATGCAGCCTATCGACCGCCACGTGCAGCCCTTGCTGCTCCTGTTCCTGGTTGACCGAGCTGAACCTGCCCGCGAGGATGGTGATGAAGACGATTAGCACCGACGCCGCTATCGCGACTAGCGGCACGAGCTCGATGCTCAATTGGCCTTCACGTGCTGTTGATGAGGACATAGGTTCCTTTGCTCTGCACACTCACAAGATGGAGCCCGGAGCTCGTCTTCAGGTCGCCTGTCAGGTTGACGCTCGTTGGGACCACAATATCGCTCAGGCCTTGCGCAGTGCTGATCTTGAAGATCAGCGCCTTGTTGGTGAGCGTGACGTTCTCGATGCTTTCCGGGAAGAAGACCCTGAACTGGAGCCGCGACGGCTCGCCGAGATAGTAGACGGTCTCCGCCTTCTCAACTATCTCCTGTCCTATGGTGCGCACCTGCTGCGAACGCACCTGCAGCGCGGTGTCCGCGCTCTGACTGTAGAACAGTAGCACCAAAGGGATGAGCATGGCCATCACGAAGCCTATGAGTATCAGATACTCCATCGCCACTTGGGCCTTCATCATACACCTCTTTTGCTGGAATAATTGGTGACTGCCTTTTTAAGCGTTGTCCTGGAAGATGAATCGCTACGTTCCCCGTTTTGTCCCAGGTCCTCGTCCCAGGCAGATTGGTGGTGGCTTTATCGCAATTGATTCAAAAGCAATAATGCGACCTCAAACCTGCTTTGGGAGCTATGCCGGGGGCGACTATGTGCGGGTGCCAAAGCTTACGCTGTGGTCCATGGAAAATAGAATGAAAAAGAAAAAATCAGAAAAGGCTTACGGACTGACCTTCTTGATCAACTCGCCGCTGAGCGTGTGCGCAAGGCCCGTGTCGGAGTTGATGTAGCTCGCGGACAGGGTTCCCTTGTACTTCGCATTGAGCGTCGGGGTGCAGGCGATGGTGAACGTGGCCTGCTCGCCGTTGTTGATGGTCGCAGTCACCGCGCTAGATGCTACGCACGTTGCCGCGGTGTCTGAAAGGCTCAGTGTCACGTTAGACATGCCGAATCCGAGCGAGTTCTGGACCACGATGGTCGCGCCAGAGGTCGTCAATGTGCTGTCCAGGCATGCCAATCCGGACGGGAGCGTGCACTTCTCGGGCAGGAACCTGTCCGGGGAGAGGACGCCGAAGTAGGCGAGCGCCGCGATTGCCGCGAGCACCACCAGAATAGCCCAGCCATAAGTCATCAGGAACTCCATGGCAGCTTGACCTTTCTTGTGCATATAGTCACCTCGATTGATGAATACACTATACCTTTTTGGCAACTAGTTGCCTATTGACCTATTTAAATCTAACGGTTGGTCAGATATGTCATTCTGTGGAGTTTCCTGAGCAGGAAAATCGGTTATTGCTGCCGCGGTCGGGGTATTTGACGAGAATGCGTCCATCGCGAGATAGATCCCTGTTGTCGCGACCATTACGACCATGAATCCGAGAAGATATGCGATCATGTACTGACGCGTCTGCGGTCTCACGGAAGAACGCCTGTGGCTGGATTATATAATGATTTTGGGCTCAGACCAGCTCAGTAGAAAGTCTCGCGCTCACATGCTTGCCCCGTGTCATGACCTATCGCAAGCACCAATCACCGGTTCAAGAACGGCGCCTTGTTCGCGCTGCCAAAAGGTGACTTTCTACTGAGCAGCTCAGACCAGCACGTGGATCGCCGAACCGAGCACGTTCAGCGCGATCGCATACACGATGAGCGCGACAGTTATGAAGAGGGGGATGTACTTGATGCCGCTCTGGACGGTCCCCTTCTGGATGATCGCGATCATCAACGCGCTGAAGAACGATGTTATCGTAAGCATCAGGATGGCGAACGTCTGGAAATCCTCGGGCTTGATGGAGACGCTCGTCAGCGCGAACAAGGTCGTCCCCTGCACGCCAGGAGGCAACGATATCGAGCTCGTGACGAGCGCGAGCGTCGTGAGCAGCTGTTGAGCGAGCGCCAAGAGCACGGGCGCCGCGAACATGACGGCCGCGCCGATGAATATCACGTACGTGAGCACGTTGGCGGCCATCTCCTTGCCAAGGATGCGGGTCTCCTGGATCGTAGTAGCGACCTTGTTGATGATGTCCGCGAGGTCACCGCCGGCCTCCATGCCCTCGATGAGCAGGCTGACCGCGCGATGGAGCAGCGGCGAATCGTACCGGTGCGCGAACGCCCGCAACGCGGTCCCGAGGTTCTCGCCCGTCATCACCTGCTTGGCGACGACCTGGATCTCATCCGCGAGCACGCCGAACCTGGGGCGCACGGCGTACCACAGCGCCCGGTCGACGGTCATTCCGGCGCGCAGGTTCGCGGCCACGAGCTGGAGGTAGTCCGGCAGCACGTCTTCGACATTTATCCTGCGATGGTACGCCTGGAGATCCAAGACGACGTAGAGCGCGAGCCAGCACAGGAACAAGACGAGCATGAACGCGACTATCCAGATGATCGCGACGGTGATCGCCGTCGTGGTCAAAGGATAATGCTCGACCACACTGAATCGGTACACGAAATACAGGGCAACGAGGACGTTCGCGTAAACGGCGGAGATGAAGACGCGTTTCGATACCTTCAGCCGATCAGTATGCCAGCCTGCGCGTTCGATCGCGTGGATAAGGGTCTGTTCGTTCATGGTGCCCTACATGTTGATCGCGGGCCGCGCGCTCCGCAGCACGGCAAGGAACAGGAACTGGACGAATCCGAGAAGTCCAGCCACGATGAGCAGGACGCTGAGGTCTATCTGGGCCGAGAGCAGCGACGCCAGCACGACGAGCATCGCGATACCGAGCGAGGGGACGATGACCGCGATGATCATGTAGAACATCGACAAGGGGTTGAGCTTGCGGCCGTACTTGCGCACCTCGATGAGGTGCTCACGCGAGATCTGGTCGATCACCTCCTTCAGGCCACGTGAGACATCGGATCCGGTCTTGATCGAGTTGAGCACCTGCCAAAGGATCCGGCGGAAGTCGGGCGAAGGCGTGTACTCGAGCACCTCTGATATGGCCTCGTCCATGCCCGTGCCGCCATCGATGTTAACGACGATCTTGCGGAATTGCGCGCCCACGTATTGGAAGTTCCTGGCGACGCCGCGGAAACTGTCGTAGAGCGAGACTCCGCTCTCGAGCTCGACCACCAGGAACCGTCCGGCGTCGACGATCTCGCTGTTGATCTCGGACTTGCTGCGCGCGGCCTTCACGTCAGGGATGCGCAGGAAGTAGAAGAACATGATGATGAAGATGAGCGGCGCGCTTGCCGCGAGCACGACACCGCCGAACTGGGTCCTGATGAGGAATCCGGTCGCGATGAGCATGACCCCGGTGGTGAGGTAGAACGCGGACAGGAAAGTGCGGCGCACGAAATGCTCAGGCGATCCGGTGATGCCGCCCTGCTTCATCTTGAGCCCGAGCCAGGGCATCCGGTGCGCGAGGTAACGGAACAACTCGGTCATGAGCGGATCCTGCGCAGAAGGCTTTCGGGGTCGGCATAGTAGTCAGCCATCACCTGGCCGACGGCGTCGACCGTGTTGAGGTTGTCCTTGACTAGATACTTGAGGACGCGCTCCTTCTCGTGCAGGTGGCTGCGCATCTCGCGGGGCGTCACGCCGGTGTAGAGATGGATCGTGTTAAGGATGCTGCGCGAACGGTTGCGCGTCGACATCGTGTCGCGGCGCAGGTCGTACTGCATTATTACGTTCGGCTCGCCCGAGTCCAGGATCTCCGCGACCTGGAACGTTCGACGGATGCCCGAGCGGCGGTTGCGGTACTGGCAGATTATCATGCTGAGCGCGGGAAGCATGGACTTCGGGATCTGGATGGGCGGGTTCGTCAACCGCGTGATGGTCTCCTCGGCGTTGTTAGCGTGCACAGTGGCGTAGACAGAGTGGCCGGTGTGGATGGCCTCGAACAGCACCTCGGCCTCGCGCTGACGCCTGATCTCGCCAACCAGGATGCGGTCAGGACGCATACGCAGGCTGTTGACCATCAGGTCGAGCATCGTTATGGAACCCTTGCCTTCCTGGTTCGGCAATCGCGTGACCATCGGCACCCATTGCAGGAATCTCGGCAGCTGCAGCTCGCGCGTGTCCTCGATCGAGATGATGCGCTGGTTGGGCGGGAAGAACGCGCTGAGAGAGTTAAGGAACGAGGTCTTGCCGGTCGCCGTTCCTCCGGAGACGAGCGCGGAGACCTCGTACTGGAGCGCCTCCCAGATGAACGCGGCTGCATTGACGCTGATGGTCTTGTTCGCGATCATGTCCGTGATGGTCCACGGCTTGCTCGCGAACTTGCGCAGCGTGATCGTGTTGCCCTGCGCGGATATCGGGTTGAGCGTGGCGTTGACGCGGTCGCCGGTCTTCAGGTTGGCGTCCATCAACGGCTCGAGCAGGTTCAGCTGTCTGCCTACCTTTCGGCCGATCATGCTCGCGTAATGCCTGATCTGGTCCTCGTCCTGGAGCCTGATGGTGGTCTTTAGCCAGCCCCACTTCCGATGATACACCCAGATGGGCTCGTCAGAGCTATTGACCGCGACCTCCTCGAGGTGCTCGTCATGCATCAGGTTCTCCATCTCGCCAAGGCCGAAGCTCCGTTGGATGACGTTGGCGGTGAGGAACCCGAGGGTCTTCTCGTCCGCGTCAGGGAAGTGCCTGTGCACGAGCTGCTCGATGGCCTTCTCGAAACGCTGCTCGATCTCTGTGGACCTCTTGGGATCAGTTATGTCGGAGATCTCGAGCTGGACCTCGTTTATGAGGTCCTTGCGGATGCGCTCGAGCACGATCGCGGTCGTTGCAGTTATCCCTGGCGTGCTTATGCGGTAGATGGGCACGTAGTCTGTCGGCAAGCGCGCGATGGTGACATGGACCGGTATGTTGTTCGCGAAGAACTGGTAGCTCTCGAGCACAGTGACGCCGCTGCCGGCGTGCTTTGTCACGTGATGCTGCTTTCTATGATGGACGCGGAACCTTCTGGTACGCTTCATGAAAACCCCTTTTTTGAACTATGACTGATGAATGACCCTATTTTAACCTTGCGACGAGCGCGGCGATGTCCTTCTCGAGATTATCGCGCTTCCTGTCGAGCGCCGCGAGGTCGCGCGTCAGCCTGAGCATCTCCTGCTCGAACGACGGCTCGGGCCGCAGGATCTTGCTGCGCGCGGCGAGCTCCGATAACTTCGTGCGCAAAAGCTGGATCTCGAGGCCGATCTTGCTCGTCATCTGCCCGATGACGCTCCTGCCTTTCAGGAAGCGCTGGAGTTTCGTGGGCGGCACGCCGTAGAGCTTCGCGCGATGCTGGCCGAGCTTGCCTAGGATCGTGCGGTGCATCGTCTCGACTTCCTGCTGGTTGTCGACGCTCTGTCCCACGAGACGCTCGAATTCAGCGCGGTCCTGTCTCAGCTCCTGTCTCAGGGCCGTGACGCGCTTGAGCAACGCCTGCGCCTGCTCCTTCGACCTCCCGACGAGCATGCCTTTCTTGCGCATTATCTTGGCGATGCGCTTGTCCGCGAGGCCGCTCACTTTCGTCATGAGCTTGAGAAGTTTCTGTTCGTTCTCCTGTAGGCGTTCCGACTGGCGGTGATTGAGAGTGATGATGTCCTCGGTGTTGGTCACCTGTTCGAGGAGCTCCACGAACGTCTTCTGGATGCGGTCCTGGTCGCCGCGCAAGTGACGATCGAGCACGTGGAGGCGTCCGACAAGCCGCTGCCGCACCCCGATGAGCTCCTGGTCTGCGGCGCCTTTCTCGCGCTCGAGCTTCTTCAGCTTCTTGAGCTCCTCGGGCACCATGCTGCGCAGCTTGACATCAGCGGCGAGCTCCTTCAGTTCGCCGAGCTGTTCCTCGAGCTTGTCGAGATAGGTCCCGAGGTTGGTGCTCTTGGCCTCGAACGCACGCTTATCGACATCGATGGTGGTCTTCTGCTTCTTCTGCTCATCGCTGGTCAGCTTCTTGGGCGTGAGGAACATGTTCCTGAACTTGTACTCGACAGAGATCAGGCCTGACTCTTCCAGAAGCGCAGCCCAGTCCTCGACGGTCGGGGTGGTGACATGCAGCTTCTTCGCGGCGTCATCGACCGTGATGCGCTTCTCGGATTGGACGAGCCCGAGAAGTTGGTCGATTCCGGTCGTGATCGTCTCAGCCGAAGCCATGGCCGCATCGAGCGCGTTTCGCTTTATTAAGCTTTTGAAGGGAAAAAAGAAAACGTCACGAGTCACCGTCCCCGGCTTCGCTCCCCCGGCAGTTTGGTAGTGGCTTTATGGCAATAGAATCGACAGCCGTAATGCGACCTCAAACCTGCTTGGGCTCATCACGCCGGGGAGGCGAGATCAGCCGAACATCAGCTGTATCACATCGCCGTCGCGGACGCTGTGGTCCAGGAAGTCAGGATCCTCTTCGCCGTTGACGTACGCCGTGAGCTGGCCGCTGCCGCCACAGGACAAGGTCTTGCCGTACTCACCGACGCTCTCCGATGTCACGTCCATCCCGATGCTCCTGAAGAACCTGCCGACAGTGATGTCCTCAGGACGCTGGACAACGCCCTCTACGTGGATGATGTTGTCGTCGTGCGTGTGCAGCAGTGAGGCGCCGAGATGGCCCTGGCCAGGCGGGATGCGCGGCAGATCGATGAGGTCGCCGCAGATGTTCAGCTCCACAGTCGCATGCCAGTGCACGGGACCGTTAGTGGGGAACGTGACGCCGCAGCCGACCAGGAATAGCAGCGTGAGGAGGAATGGCTTTCGCACGGGATCACTCGGAGAACGCCAGGAATCCTTCCACCTTGCGACGCGCCGATTCGAGATGCCGATGTGTGCCCTGGATCGTCGTCGCGAAACGGTCGGCCTCGCATTCCTCGCGGTCGAGCGCGTGGTGCATCGACGCGAACTTCGCGACAGGGCTCACGGCGTGCGCGAGGGTGGCCGAGAACTTCAGCAACGACGACCTGTGCGCGAGATGGCCGAGCTCGTGCAGCAGCACGGCTTTGACCTCGTTGGCCGAAAGGATGTCGAGCATGCCCGCGGAGATGAAGATTGCGGGCTTGAACGACGAGAAGCTGAACGCCTGCGGCACGGCGGAATCGATGACGTGCAGCGAGGGAGCGCGTAGACCGTGCTTGTCGGCTTGCTGCGCAACGAACCGTGCGAGCGGTCCCCTGAGCGCGCGTGCGCCCATGCGTCTGCGGTACAGGCGCGGCATTACGAAATATCCGAGGACTCCTGCCGTCGTGATCACGCCCGCAAGGATGAACGGCATCGCGTATAGCGCGGTCTTCACGGTGCAATCCGACGCGGGCAGAGCGCAACCGCTCGCGTACGCGAACAGCGCCACAGGCACGATCAGGAACGCGATGTGGGCATAGATGAGGAACACGCGCTTCGCGACGCTGAGACCAGAATTGCGCGACCACCAGAGCACGAGCAACGCCATCAGGATCGAGCCGAGCGACAGGCTGAGGTTCAACGGGTCGGTCAAGAATATCCAGCCGAGCTCGAGCAGGTTCACTTCATCGCCTCTTGTTGAACCGTTCGTTGAAATAGCTCATGGCTGTGGGACCGAACGCGTCGATGAGCTTGTCGACAGTCTCGGCGACGACCCCCTTCTCGAACCCATCCTTGTCCTGTCTCGGGAAGTACGTGTACCTTACGCCGCCGCGCGCGGTCTCCATCGTGCGGTCGACTACGCCACGCCCGTGGAGCCGGTCGAGGATGACCGCGATCGAGCTGAGCGCGACCTTGCGCTTGCGTCTCAATTGGTCGTAGACCTGGCGCACCTTCATGCGCTTGTCAGGCCAGATGATCCCTAAGACATCGGACTCGAGCGGGCTCAGGAGCTCGTCGAACCTTGTCACGGATCCTTTCATGCAGGCGATTAATCTCGTGCACTATAAATATTTTACGAACCGTGTAACACATCCATAACGCTTAAATACGAGAAGCGTTACGCGACATGTAACGGTTGGACAACAACAATCTTTATATAGAAACCATCCGGGCGTCCCCACGGGGGAAACCATGGCATTACCAGTGATCCAGCCGCACGAGGCAACGATGGAGAAAAAAGAGACACCTTCTGAGACGCAGAAGAGGCCTGAGCCAGAACATGCCGCAGCGCATGCGCACCACCCGCATCCTGAGCACGCGACGCCAACGGGCGAGAAGCTCGCCATACTCCTCATCGCGATCGTCAGCCTCATCGTCCTCTTCAACCAGTTCCAGATCACGCAGGTCTCGAGCATGCTCACGACCGGCGCGAGCGCCACTTTCGCATCATCTGGCCCGAGCGCAGGCAAGACAGGCGGCGTGATACAGCTCGACTCCACAGGCGACGTCGTCAACGACGTCATCAAGGCGATGATCCCGACCGGCACGCCCGAGGAGTACGGCGCCGAGCTCGGAGTCACCTTCGACGACCCTGTGGCGGGGATCGACATCCTCGCGCGGCTCGACCGCGCCATCCCGACAAGCTCGCTCACCGCAGCCGAGAAGGAACGCTACATCGCGGTCACGAGCCACATCAGCTGCGAGTTCTGCTGCTCAGCGCCCGCCATCACGGACTCGAGCGGCCGCGACCTCTGCGGTTGCGCACACTCCGCGGCGTTCCGAGGGCTCACGAAGTACCTGGTCAAGAACCATCCTGACTCGTGGACAAACGACGAGATCTACGGCGAACTCACGCGCTGGAAATCATTGTTCTATCCGAAGAACATGGTCCAGAAGGGCGTCGCGCTCGCCAACGCAGGACTCGAACTCGACGCGGCCGCGCTGAACGACGCACAATTGCTGCAGAAGCTCCAGAGCGGGAACACCCAAGTCGGCGGGGATCTTTCAAGTTTACCGAATATGGTCGGTGGCTGCTGAGGTGCATCTATGAACAAAAACATCATGATCGCGGTCGTGCTGGGCATCCTGTTGCTGCTCAGCGTCGTGCAGGCGTTCCAAGTCAACACGATCAAGGAGAAACTTTCGACCGGCGGAGTCAAGCTCGCCACAGGCGCAGCGCCGGCCACGGGCGGAGCGAATCTGCCGTCTGGACTGCAGAACCTGCCCACAATGGTAGGAGGGTGTTGAGATGAAAAAGACAACGATGATTATTCTGGCGCTCGCGGTCGTCGGACTGCTATTCGTCACCGGCTGCGTCTCGGGCCAGGCGTCGTACACGCCGCCTTCGGGACCTGTAGGCGGCGGCTGCGGAGTCGGCGCGCCTGTCGATGCAGACGAGAACCCGTGCGCTGATACCGAGATCGCTGAATCCGTCTCGCTGTGAGGTTCTCTTATGGACGAGCAGGCGTTGACGCGTCACGATAGGATACGCATCCAGCAGGAACAGCGTAACTCCGAACGCGATGCCGCGCTCAAGGACAAGGAGTCCCGCGCGAAACGCCGGCGCAGGATGATATACCTGATAAGCGGAAGCGTCCTCATGCTTGTCCTCGTGCTCATCGGCATCAGCTTCGCCATGCCGGGCAAGCTCGACGACTTCGCCAAATGCCTTTCGGAGAAGGGCGCGGTGATGTACGGCGCCATCGAGTGGTGCAAGTACACCAAGGAGCAGGCAGGCATGTTCGGCAAATCATTCAAGTACGTCGATTACCGGGACTACCGCGACGGGCCGGATGTAAAGGTCACGCCGACGTGGGTGATCGGCGACGCCACGTACGAGAAAGTCCAGTCGCTTGAACGCCTATCAGCGTTGACCGGCTGCCCATTATGATCCGAGGTGAACGATTTGGAATCAAACCCTGAGCACAGACAAGAGCACGTGCTGCACGAGCATCACGGCCGGGCCAAACCCACGTTCGCGCCCATCCACATCGTGCTCGCGGTGCTGATAGCGGTCGTGCTACTCTTCAACGCCATCCAGATCAACAACATAACAGGCATCCTCGACGGGCCTGAACCGCCCGCTAAACCCGAAGTCGAGATCACGCTCATCCAGACGGACTGCGCCGACTGCGCCGACTTCAAGGACGCCGTCGCCCAACTGAAAGCCATGCCTGACTTCGAGGTCACGGACGAACAGACGCTCGACGCCGAACAAGCACGGCAATTGATGCAGGACAACAACATCACGCATCTGCCGGCAATCGTCATCGAAGGGGAGATCGACAAGATCTCGCTCGAAGGGTTCGTCAAGAACGACAACGTGCTGGTCCTGCAGTCACCTCCGCCATACTATGACGTCGTGTCCGGCAGCGTGAAAGGATTGGTGACCCTCAGGATGGTGCAGCCGGATCCAGGCACGTGCGATGAGTGCACCAATGTCACAGGGCTCGGCGAACAGCTCAAAGCGTTGGGCATCGCCATCGCTGGACAGGACACGGTCGACGCGTCGAGCGACGACGGAAAGAGGATGATAGAGGCGTACGCGATAACGAAGCTGCCCGCCATAATACTATCGTCCGATCTGCAGGAATACCCGCAGATAACGCAGCAATGGGCGCAGGCAGGCGACGTCGCGCCTGACGGGAGCTTCGTGCTCCGCACGATCACGCCGCCGTACTATGACGTCGGACAAGGCAAGGTCCGCGGCACGGTCGATCTCATCAACCTTGTGGATGACACGTGCAAGACGTGCTACAACGTCAGCCTACACTCGGATATCCTGAAGAACTTCGGCATCGCCCCCGCGAGCGCGAAGACGTTCGACATCGCGAGCACCGAAGGCAAGAACCTCATCAGCCAGTACAACATCTCGCTAGTGCCAACCATCATCCTTACCGGCGACCAGGCGCTCTACGATGCGCTCACGCAGGTCTGGGACTCGGTCGGCAGCGTCGAGAAGGACGGCGCGTACGTGTTCCGACGCGCGGACCTGCTGCAGGGCGCGACTTACAAGGACGTCACGACAGGCAAAGTCTCAACAGTAGGAGAGACGGCATGACTGCAGGAATAAAGCGCGTAGTGCACCTGAAATACGCTGACGCTGTCAAGAAGGTCCGCGACGAACTGGCGAAGGAAGGGTTCGGGATAATCACCGAGATCGACGTGCGCAAGGTCATGAAGGAGAAGCTCGGCTTCGAGCATCCGAACTACATAATCCTGGGCGCGTGCAACCCTAAGTTCGCGCACGAGGCGCTGCACAAGGACAGGAACATCGGCCTGTTCATGCCATGCAACGTCATCGTGTACGAAGAAGGGAAGGATGTGGTGGTCGTCGCGCAGGAACCGACCAAGATCGTAGAATTGCTGGATAACGACGAGTTGAAGTCCTTCGCGGCAGGCGTCGAAAGCCTGTTGAGGAAGACCGTCGAAAGGATCTGAGTTCTGCCGTCCCAGGTTGTTCGTGCCCAAGCAGATTGGTAGTTGCTTTATTGGCATTTAATCGATAGCCATAACGCCACTAAAAACCTGCCGGGGGAGCAATGCGGGGGAATGAGATATCTGGCGACGCGCAGGACTTAGCTGTCCTTTCCTATCTCGGAGACTTCGCGAAGAAGGTCCTCTGCGCCGCGGCTCTTGTCGGCTTCCACGTTGTTCTTGCCGCAGTACGGGCACAGATTCGGCTTGAACTTGCGCTCGAACTTGTACTTGCAGCTCGCGCACCAGAACTTGGATTTATCAGGCATGGGTTTTGACGAACGTCCAGTGTTTAAAAATTTTTAGATTCTCGACTTCAAGCACAACGTTTTTAAACAACTCTCCCTTCGACGAACGCATGAGGTGGCTGTTCGCACTCGGGCTTTTCGCCTTTCTCGTGGGCTGCGCTTCCCCCGCGCCATTGGTCAGCCAGACCGGCAAGACAAAGCAGTTCGAGATCGTCGCGAAACAGTTCAGTTTCGAGCCAGCGCTGGTGACGGTCGACAAGGGAGACCTTGTCGAGCTGTACATAACGAGTGCTGACGTCACGCACGGCATCCGCATCCCGGCGTTCCGCGCTGGTGGCACACTGAGGCCCGGCGTGACGACCAAAGTGGCGTTCGTGCCCGACAAGATAGGCATGTTCGAGTTCCGCTGCAACAGCTATTGCGGCACCGGGCACGCCGAGATGATCGGAGCAGTGGAGGTAGTCGAATGAGAAAAACGATCGCAGTCCTTGTGGCATTGACGTTCTTGCTGGTCGCGTGCGCGAAGGAATCAGCGCCGGCCTGGCAGACAGGCAGCGCACCGCAACCGCCTAGCTCGCCGCCGAATGTCCCGCAGCCAGCGCCTGTCCAGGAACCGTCAGGATCGTCCAGCAGCATCGCGGGACCTTCATCCGGCGAGGGGATCCAGCCCACAGGCAAGACAAAGTATCTCACGATGACCGTCACGAGCAGCGGATACGATCCCAAGATCCTCACAGTCATCCCCGGTGACCGCATCAAGATCACCCTGACGAACGAGGACGTCAAGGACCACGCGTTCATCCTCGCGGATTTCAGCGTCGACATGGCGGTCGCAGAAGGCGAGACGGTCGTCGTCGACTTCACACCGCTCAAGAAGGGCGAATTCGCCTGGACAGAGCGTGATGGATCGAAGGCAGGCACGTTGATCGTAGGAACAGACCAATAAAGAGGTGCTCGATGGCGAACAGACAATTGCTTATCGGGATCGTGCTGGTCGCTCTAGCGCTCTCGGATCTGAGCGGCGCGATCGTCGAACTGGCAGGCGTCGGAGCGAACGTACTGGGCCGCAGGATCGTGGCATTCGTCCTGCTCGCGCTAGGTATCTGGCTTATCGCAAGCCACAAAGATTGAGGTGAAACATGGCAGAACAAAAAGACAGGCAGTTGCGGTTGATCCTGGGAATCATACTGATTCTCATGGGCTTGCCGGGATTCGGATTCGTGCGCGGCATGATGAGCGGATTCATGATGTCCGGCTACGGAATGATGGGTTACGCAGGGGGCGCGAACACGCTCTTCAGCATCGCGGCTCTCGCCGTCGGCATCTGGCTCGTAATCGACGCGAGCAGGAAGTAATCTATTTTTTCCTTTTTTCCATAACTCTTATATAGAACTCTTTTTCATCGTTTGTAAAGGTGATAGTGACGGCGACAGATCCGGTATGCGGGATGCAGGTCGACAAGGACCTCGCGCAAAAGAAGGGGTTGAGCATCGTAAAGGACGGCAAGTCCTCCTATTTCTGCAGCGAACGCTGCAAGAATGAGTACGAGCAAAGGACCGGACAACCGCGCGCAGAACACCCCGGTCATGCTGCCGCGAATACGGTCTACACGTGCCCGATGCATCCTAACGTACGGCGCGACAAGCCCGGCCTGTGTCCAGAGTGCGGCATGCAGTTAGTCCCGGGCAAAGCCAAGGAAGAATACGATAAGCACGCAGGGCATTCGCCGAACATATTCAAGATGAAGTTCTGGATCAGTTTATTCCTCACGGTGCCGGTCGTCATTTATTCCGGCGTCTTGGAGGAACTCTTCGGAGTCTCTGCGCCCGCGTTCCCCGGTTCAGCGTACGTTCCGCTCATCCTGGGCTCCATCATTTTCTTCTACGGCGGTTGGGTGTTCCTCATCGGCGGCTACCGCGAGACGCGCGCGAAACTGCCCGGCATGATGACGCTCATCGCCATCGCCATCATTGCCGCGTATTCATACAGCGTCTATGCGGTATTCGCGGGCGTCCCGGGCCTGTTTTGGGAGCTCACGACGCTGATCACGATAATGCTGTTGGGGCACTGGATGGAGATGCGCGCCGTGCAAGGCTCGCAGAAAGCGTTGAAGGAACTCGCGAAACTCCTGCCCGACACCGCGGAAGTCCTGCGCGGCAAGCAGACAGTGACTGTGCCATTGACTGAGCTCAAGAAAGGCGACCTCGTGCTCGTCAGACCGGGCGCGAAAGTCCCCGCTGACGGCGTCGTCGCCGAAGGCGAGTCTGACGTCGATGAGGCGCTCATCACGGGCGAATCGAAGCCGGTGCTCAAGAAGGCGAAGAGCCAGGTCATCGCGGGAAGCGTCAACGGCGACGGAAGCCTCACCGTCAAGATCACGAGCATAGGAGAGAAGACATTCCTTTCAGGCATCATGCGCCTCGTGCAGGAAGCCCAGGCCTCGAAATCCCGCATCCAGGTGCTCTCCGACAAGGCAGCGTTCCTGCTCACCATCGTCGCGGTCGTCGCAGGAGGCGCGACGCTCGTCTCCTGGATAGTCGCGAAGGCCGGCGTCGGGTTCGCGATGGAGCGCTTCGTCTCGGTGCTCGTCATCGCGTGCCCTCACGCGCTCGGATTGGCGGTCCCTCTGGTCGCGACCATCTCAACCACGCTCTCGGCTCGGAACGGACTGCTCGTGAAGCAGCGATTGGCATTGGAGGCCGCGCGCAACATCGACATCGTAGTGTTCGACAAGACGGGCACGCTCACAACAGGAGCGTTCGGCGTCGTTGGGATCGACGGTGATGACGATAAAGCGCTCTCCTTCGCGGCCGCGGTCGACAGACATTCCGAGCACCCGATCGCGAAAGCGCTGGTTCATGAAGCCGAAGCACGCAAGCTCAAACTGCCGACCGCGACCGCGTTCAAGCGCTTGCCAGGCGTCGGCGCGCAGGCGAAACTCGGGCGCACGCTGGTCAAGGTAGGCACTGAGAAGGTGTTGGAAGGGATCAGGACCAAACCCAAGGAGTTGCCGGGCCAGACGCTCGTGTATGTAGTGGCTGGCAAGAAGCTCATCGGCGTCATCGGGCTGGCGGACAAGGTCCGCGAAGAATCGCGCCAGGCGATCAAGGACCTCAACCAGCTGGGGGTCAAGGTCGCGATGCTCACCGGCGACACGGAAGACGTCGCGAAGGCTGTCGCGGCTGATATCGGCATCGACCAGTATTTCGCGCGCGTCAAGCCAGACGAGAAGGCGGAGAAGGTCAAGCTCCTGCAGTCGCAGGGCTCGCGCGTCGCGATGGTCGGCGACGGAATCAACGACGCGCCGGCGCTGACGCAGGCCGACGTCGGCATCGCGATCGGCGCAGGCACGAACGTCGCGATAGAGAGCGCAGGCATAATCCTCGTGCGGAACGACCCGCGCGATGTGGTGAAGATCATCAGGCTGTCGAGGCTGACGTACCGCAAGATGATCCAGAACCTCTGGTGGGCGTCAGGCTACAACATCATCGCGATACCTCTCGCTGCAGGAGTTCTCTCGTCGCAAGGGATCCTTCTCCAGCCGGCGGTCGGGGCGTTGTTCATGTCCTTCAGCACGGTCATCGTCGCGATCAACGCGTCATTGCTCTGGAAGGCGAAACTGTGATCGCGCTCCGCGAAGCAGGGCACGCGTTGAAGACGGCGTTCAGCCAACCGCTCGTCGGCATACTGTCTTCATTGTCCGATGCGGTGTTCCTGCTCGTGTACGGCTTCCTCGCACGACCGGTGCGCGACAACCTCTTGATAGACGCCAACAACCTCGTGCAGACTCTCGCAGGAGCGCTGCGCGTCGCGGGCGAGCGCTTCGAGACGCCCAGCATGATGCAGCTGATCATGACGCCCGAGGCGCGGCCTCACACGATGGGCATCGCGTTCTGGCTCGCAGTGTTAGGCGTGCTCGCGTACGTCCTCTACGTCCTTTTCCAGAGCGCTGCCTGGAAGCTGGCTCGCGGCACGCTTTCGGGAACGGGCTCGTGGAAGGACCATCTCGCGCGGTTCGCGGCGGTGAACATCCCTTGGTTCCTGATCCTCGGCGTGCTCACGCTCACGCGCGACATCATCGACCTGCGCTCAGCGCTCGTCCTGTCGATGACCAAAACCCCCGGCTGGACGGTCCCGGCGGCGGTATACTATGCGCTCATCGGGATCGTGGTTTACTTCATGCTCATATCGTATTCAGAGATCCATAGGCATTCGTGGCGCGACGCGTTCACTCACAGCTTCCGCAAAGGTGTGAAAGAGTTCGGCAGCATCGCGCCCGCATTCCTGTTGATAGTGCTCGCGCTAGTCGTGATCCAGGTGTT
Source organism: Candidatus Woesearchaeota archaeon (assembly GCA_016203225.1). GTDB lineage: Archaea > Nanobdellota > Nanobdellia > Woesearchaeales > ARS49 > DSQK01. The sequence goes on along the minus strand of JACQNC010000005.1, from coordinate 70,805 downwards.
GCTGCAGGCGTTGGCGACCGTCAACGAAGCGTTGTGGTTCGTCGCGGGCGTCGCGCTGATCTTGCCGTTCCTGTACTGGGCGCGGATATACATCATAAGAATCGGAGGAATGACCCACGATGTTCGTGAACAACCTTGACCCGGTGCTGCTGAACATCGGCTTCCTGCAGATAAGGTGGTACGGGCTGCTGTACGCGCTCGGCGTGCTCTTCGCGTACTGGTACTGCCGCCGCGAGATAAAGGCAGGCAGGTTCAAGACATCGCTCGACCAGTTCGAGACATACTTCGTGTGGGCGGTCATCTCGATGGTCATCGGCGCGCGATTGTTCGAGGTGTTCTTCTATCAGCCCGCGTATTATCTCGCGAACCCGTTGAAGATCGTCGCTGTCTGGGAAGGGGGGTTGAGCTTCCACGGCGGCGTGATCGGCATCGCGCTCTGGACCTGGTATTGGTGCAAGCGCAGGACATTCCCGTTCCTGCACTTGGCTGACAACCTCATCGTGGGAGGGGCGCTCGCGCAGGTGTTCGGCAGGCTGGGCAACTGGTTCAACTCGGAACTCGTCGGACGAGCCTGGAATGGACCGTGGTCGGTCATCTACGCGCGTATCGATGAAGTGCCAAGGCACCCGGTGCAGATGTACGAGATTTTTTACAATCTCGTCATCTTCGGAGTGCTGTTCGCGCTGCGGAAGAAACAGTTGACCGCAGGTTCGTTGTTCGCGTCGTTCTTGGTGATGTACGGCGTCGCGCGGTTCGTCGTCGAGTACTTCAAGGAACCCGAAGTCATGTGGGGCTTCCTGACCATCGGGCAATGGCTCAGCGTCGCGATGGTCGCGATAGGCGTAGGGCTTTGGTTCTGGGTGCGGAAACCTGTTGTCTCGAGTCACTAAGTCTTTATATCTGGACAGGAGTTACACGTGACCGGGTGGTGTTCAGATGACCAACGTCGAAGAACAGCAAAAAATAGGCAGACTTGCAGCAGAGCTCATGCTCGAAGAGCTGGTTATCAGCGATGGTTTTCTCCCGAAACTTCCCATACTGCAACGTGCGGCTTTGGTGAAGGGTGTAATCGAAGGGATGGTCGAGCGCGGCGAGATAAGCACGGCCATCAAGTATGTCTGGACCGCGACCCCTGCGAAAGGTCTGTTTGACGATTACGAGGGACTTGTGGAGCGTGTTATCGATAAGACTTCTCGTTGCGAAAAATCAACCTTGACTGATGATGCGCTTGAGATCATCTTGCATAATTGGCCGACCGACGCGGTGTACCGCCTGGCAATGCAGCAGTCCCTGGACAACGAAGACCGCGTTGAGTTGTTGAGCTGCGTTATGAAGACGCTTACGCCTGAACGAAAAATTCAGGCAAATGTTCTGTTGGGCGAGGATACACTTAAGGCAGGCAACGTCATGGCCGCATTCGCATATTTCAAGATCGCGGGCGCAGAAGACAAGATGGAGGGAATCTATCGGCAATTGCTCGATGCAGAGGACTTCCCCGACGACCTGCTCTTTGCCGTCGTGAACGAAAGCGTGGGCGATCAGCGTAGCGTTAGGGCACGCGAAGTCGTAACAAAAGCATTCGAGAAAAAGGCAGGAATCGGCGCGAGACTCAAGTCCTTCGCAGACGTGCACAAGGTCTCACTCTCGGGCGAGCAGCAAGATGAGATTACGGACCGCGTCGCGAAAGTCACCTCTGAATATGACATGCACCAGTGCGAGAATCAGGACTTGCGCAGGCGCTGGGCGCTCGCGCATTGGAAAGATCACCCCGGCACGGCGTACCGGATATTTGTCGAGCAAAAAGTCGAAGGTCCTGATGTGATCGCTGCCGCGCTCCTCGGTTTGCAGAAACAGACCGATAGGTCATTAGGCAATCGCGAACTGAACGTCCACGATCTCGCGCATGAGCACCTTTCCGACATCTATCGCCAGGCGCCGCGTCATCTCAAGGTTGAGATCGCGGAAACAGGAAAGCGTTATGAGACCTTGCGTGAATTGAGCAAGGAGTTTTTTGAAGATTGGCAAAAGAACCCAGAAAAGGACAGCGGGCGGGAGCTTCGTCGCGCGTATCGCTGTTGGATCGAGGGACAGGGTCCGTTGGATCATCCCTACATCTGTCAAGTTCGTTCGGCGATGATCAAGACCGCACTTCGCGAGCAGAGCGCGTGGAGTTCGCCCGATTTCGATTGTAATGATTCGGAGGGGCATCGTTCTTGGTTTGCGGAGATCAGCACCGATCATCGGAGGGCGTACGAGTACGTGCACGGAAGAAACGTGCCAGACCTTCTCGATCAAGCACGCAACGCCTACGCCGGGTCTGAACCGCACAAGGCGTTGCGCGAGTTCGCGGACAAGCAGGACACGGTCGGCATCGAGCTCGCGACTGCTGCATTGGCAGCGAAGCACGGTATCAGTGTTGACGCGGTAAAGACGCTGACAGTGCCTATCGTTCTATCGCGAAAGAAACGATAAGGATTATTCTTTATATACAAAATATATCTTATTTACTCCGTTGTAGTTCCACAATATTTAATAACAAAAGGGCAGGCCGTGATGTCACAAAGGGGGGATTTCCATCGCAAAATCAAAGCATTCTAAGCCGAAGCAGAAGCACTCCATGTTCCGCGAACAGCGTCCCGGAAAGATCACGCCCGCACCGGCGCCTCACGTTCCAACCGTCGTCGAGCTGCCGCACGGCAAGCTCAACGCGTACGAGAACGCAAAGAAGCAGGTCAGCAAGATCGCGGGAATACTGAAACTGACAGAGAACGAGACCAAACTGCTCGTGACGCCGCGCAGGATCATCACAATCAACTTCCCTGTCAAGCTGGACTCGGGACGCATCAAGCTGTTCCAGGGTTACCGCGTGCAGCACAACGATTCAAGAGGCCCGTTCAAGGGCGGCATCAGGTTCCACCCGCAGGTCGATCTCGATGAGGTCAAGGCGCTCGCGTTCTGGATGAGCATGAAGTGCGCCGTCGCGGGCATCCCGTACGGCGGCGGCAAGGGCGGCGTCATCGTCGACCCGAAACAATTGAGCAAGGACGAGCTCGAGGCGCTGTCGCGCGGCTACATCCGCGAGATCGCTCCGTTCATAGGACCCGACAAGGACGTGCCCGCGCCCGACGTGTACACCGATTCGCAGATCATGAGCTGGATGCTCGACGAATACGAGACCATCGTGAACCACCACGCGCCCGGCGTCATCACCGGCAAGCCGCTTGATTTGGGTGGTTCGAAGGTGCGCGACTACGCGACAGCCATGGGTGGAGCGATCTGTCTCAGGGAATTGATGAAGGCGTTGAAACTGAAGCCAGGCAAGGTCGCCATCCAGGGATTCGGAAACGCAGGGTCGTTCATGGCCAAGATCCTGCACTCGTGGAAGCACAAGATCGTCGCGGTGTCCGACTCGAAAGGCGGCATCGTGAACGAGCGCGGGCTCGATCCCGCTGAGGTCTTGCAGCACAAGGAACGCACCGGCTCGGTCGTAGGGTTCCGCGGTGCGCGCAAGGTCTCCAATGAGGACGTTCTGGCGCTGCCTGTCGACGTTTTGGTGCCGGCCGCGCTCGAGAACCAGATCACGCACACGGTGGCGCACACAGTAAATGCGAAGATCGTGGTTGAACTGGCGAACGGTCCCACGACGCCCGACGCAGACGAGATCCTGCGCCGCAGAGGGATACACCTGATCCCGGACATCTTGGCGAACTCGGGCGGAGTCTCCACTTCGTACTTCGAATGGGCGCAGAACCTGCAGGGCTACTACTGGACCGAGGCAGATGTTTTGGGCAAGTTGGACCCGCTGATGGTCAGCGCGTTCAACGACGTCTTCAACGCGAGCAAACAACACCGCGTCGACATGAGGACAGGCGCGTTCGTAGTCGCGGCGCAGAAGATACTGAAAGCCGAGAGATTGCGTGGACGACTGAAGCAGTGAGTCCCCAGGCTTAGCTCCCCCGGCAGATTGGCATCGGCTTTATCGGAGTGGATCCGATAGCACTAACTCCATATCAAACCTGCTTGGGCGCGCTCACATCCCAGCTCATCACGCTTGGGAACGGTGACCTATTCCCATTTCATAACGTTTAAATAGAATTCTTGAGGCTGTCCTCGCATGGTCTGGTGGAGGACGACGATCGTAAGCATCGCCAGCGTGGTGCTGGCGCTTGCGATCACTGCGACGGTCTTCAGCGCGGCGATCGCAGGCCTCACCGCAGAGGAGAGCCTGCGTCCGTTCTTCACGAAGATCCTCGCCGATGCGGGCGAGAGCCAAGCCGATGCCGCCGCTAAGTTCGACGAGTTCTACTTCAAGGAGTTCTCCTGCGGTGACGTGCCGGGCTGCATCGCTAAACCGCCGGCAGAAGGCTGGGCGCTCGTGTTCATGAGCAAGACAGGACATGACTTCTTCAAGACAGTCCCTGGCCAAGGAATAGTGGCGGTTTTGCTCGCCATCGTCGCGATCCTCATGGCGGGCGAGACTTGGTCGGGACGGATAAACAGCATCGGCATCCCGGGGATCATCGCGGGAGTGAACATGTTCCTCAAGTTCGCTGCGCAAGGCCCTCTGCTGAAGTTCGCGCCGACCGAGGCGCACGCATACCTCGTTCCGCTGCTGGATGACTTCTTCGGCACACTCATGCTCTGGTTCGGCATCACGCTCGTGGTAGGAATGGTCCTAGTCGTCATAGGATTCATCGTCAGGCGCCATGAATCACAAACCTTAAAAACGGTCCCTCAGGAATCTGAACCATGAAGCTCGCATGCATCTTGCTGATGGCAGCCTTGCTGACGGCCTGTACGTCGACGCCTGTGGCCGACGTAGTGCAGGAATCTGCCGATACGCCCGAGTTCCTGAATACCGGCTATCACGAGATCTCCATCAACAATTTCTTCTACTCGCCGAAGGCGCTCACGGTGTACCAAGGCGACCGCGTCAAGTGGATCAACCAGATGCCGATGGTCAAGAGCGTCTGGCTCTGGGGCATGGAGCCGAGCCCTGTGATCAAGCCAGGCAAAACGTGGAGCTACACTTTCACCGAGACAGGACTCTTCAAGTACCGCGACCAGTTCACGCAGGACATGGAAGGGAACATCACGGTCTTGCCGTACGAGGAGCGACCGGACATCAAGGTAGCAAACAACGTTTCTTGAAAACACCCCCGTGTCCGGGCAGGTTTGCAGTTGCTTGATTGCTATCGATCCTGTTCCGATAACGCCACAAACCTGCTTGGGTTAGATCACGCAGGGGAACGGCGATGGGGCAAAGCTAATAAAGCGAAAATATCGTCCTCTCCCCATGCGGCTCAAAGAGGCCTGGAATTGGTGGTGGTACGACGTACGCCACCCGATGGGATTGCTGTTCTTCATCTACGCGCTCGTTGCCGGGCTTGATTTCGGTTTTGCCGCGACATTGGTGCCGTTCTTAACCGCTGCGATCACGGGAGGTATTCTTGACTTCTTCATCGACCGCTACCGCAACGGATACTGGGGTTTCCCTAGCTCGGGGCTCGTGACCGGCAGCATCATCGGACTGGTGATGTCGCACCAGTCGCCGTTGTGGCTTGTCATGGTTGTGACGCTCATCGCGGTGCTCTCCAAAGTCATCATCCAACGCAAGGGCTATCATCCGTTCAATCCGGCGAACTTCGGCATGCTCATCGGGTTCTACTTCCTCGGTTCGCGATCCACTTGGTGGGGCGCGAGCAACCTTTGGCTCGTCGCGCTCGGCGGTTTGTTCGTGCTGTGGCGGCAGCGCAAGTGGTGGACGGCCGCGCCATTCCTTTTGGTGTTCTTCGCGCTACGCGCGGCGACATATGCTGCCGCGGGGGATATCGCAGGATTCATGCCAGAGCTGCTCGCCAGCAGCGCCGTAGTGTTCTTCGCGACGATCATGCTCATCGAGCCGAAGACGAGTCCGGCACGGAAATGGCCTTCTGTCGCGTATGCCATCACGTGCGCCGCGCTCGCGTTCGGATTGTCGTTCATCGTCAAGAGCGGTGACTTCCATCTGGCGCTCGCGCTGTCGAATCTTTCGGTGCTTCTCTGGAACCGGATATTCAAATAGGATTATGAAGATCGGAATCGATGTTGTTGAACTGCAGGAAGCGAAAACGCTTATATAGACAATCCATTCTGAATACCGCGGTGATCTCCATGAAAGTGATGTTCGTCATCATGTTCCTTCTGGTTCTGCTTGTCGGATGCTCGAATCCGCAGATAGTGGGCGATGATAGGGACGAGCATGGCTGTATAGGCACGGCTGGTTATACCTGGTGTGAAGCAAAGCAGAAATGCCTGCAAACATGGGAAGAAGACTGCCCTGCGTCCATCCCACAGAAATAGACTGAAACTATTACTTCTTGAACCTAAAACCTTATTCTCGTATCAATCGACAGACGGCATTCACGACGTCTGAGAGCTTGCGCGGAGTCAGCGTCCCTGCCTTGCGCGTGATGACTGAGCGGGCGCCGGTGAAGAGCTTGTTGGGACGGATGACACTGTCGCGCGAGAGACTGCCGCGCTTGAACTCACTTCTTGAGAGGGGGATTCCGTACTTATCAAGCCGCTTGCTCGTGATCTGGCACAGGATCACGTCTTCGCCCTCGAGCGGAGCAAGCACGACAGCAGGACGCCGTTTCACGCCCGTGAGGTCCGAGAACGGGAACGTCATCACGACGACGTCGCCTTTCACAAGTCCTTCCATGCCTCGTCTTCCTCTTTGGTGTCCCAGTCCTTCGCGAGCGCCTGCTCGTTGAGGAACAGCCAGCCAAGATCCTCCTTGTCCATGCGCTGGAGCGCCCTTTCGGCATCGGTTTCCTTGGTGAGCACCATAGTGTCCTTCTTGGTCAGAAGCACGAGCCGCGTGCCTTTCCTGATGTTGAGCTTCTTCCGCAGATGTTCGGGGATGACTATCTGCCCTTTCGATGATACGTTAAGGATGTCCATAGGGTTAGTAAGCTCAGGCTTACTTATCAAGCTTTCGGTCATGGCCTTCACACGATCAAAAAGGATTCAAATGCGTTGCGCAGAAAAAACCGGAAGCTCTCCGGCAGAGCACCCTGTTCTTCCGCTTCCAACCGGAAAAAAACGCCATCAAGGTGCGGTTGTGATAAAAAAGAAAAAAAGAAAAGAACAATTACTTCTTCTTGCCCTTGCCGCGCAGCTTCCTGACAACGAAGACGACCAGCCAGATGCCGAGCGCCCACGGGAGCAGGAGCACGAACAGGTAGATCACCGTGCTGAGGCTGCCGACGAACCCCTTAACCAGGTCGGAGAGCCCGACAAACGTCAGCTCGGCATAGCCTGATTTCTCCTCGGTGAGGGTCACGTCGACGGTCGAGTAGACGACTTGATCCCCGACATCCCGGAGCGCCTCTTCGAGATATTTTATCATGTTCTCCTGGTTGAATATCCTGTCGCTGATCTCGAGCTTATCGGAGACGTCTGTGGCCTCCTTGTACATCTCGTTGTACCTCGAGAGTCGCGTCTTCTCGTTCGCGAGCCGGACGCTCAAGTCGGTATACGCCTGCGTAACGTCATCGGCGGTCTCCCTGAACGAGTCCATCTCCCCGATCTCCCCCAATTTGGAGACGAGCTCCTCGTACTTGTCCGCATCGACCTTGACCCGGTAGCTGCCGGCACGGTACTGAGAGATGCCCTCGCCATAGGTCTGCACGTTCTGTTGGAGAAGTTGTGCATCAGAGGATTGCACGATTGATTTCAAAGAGGCTTCCTCGTCAAGGAACGTCCCGCGCTCGACCTTCGTCTCCATGCTCGCGGTCTTCGCGATCAGCTGGCCCGCGGTCGCGTCGACCGAAGTGGACGTCGCTTCACGCGCTCCGGACGGAGCATACGACTGGCTCGGGTAGCCACCGTCATATCCGATCGATGGCTGAGCATATCCGCTCGATGCGCCGGGTGAGAACGCGACGTCGCTGACCAGCCCGGACAGCCCAGAGAGGCCTCCGGCCAGCAGGAAGAAAAGCACCAGCGGCAGAAGTATCAAAAGCCAGTTATCCTTCAGTTTCGTCAATTGATCCCGTATCGCCATGCGATCACCTCTCTTGTGTTGTGCATTCCATGATTGATGGCCGTGCTAGTCGATGCACAATCGATCAGCAGTGCCGTTGTAAAGCAAACTGTAGCATCCTGGCGGCAACGGATGTGTGTCTGAACAGCTGCCGTTCCCCTCCGTCCCGATGCAGCTTCCTTCGCACTGTTGCCCATCGATGCAGGGTTTTCCCGCATCCTTTGTCGGAAGGAAACAGGTCTCATCTTCGAGGAATACGGATTGCCTGCCCCACAAGCCGCCCTGCGCCTCGCACGCAGCGCATTCCACGCCACACACCGGCGGATTGTCGACAACGGTCGTGATGCACTTGCCGCAGCTCTGCTCGCACTCAGACTCGCGCAACTCGCGGTCGGCTTCCACCACCCCGATTCCGATGACTATCAGAACGACGACACCCAGTAACCACGCATCAGTTTTCATCGGTCACAGACGCACTGTTTGCAGCCAGTGCAGGTCGAACCCGTGATGGTGTCATAATACGTGCTGTCAGGCGGACACTCGCACATCGGCGCGACGGTGATGGCCGCGCTGTCGCAGAACGTCGGGCAGCCGCTGGTGTCTCCCGATCCGCCATTCCCGTTATCTCCACCAGTGTCGCCCCCTGTATTCGCGTACTTGCCGCACTGGAGGTCAGGATAGAGATCGCAGGGATCCTTCGGTCCGCTGATCAATGAATACCCGACAGCTAGCAGGGCAGCCACCGCGATCAAGGCGATGAGCGCGCCCATCTTGCGTACGCTAGGAGATTTCGCAGGCTGCGGAGTCACCGGAGTTTCCTTCGGTTTTTCCTTCGGTATAAGACGTACGCCTTTCATGTCATCGCCTCTTTTCATCGAGCATGATTTACGTGATTTATAAATGTGGTGGGAAGAAACGCGCGATTGTCGCGGCAACAACCTTTAAATAGCATCTTCTCTCGAAGTCCTTGAAAGAGGTGCATGGTTGTACGACATCATCACGATAGGTTCTGCCACAGTCGACGTCTTCGCGAAGACGCGCGCTTCAGGTCGCGAGATCGTGCAGCACGCGAAGCACCGTGACGTCTGCCTGCATCTCGGCTCCAAGATACTCATCGACGACCTCGTGACCGACACCGGCGGCGGAGGCACGAACACAGCAGTCTCTTTCTCCAGATTGGGATTCAAGACAGGCTGGCTTGGCGTGCTCGGCAACGACGCGAACGGCAAACAGGTCTTCGCCGCGTTGCGCAACGACCACGTCGACATCCTAGGCCCAACGAAAGACGGACCCACAGGATACTCAGTCATCATGGTCGGGCTCGAGCACGACAGGACAATCCTCGCATTCAAAGGAGTCAACGACGAATTGCTGGCAAAGGACATTCCTGACCTCAAGACAAATTGGCTTTACTGCAGTTCGATGCTCGGCAAGAGCTGGGACACGCTCGTGAGCGTAGTAAAGCGCGCGAGGAAAGCCGGCATCAGGATCGCGTTCAACCCCAGCATGTACGTGGCAAGCCAAGGGATGCACGAGCTCGCGCCTGTCCTGCAGGGCCTAGATGTTCTCATCCTGAACAAGGAGGAAGCGGAAGCGCTCCTACACGCGCCGGGCAGCAACATCAGCTACCTGCTCAGAAAACTCCACCCGCACGTCAAATTGCCGGTCATCACCGACGGACCCCGAGGCGCGTACGCCACGGACGGCACAAGCATCTTCCACCTCAAACCGCACCGCATGGCCGTCGTGGAGACGACCGGCGCAGGCGACGCGTTCGCATCAGGTTTCGTCGCTGGACAGATGCTGGGATTCGGAATACCAGAATCATTGCGCCTGGGCCAAGTCCAGGCAGAGAGCGTGCTGCAGGCCGTCGGCGCGAAGAACAACCTGGCCACGCGTCCACAAGCGGTCGCCGAGCTCAAGCGCAAACCGCACCATGTCGAGGAAAGCCACCTATGACTCTCGTGACCGGCAGCGCATTGCTGAAAAACGCCCTGCACGGGCGCTATGCTGTCGGCGCGTTCAACGTCAACAACCTCGAGATCCTGCAAGCGATAGTCCAAGCCGCAGAGAAACAGAAAAGCCCAGCTATCCTGCAGACGAGCGAAGGCGCGATTGCGTACGCGGGATTGAACAATCTCGTCCTGCTCATCAAGGAGGCCGCGAAACAGAGCAAGATGCCTTTCGCGCTGCACCTCGACCACGGACGCGACCTCAAGCTCGTGAAAAAGTGCATCGATGCTGGTTACACGAGCATCATGTACGACGGCAGCCACCTGCCGTTCGCGCAGAACATCGCGAACACGAAGAAAGTCGTGGGTTGGGCGCACAGGAAAGGCATCTCTGTCGAGGCAGAGCTCGGCACGATAGGCGGCGCAGAGGACAAAGTATCGGCGCGATCAATATTCTACACAGAACCTGACTCAGCGGCAGAATTCGTCAAGCGCACCAAGTGCGACTCGTTGGCAATCGCGATTGGAACCTCTCATGGCGCGTACAAGTTCGCCGGCACGCCCCGGCTCGACATCGGGCGCTTGAAGGTCATACGCGAGCTCATCACTATCCCCTTGGTGCTGCACGGCGCGTCAGGCGTGCCGTCGTGGCTCGTCGACAAGGCGCGACAGTACGGCGCCTGCTTAGGCGACCCTGAAGGCGTGCCCGACGACCAGATCACGCGCGCCATCCAGCACGGCATCTGCAAAGTCAACACCGACACGGATCTGAGACTCGCGTTTGACGCCGGCGTGCGCGAATTCCTCGCCCTCAAGTGCGCTGACTTCGATCCGCGTGACATCCTCGGCCACGCGCGCGACCTCATGCAGCAGGTCGTCGAGCACCGGATGCAGCTCTTCGGAAGCTCGAAAAAAGCGTAATTCGTCGGACCCCTGCATTGCAGCCCCAGCTTCTCTCCCTGGCAGATTTGTAGTGGCTTTACCTGCATCGAATCGATAGCATTGACGCCACTACCAACCTCTTGAAGGTGCGGAGCATCCCAAGCACACCAAAGGACTCTGTCCTTTTGGTGTGCTTGGGATGCTCAGCCGGGGATAAGATGAATGAGGTCGGGACGTTCAACGCGAGGCGTAACCGTTAAATAGAGTCCTACTCTCTCATGCCTTATGCGCGTTATCGCATTGCTCATAGCATTGGCATTGGTTGCCGTCGCATGCGGACGTCCCGCAGTGCAGGAGCGGCAAGCGCAGACGCAAGAGGTAGTTATGCCTGACAAACTCACCACGACTGACGGTAAATCAATCGCGTACACTTACTATCCTGGCGCGAAAGGCCAACCAGGCGCGATACTCCTGCACCAGCTGCGCAGGGACAGGCACGATTACGACACGTTCGCACCGCAACTGAAATCCGCAGGCTACAACGTCATCAGCATCGACGTGCGCGGCCACGGCGAGAGCACGGGCAACTGGGAGCTGTTCTCAGAGAGCGATTTCAGGAAAGTCGGGTTGGATATCGCCGCGGCGAAGGGCTTCTTGCAGAAGAATGGCGCGGGCAAGGGTCTTTTGCTCATCGGCGCGAGCTTCTCGGCGAATGCAGTCATCAACCACGCAGCGCAAGACCGCGACGTGACTGCAGTGATCGCGATCTCGCCCGGCCTGGACTTCCGCGGCATCAAACCCTTGGAAGGAATCGAGAATGCGCCCAACGCGACGCTGCTCGTGGCCGCCGAGGACGACGCGTATTCCGCAGAGTCTGTCCGGACGCTGTACAGCAAGAACACCGATGTCGAGACAAAAATCTATGCTGAAGGCGGCCACGGCTACGCAATGTTCGGGCAGACGACGCTCGCGAAGGACATCCTTGCGTGGCTCAAAAATAATCCATAAAGCTTTTAAACCATTACACTAGATGTAACATAAGATGAACGTTCTCAAGCTAGCTCCCCTGGCAGCATTGACGTTCGTGCTTCTCAGCACAGCAGTCCTTGCGCACGGCGGTTTCGATGACGGTCATCCCGACGGACCGTTGGACCTGCCTGAAGGCGTGCTCAAGATAATCGAGTACCGCAACGAGCTGGCGGCAGGCATCACGTTCCTCGCCGCGTTCCTGGCGGGAATCGTGGCGTTCACGAGCCCGTGCGGATTCGTGCTTCTGCCGACGTTCTTCGCGTTCCTGTTCAAGGAACGCAAGCGCGCGCTCCTGATGACCTCGCTGTTCGCGGTCGGGCTCACGCTCGGATTCACGCTCCTCGGAGTGCTCGCGGCGCTCGCGGGCGTGGTTATCGGCCAGTTCCGCGCGCCGTTCGCGGTCTTCTCAGGCGTCGTGTTCGTCGTGTTCGGCATCATGATGTTCCTCAACAAGGGCTTCTCGTGGTTCCAGTTCAAGCTCGACCACCACAAGACCAAGAGCGCGGTCACCATGACCTCGATGGGATTCTTCTTCGCGCTCGGCTGGAGCCCCTGCATCGGGCCCGTGCTCGGCGGCATCCTTCTGTTGGCGGCGAACGCAGGCACGGTGCTATCGGGCGCGAGCTACCTGTTCCTTTTCGCGCTCGGCGTCTCCGTGCCATTGCTGCTCGTGGCGGCGTTCGCGGACAGGTTAGATCTCGCCAGCAAGTCCTGGATAAAGGGCAGACTATTCACGTTCAGGCTCTTCGGCACAGAGATCACGACGCACACATATAACATCGTCAGCGCGATCATCCTCGTCGCGCTCGGTGTCATCATGATATTCTCGCGCGGCACGAGTTGGGTCGAGTACGCGGTCACGCGCGTCGTGCCGTGGAGCATGACATTGTTCTACGCCGCCCACGACATGCTCACACAGACGCCGTTCTTCACGTCGACGACCGCGCAAGTCCTCGGCATCATCGCGGGCCTGCTCGTGCTCGGCAGCATCGCGCACATCATATATCGCCAATGGACGACCAAGCACGAACTGTAACGTTTATATAATCAGCAAAATCAGACAGCACAAAACGAGGTGACGCATGGCTGACCATAAAGTGACCATCTACAGCACTCCGACGTGCCCGTACTGCAAACAGGCGAAGGACTTCCTGAAACAGAACAACATCAAGTACACTGAGATCGACGTCGCTTCCGATGAGAAGAAGGCCCAGGAGATGATCGAGAAGTCAGGCCAGATGGGCGTGCCCGTGATCGACATCGACGGCCAAATCATCGTAGGCTTCGACAAAGCAGCGATGAAGACGGCGTTGGGTATCGTCTAAGTTCTGCTGCGTTCCTCACAAGCAACCTTTAAATAACATCCAGCGCATGAGCGCAGCAGAAGAGGTGCCATGGTCCCGCTCACACTCGTCGTCTCGTTCGCGCTGGCGTTCCTGCTGAGCATCATCAATTTCTCGAGCGAACTGTTCAGGTTCAAGGGCTTGCCGGGCAGGCACGACATCCTGGCGTTCGCGGGCGGGTTCAGCATCGCGTACCTCTTCACCGCGCTGCTGCCCGAGAGCATCCGCGCGGAGGGATTGCTCGGCAACGCGTTGTATGTGTCCATCCTTGCGGGTTTTGTCCTGTTCCGATTGGCAGAGGTCTTCGTGTACAAGCACGCGCAGGCAAAACAACGGAAGGCAGAGCTCAAGCTTGAGCACAGCTTGGCGTTCTTTGTCTATCACGTACTGCTCGGAGTGTCCATAGGCTTCTTCACCTCGCAGAGCATCCGCGAGGGCGTCCTGTTCTTCATCCCGGTCGCGCTCCATGCCGTGGCGTCCTCGGCCGCTTTGCACGAACTTCACGGCAGCATCACGTCCAACCTCGTGACGAGGTTCGTGCTCGCCGCGGCGCCGGTGCTCGGCGCGTTCCTCTCGTTCGTGCTCCCTATCGCGGTGTTCGATGTGCTCATCGGGTTGGTCGTGGGCGCGCTCTTCTTCGTAGTGGTCAAGGAGTTCCTGCCGGACGCGCGCAACGCCAGGCCCGGCTTGTTCCTCGTCGGCACCGTCACGTTCCTGCTGGTCAAGCTCGCGCTCGGGTGGTTCATATGAAGCCGCTTCTCTGTTACATCACCGCGCCGAACCTGCGAGAATCAGACATCCTTGGCGCGGCACTGGTCAAGAAAAAGCTTGCAAGCTGCGTAATGACGCTTCCTGGCATGCGTTCACGCTATGTCTGGCAGGGTAAAGTCCATCAGGACAAGGAAGTGCTGCTCATCGTCAAGACGTTTGACACCAAGTACAAAAAGCTTGAAGCGGTTGTCAAGAAACTGCACTCCTATGAAGTCCCTTGCATCATCGCGGTGCCGATCGTCGCAGGAAGCAGACAGTACCTTGCGTGGAGCAAACAGGTGCTACGATAAAACGCGCTTTTGTCGCTCTTTCCCCGGCTTTTCTCCCCCGGCACGATTGACTTTGCATGATGGCTATCGATTCGATGCTTGTAAAGCGACCTCAAACCTGCCTGGGAACGAGAAGCCTGGGAACTTCTGTGCGGGGTAAAGCTTTTAACGCACTACTCATATCACGAAGGCAAAGAGGTGCTGATGGCAGACACGTTGTATCTCGGAGCGGACCATGCCGGATTCGAGCTGAAAGAGAAGCTCAAGGCATACCTAAAGAAGAAAGGAGTCACGGTCCGCGACCTCGGCGCGTGGAAGCTCGACAAGCATGACGATTACCCTGATTACGCGTTCCCGGTCGCCAAACTAGTAGTGCAGACCGGCAGCAAAGGCATCCTCGTGTGCGGCAGCGCGGAAGGGATATGCATCGCGGCCAACAAGGTCAAGGGGGCGCGCGCCGTGCCGATCTGGAGCGTCAAGAACGCGCGCGTGAGCCGACAACACAACGACGCCAACATCCTGTGCATCGCCGGCGGAAAGACCGTCGCGAAGACGCACGGGCTCGGGTTATCGTTCTCGCAGGCAAAGAAAATCGTCGACGCCTGGATATCGGAACCGTTCTTAGGCGCAGCACGCCACGTGCGCCGACTGCACAAGATCTCGCGCTTCGAACACCATGGCTAAACCAGGTATCATCGTCCCGTCCATCCTAGCGAAGACGAAGAAGGATGCGCTGCGCCGACTGAAACTCGCGGCTGCGGCCAAGAAGGTCCAGGTGGACATCATCGACGGCAGGTTCGCACCCAACAAGACAGTGATGCCTCGCGACTTCTGGGACGTCAAGACCAAGCTCGCGCTGGAATTCCAGCTCATGGTCGAGCACCCCGAGCACTATGTGCACGACGTCGCAAAGATCGCGCAAGCGCGGCTGTTCATCTTCCACGTCGAATCGCTCCACAACAAGAGACAGGCGTTGGCGTTGATCGAGCACTGCAGATTCCACGGGTTAGCGGTCGGCATCGCATTGAATCCCAAGACGCCTGCCGCGCGGATCAAGCCTTATCTGAAACTAGTCGACCATGTGCTCGTGATGACCGTCAAGCCAGGATTCATGGGGCAAGCATTCATGGACATGACCAAGAAAATCAAGCAGATCAGGCGCTGGAGCAAGGACGTCGACATCGAGGTCGATGGCGGCATCCATCACAGCACTGCGCTCAACTGTCGCTTCGCGGGCGCGAACCTTTTTGTCGTAGGAAGCGCGCTCTTCGACGCGCCGGACTTCAAGCGCGAATACGCAGCGCTCACGGCTGAAGTGAACCGAGTGTGAATGCGGTCAGGAGAAAGTCTCGCGCTACTGCCGCTGCCTCGCAGAGCGGCAGCGGTTCCTGGCTGGTGAAGGATGGCCTCGCCTCCGCGCTCCGAACCTGACTTTCTCCTGCGTCCCAGCAACCTTTATAAACACCCGCGCCGATGAGTTCTCTTGAAAAAGGGTGAGGAATGGCACGGTTCCAGAAGGTAACTGACATCAAACAGTTGAGGCTCATCGCGAACACGGTGCGCCAGGACATCATCAAGTCGCTTGTCTCGGCAGGTTCTGGGCACTCGGGCGGGCCGCTCGGGATGGCTGACGTGTTCACGGTGCTCTACTTCAACATACTCAACCACGACCCTGCCAAGCCGGACTGGGAAGGCCGCGACCGCTTGATCCTCAGCAACGGCCACATCTGTCCTGTAAGGTATGCCGCGATGGCGAACGCAGGCTACTTCCCTAAAGAAGAACTTCTCACGCTGCGCAAGCTCGGCACGCGACTCCAAGGACATCCCCACAGGACAGCGTTGCCGGGCGTCGAAACCACGTCCGGACCGCTCGGTTCTGGGCTGAGCCAGTCCGCTGGTCTCGCGTACGCAGGACTGATGGACAAGAAGGCGTGGCGCGTCTACTGCCTAACGAGCGATGGCGAGCACGAATCAGGCCAGACCTGGGAAGCCGCATTGTTCGCCGGCAATAACAAGCTCCGCAATCTCACGTGCGTCATCGACCGCAACAACATCCAGATCGACGGCCACACCGAAGACGTCATGCCTCTCGAGCCGTTGAAAGCGAAATACGAGGCGTTCGGCTGGCACGTCATAGAGGTCGACGGCCACAACCACGATCACTTGATGGCAGCGTTCCACGAAGCGGAAGCAGTGTACGAGAAGCCCACGTGCATCATCGCACACACCATCCCCGGCAAGGGCGTCAGCTTCATGGAGAACGACCACGAATGGCACGGAAAGCCGCCGACGAAAGAGCAGGGTGAAGTCGCGCTGACAGAGCTCCAACACTGGCGCCAACAGATCGAAGCAGGGGTTGACTGAGTGAGAACCAACCCCCCGATGCAATTGGTGAACCTCGACGCAGAGATCAAGCTAGTCCCGATCCGCAACGGCTACGGCGAAGGACTCGTGCTCGCCGGCGACAAGAACAAGGACGTCGTAGTCCTGTGCGCAGACCTCTCGGAAAGCACGCGCTCCCTCGCGTTCCAACAGAAGTATCCAGGACGCTTCGTCGAAGTGGGCGTCGCAGAGCAGAACATGGCTTCGCTCGCGGCAGGCATGGCGATGGCGGGCAAGGTCCCGTTCATATCATCCTACGCGATGTTCTCGCCAGGCAGGAACTGGGAACAGATACGCACCACGATCTGCTACAACGAAGTGGGCGTCAAGATAGGAGGCGCGCACGCAGGCATCTCCGTAGGCCCTGACGGCGCGACGCACCAGGCCGTCGAGGACATCGCAATAATGCGCGTAATACCCAACATGACCGTGCTCGTGCCCTGCGACGCTGTCGAGGCGCGCAAAGCGACCGTCGCCGCAGCAGAGTATCCGGGACCCGTGTACATCAGGTTCGCGCGCGAGAAGACAGCGGTCGTCACGACCGACGCGACGCCGTTCAAGATAGGCAAGGCGGAGGTCTTCGCAGAAGGCACCGATGTCGCCATCATCGCAGCCGGGACGATGGTGTACGAAGCGCTCGTCGCAGCGCAACAACTCGAGAAGGAAGGAGTATCTGCTGCGGTGATCAACTGCCATTCTGTCAAGCCTCTCGACACAAAAACGATCCTGGACTATGCGCGCAAGTGCGGCAGCATAGTGACCGCAGAAGAACACCAGATCTCGGGCGGACTAGGCGCGGCAGTCTCGGAATTCCTCGCAGGCGAGTACCCTGTGCCTATCAAACGCATCGGCGTGCAGAACAAGTTCGGCCAGTCCGGCGCGCCCGAGGAACTGATGAAACTCTACGGGCTGAAGGCGCCGAACATCGTGCAAGCCGCGAAAGAAGCGGTCAAGATGAAATATTCCGGCACGAGCGAGCACGTTCCTGCTGCGCCGCGAGGCGAGCAGGCCAGTCGTCTGTCCGAACGCGCATTCAAGCCCGTGCCTGCAGAGATCGCGTTCAAGGCCCGCGACGGAGCGATCATCACGAACCTGCCGCAACTCCACAAGGCTGTGTTGAGCATGGACAACGGCACTTTCAAGCACCACGTCCACGGAAGCAAGCACGATTTCGCGCAATGGATCGCGGATGTCCACCAGGACAACGATCTCGCGCACGCATTGCGCAAGGCAACCACGAAAGCGGCGGTCGCGCGCGTCATCGGAGCGCGGCTGGGACAATTGGCGAGACACAGATGAAGCGAAAACCCGCGAAAAAGGCGAAACGGCTCCCGAAGTCCGCAAAACGCGTCCGGATCGTGTACAGACCTGAGCGCGTCGCGAAACGCGTCACGCCGGGTATGATCTGCGCCAGCAACGTCTGCATCCCTGAGCCCACGCCGAAATGCCCGCATTGCGGCTATGGCCACGTAATCCTCAAGAGTCTCCCGGGCTGTCCGATGTGCAAGGTGTGCAGCGGGTGCCAAAAACGACTGATGCAGTGCGACTGCATAGAGGGCGAGTGAATGGCTTCGAAACGACGGACGCACGACAAACCTACCGGGGGAGTCGCCGAGCGTAGCGAGCGCGACGCCGCAGACCGCACGTCTGCGCGCGTGAAGCCGGGGAAGACACGCGCTGCGACAAAAATGAAGAGCGCAGGCGCAGAACCTCATCTAATCATGTTCCATGGCACGGAGTGCCCTCACTGCAGGAACATGGATGAATCTGTCGAACAACTCGAGAAGGAATTCAAGGTCAAGGTCGCGAAGCTCGAAGTGTGGCATAACGACAAGAACGCGCAGCTGCTCGAGATGATCGACAAGGGGTTCTGCGGTGGCGTGCCGTTCTTCTGGAACGCAAAGACCAAGCGTCACATATGCGGCGAGACAGACTACGACACTCTCAAAGACTGGGCGTTGGGCAAATGAAACCTAGAGTCTTCGTATCACGCCATTTTCCCGGAGAAGGGATAGCTCTTCTGAAGAAATCCTGCGATGTCAGGATCGGCGTGATGAAAGGGACGTGCCCCCGGAAGAAGCTATTGCAAGGCGCTAAATGGGCAGATGCTATCGTGACGCTCCTGACCGACAAGGTCGACGCAGAGGTCTACGACCAGAATCCCCGCCTGAAGATAGTCGCGAATTATGCAGTCGGTTTCGACAACATCGACCTGGCAGAAGCGACGAAACGCGGAGTCCTCGTCACGAACACGCCTGGCGCGCAGACAGAATCCGTCGCAGAGCACGCGATAGGATTGATGATGGTGCTCGGCAAAAGGATACGCGAAGCAGACGCGTTCATGCGCGCGGGCAAGTACAAAGGATGGGACCCCGACCTGCTGCTCGGCACGGAGTTCGACGGAAAAGTCTGCGGCGTCATCGGTGTGGGCAGGATAGGGAGCATATTCGTCAAGTTCGCCAAAGCGCTCGGGATGAGCATCATCTATAACGACGTTGTGCGCTCGCCTGACATCGAGCAGAAATACGACGCGAAACCCGTAGATATCAACACCTTGCTCAAGCAGTGCGACGTCATCTCCATCCACGTGCCATTGATGCCTTCGACAAGGCACCTGATCAACGCAGGCCACCTCAAGCTGATGAAGAAAACCGCGTTCCTCATCAACACGTCGCGTGGGCCCGTGATAGACGAGACCGCGCTGGTGAGCGCGTTGAAGCGCAGACAGATAGGCGGAGCGGGGCTCGACGTCTACGAGTTCGAGCCGAAGCTGGTGCCCGGGCTGGCGAAGCTCGACAACGTCGTGCTGACACCGCACATCGCGTCGGCCACGTGGGAAGCGCGCGACTCGATGAGCAGGATAGCCGCGCAATGCGTTCTCGCCGCGTTCAAAGGCGAAGTCCCCGAAGCGTTGGTCAACAAGGACGTCCTGCAGAAGAATCCCTGGATCAAGACCGGCGCCTAGACCAGTCCGCGTTTCTCGCCTTCAGCATCAGCCTGCTCGCGGAAATCCTCTGCGCTGAACCGCAGTCTCACGATGTTCGAACCACCGTGCCAACGCGTCATCGCGTAAGGAACCAGAATGGCGTGATCATACCGCTCCCTGCCGAAGATATCCTCGAGTATCGCCCGCTTGTGGCGGTGCTTCTCCGCGAAATAGCCGCGCAGGACATTGTGCCACTCGTTCAACTTTATGTCGATGAGCAGAGGCCGGTCCTCGAATCTCAACGGAGTGTCGATCGTGGTCACCATCCGGCCGCCCTGCTTGATCGCGACGAAGTCGCCGCCGTCGGAGAGACGATACGAGGGATGCGTGGGCAGCTCAAGCAGGGTCACCGCAGGATGCGTCTTCATGAATCCCTCTATGAAGATACGGAGCGCGTGTTTGCCTGCCAAACCCTGGAAATGGCCCTGCTCATACTTTCTGCCTTCCATCCGACGACCGACCTCATCCCAGTCGAAAGCGAACCCGCGGAACTCGTACAACAGATCATCAAGCGCATCGCTCATGACGTCGCGGCCGAGAGCGGGCTATTTATTGATTTCGCGGGTGAAGAACAGAAAAAAAAAGAAGTTCATGTCCAGACTGCGAGGATCCAGGCGAGCACAACGATCTGGACCAGGCTGTATCCCGCATTGATGAGGAACAGATTGAAAGGTCTGCTCTCCCACAGGTACGAGCCGATCTGGATTGTCGCCATGAATCCGAGCCAGACCCAGAAGCCGAGCTGCCACGCGCCGCCGAAATCCGTGACGTCAAGATAGTCAACGAAATGCGCCAGCACGTAGCTGAACACGAGCGAGACGATGACCATCCCGACGAATCCCTTCGCCATCCCCTTTTTCGCGCCCTTTTCCGAGATTCCGGCAGCCTTCATCCAGGCCTTGCCGAATACGGGACCATACCAAAGCATGCCGAGCACGATGCTCACGACAGCGGCTCCGAGAACCGCCAGATAGTTTATGACCGGTGTTGCCATAGACAGACCTCCTTTTTTTACTGGATTTACGGAAACCCCGGTTATAAATTTTTTCCCTACTTATGCACAATCGAAAACTATTTAAATCACTTCGCGTGTGGTTTGTCCAGCACAAACATCGACCAACGGGGCCTTTTTGTATGTGTGCCCACTTTTTTTCTAACATTCTTCAGCACAACGATTGCGTCTTGGCGGCAGTCCCGATCGCCAAACACGCTGATAGAAAAACTAGATGGACCGGCGGGGATTTGAACCCCGAGCCTCACCCAAGATGGGCGATTGTGTCGCATGCCATGGGCGCGTTATACCGGGTTTAACTACCGGCCCAACGGGCTTTGAACGGCTTCACGTGCTTTAAAAATGTGTCGATGGAGCGCGTAGCGAATTGCAGGACGAAGATAGGCTTGCAGCCGGGCTTGAATCGGACGTGTTTTGTCGCTGAAACCCCGAATTCGGCGAGCATTTGGATTGTCTGTCGGGAAAGTATTTCGGAGGTCGTATAGTAAAATGCCCGAAGCCTTCGGTTCGTGACATCCTTCCAAAGGCAACCATCAGTATCAAAGAGTCCGCGCAGGAATCCTTTCTTGAACTCGGGGGAAGCAGTCCGTTCTTTGAGCTGGACCGTGTCGTGTTTGTGTTGAGGAATGTATTCAAGATAATGTTTGAAATAACAAAAGATCGTTTTGCTTTGCGTCCGTAATCTCGGCGCGCCAGATTTTTCTCGTCTCAATCGGAACTCTTTATGGAAGAATGATTCGAATAGGGACTTGACGTACCGCGCATACGGTTCTCTGTGCCCGCCAAAATGGACGTTCACTTCATAATGAAATTTTTTTGGTTCAAAATATTGGCTTCCATCGCCCGCAAAAATGCCGCAGATCTCTCCTTCCGCTTCGGATGCTTGAGGGTTGAATTGGGGCGGTTTGTTCTTTCTCCCGCGGATTTTCTTATAGTGGTAGTAAATAGTAGATTTTCCGAGATGAAGACTTCGCGCAATAGCATTTATCGAATTGCCGTTTGTAATCTGTTGAAGAAGTTCCTGTTTCGTACCACGGGGAAGAAGTTTTGGCATGTCCTTATGGCATGATTTTGCGAGAAAGCTCTCTTAAATACTCTGCGCGAACTTGTCCAGTGTTCTTTCTGCAATGTCACATAAAGCTTTAAATACTCTCCCTCGGCAACTGAAACACGCGGGCGCGTGGTCCACGCCAGAACCGGAGTTCTGTCTAGACCAGCGCGTCTCACGATGTTCGGGCGCGTGGTCTAACGGTATGACGCATCCTTCGCAAGGATGAGGCTCCGGGTTCGATTCCCGGCGCGTCCATTCATAACGGAGGAACAATCATGGCAATCAAGGCGATACTGTTCGACTTTTGGGGCACGCTCGTCGAGAACGGCGCACGTAGCCCGACGCGCGGCACGCTGATGATCCTGCGCGCGCCGATCGAGTACACGGACTTCATCACCCGGTTCGAGGAGGTCTTCTTCACGCAGGAATTCACGTCGCAAGAGGACGCGTTCAAGACGGTCTGCGAGGCGTTCAACGTGCGACCTTACCCTATCGTCATCAGCAAGCTGATCGGGCTCTGGAACAAGAACAAGCTCTTCGCGAAGGCATACCCCGAGACGGTCGAGGTCCTGCAGCAATTGAAGGACAAAGGCATCAAGCTCGCGGTCGTGAGCAACACCCACCAGGGTGCGGTCGAGGAGGTCCTGAGCAAGCTCGACCTCGCGAAATACTTCGACGCTGTCGTGCTCTCGTACAAGCACAATGCACTCAAACAGCACGGCACGCTCTACGACATCGCGCTCGAGCAATTGGGCGTCAGCAAGGACGAAGCGCTCGTCGTGGGCGACAGCGTCGAGACCGACCTCGAGGGCGCGAAAACAGCCAACATCAAGGGCATCCTGATCGATCGCAAGGGCACGCGCGAATACCCGGACAAGATCGCGACGCTCAGCGAACTCGACAGCAAATTGGGGTGACTTCATGACGAACGGATGCATCTTCTGCAAGATCGTGACCGGAGACATACCTGCCGAAAGGGTCTACGAGAACGAGAAGGTCTACGCATTCCTCGACATCAGGCCCATCAACCGAGGCCACGCCCTCGTCATCCACAAGCACCACCACGCGGACATATTCGACACGCCCGAAGAGGACCTGAAGGATCTCATGGCTGCTGCCAAGCATCTCGCGCCGGTGCTCGTCAAGACGACGAAAGCGGATGGATTGAACATCGGCATGAACAACCGCGGCGCCGCGGGTCAGGTCGTGATGCACGCGCACCTCCACGTGATCCCTCGTTTCGTGAACGATGGGCTCAGGCACTGGCCGGGGCGCCAGTACACTCCGGAAGAATTGAAGCTCGACGCCGACGCCATCCGCAAAGCGTTGAAGTGACATTGTAGTGTTTTTGTTCTTGTGTTGTAGCCACGAAATGCATAAATAGCGGCAGCGTCCAATCGGCAGCGTGCTCGACAAAACCGCCGAAAAGAGGATCCTCGAGTTCGTGCACCAGCAGCCACGCACCGTCCAGGAGGTCGCGCACCTGATCCAGCGCAACTGGCGCACGGCCGATTCGTATGTCGAGAAGATCGTGAAGGAATCCGGCGCGATCTCGACGCGGACCTTCCGCGGCGGCACGCGCGGCGCGCTCAAGATCGTGTTCTGGAACAACATCGAACGCATCAATTCCACCGAATTCCAGGAACGCCTGTTCAAACGCATCGAGCACGGGAAGCGCAAGGAGGACTTCTCGCCGTTCGAACTCTACAACTACATCGATCCCAAGATGCGCAAGGCCTGGAACGGAAAGTACAGTGAACGCGGAATGACGAAACAGCACCTGCCGGAACTGCTCGCGTCCGCGAAACGCCAGGTGCTGATATTCACGGGCAACTGCTCATTCATCAACCTCACAGAGGACCGGCAGTCGTTGCTCAGCGTCTTCCAACAGCTCGCGGAACGCGGGGTCGGGATAAAGGTGCTCTCGCGCGTCGACCTCGCTGCCGTCAAGAACCTCCAGAAGTTCCTATCGATCAATTACGGGCTCGGCAAGGACGTCGTCGAGGTAAAGCACTGCGAACAACCTCTGCGCGGATTCATCATCGACGACGAGGTCGTGCGGCTGAAGGAGGAGCTCGATCCGGTGAGGTACCGGTCCGCAGAACTGGACGGCCACACAATCCTGCTCTACGAATTCTCTGATCCTGACTGGGTGAAGTGGCTGCAGAACGTGTTCTGGAACCTGTTCAGGTCATCGCTCTCGGGGCAGAAACGGCTCGAGGATCTGCGGAGCATCAAGGGATTGAGGTGAGCTCGCTGACGTCGTCCCAGACATCGCCGTTCCCAGGCAGGTTTGACGTTGTTTTATCGGTATTGATTCGATAGCAATCACACCACTACAAACCTGCTTAGGCATCACGGCCGTGGCAGAAAGCAGGGGAACCGACGACGAAGCGCGTGGTGTTCAACAACCTTTTTAAATCGCCCTTCCGCTGATGCACTCGGCGGTATAGCTCAGCCTGGTAGAGCGACGGATTCATAACCCGTAGGTCGGGAGCTCAAATCTCCCTACCGCCATAACGTTTATAAAGGCACCGAGGATAGAACAGGCAAAAAGAGGTGATTTGATATGGCAGGTATGGACCCCAAGATGCGTGGCTGGCTCAACGTCATCGGAGCTTTGGTCGCAGGATATTTCGTCTGGTCGGGAAACACGGCATGGAGCATCTACGTGCTCGCGCTGCTGTCCTTGATCTCCGGCTTCCACCACGTCTCAAGCAAGCGGAAGTAAAACGAGACTTTTCTTCTAATTTTTTTCTTTTGTATTGATTTTTTTGAAGAAAGCTTTATAAGAGCTTCCGCAGCAGTTTTCTTTATTGCCACCGTGGGACAACTTGGTACTCCGCGGGATTGGAAATCCCGTTCCCGCAAGGGTTTCCCGGTTCAAATCCGGGCGGTGGCGTCCGATAGCAACCTTTTTAAACGTCCGCTCGTGCGTTTCGATACCTTGCTCCTGTAGTCTAGCCCGGTCAAGGATGCGACCCTCTCGCGGTTGCGACGCGGGTTCAAATCCCGCCGGGAGCATTATACCGCGGGGTTAGCAAGGGGTCGGCGGTTGAGACCCCTTGCTGCCTCGCAAACGAGCGGAAAAACCGGTGACCATCACCTACGTTGAAAGCAGGAAGAACGCGCGCTTGACGCAGTACGATGACATCAAGGACGTCGTCATCGCGAACGCGATCAAGAACGTGCCGGAGATGAAGAAAGAGAAGCGAGATACGAACCGTTCGTTATCGGAATTCTCATGAGCTCAAAGAATGTGCAGCGGTGGG
Source organism: Candidatus Woesearchaeota archaeon (assembly GCA_016203225.1). Taxonomy (GTDB): domain Archaea; phylum Nanobdellota; class Nanobdellia; order Woesearchaeales; family ARS49; genus DSQK01. The sequence goes on along the minus strand of JACQNC010000005.1, from coordinate 45,827 downwards.
AAGCCGGCATCCGGCTGTTCCTGTTCCTCATCAGCGTCTTCTTCGCGGTGTTGTTGCTGAGTTCTGACGCGATGCGCGTGTTCCTCGCAGGAATCGGTTCAGTCGGTTACATCGGGGCGTTCTTCGCTGGCGCGTTCTTCACGACCGGACTGACGATACTCCCGGCGTTCGCGATCCTCGCGGTGTTAGCGGAGAGCCTGAATCCTTGGCTCTTGGCGTTGATCGCGGGGCTCGGTGCGGCGCTGATGGACGTCGTGCTCATCGCGATCGTCCAAAAGCACGCGGTCCAGCACGTCCGCGTGTTCGCGCCACGGTTGTTCCACAAGGTCAGGAAACTGCACCGGCACAAGAGCCCTGTCAGGCACCTCTTGCCCGTGCTAGGCGGAATCCTATTGGCGATGCCGGGACTGCCGGACGAAGTCGCGCTCACGTTCATGAGCGCGGGCCAGGTGCAGCCCAAGAAGTTCTTCATCTACGCATTCTTGTCCAAGTTCACCGCGGTGCTCGTGCTCGCGTTGGGCGTCAACGCATGGAAACTTTTTTAAGCACTCTCTCGAGAAAACTGGGTATTGCCGTCGTAGTCTAACCCGGTAAGGCGCCCGCCTCGAAAGCGGGATCCGCAAGGAATTGCAGGTTCAAATCCTGCCGACGGCGTCCGACATTCGGAGAAACGCCAGCATCACGTCAGCGTTGTCAAAAACGTTTATGGTCTGCCGGCGGCGTATTTCACGCGGCCAGCAGTTGCGCCTGCACGTACCTGAGGATGTTCCCGATCCCCTGATGCGTCGCCCGCGCGGTCGCGAGTTCTGCCTCGACAAGCCCGCTGCAGGGTATCAATTCGAAAAGCAGCCCCGCACCATCCAAGACGGCCGCCGCCTGGCCGCACTCAGGCACATCTTCGTCATAAAACAACACGTGTTTTTCCATGTTTCCACCTCGCCATCTGCGAATACGTCTCCTTGACAGGACTGTTCAAACCGAGCGCCCTTTCGACGGCCACCACCTCGTCGATGCTCCCTTCAACCTCTACAAAGGTCCCGAACTCAAGCGTGTCCAGCGCGACCTCTGTCTGCCGGAACTCATAGGTTGTCCGTTCCTTATCGTATCGCCACCCGAAAGAAAAAAACAAGCCAAGCGCCGGCAGCGCCCATCGCGGGACCGGGCAATTGAGTTCCAGGCATTCCCGCACCTTGCCATGCTTCGCCGGCCCCTTCAGCGTGATCTCCGCCGGGTCGTCTCTGAGCCTGATGAGCCAGCCGCCAAGAGCATAGAAACGATTCGTCTCCTGTCTTGTTCCGTTGCAAACCCCTCCGAGATCTCTGACCCGTTCCTCAACTGTATGCAAATCGTCGACATGGTGCTTCACCTCAAGTTCGTACATGGCTCAATATCAACTCCAATCGTAGTTTGACTCCGACATCGCGATTGCCCGGGAAAACCGGGACGACTATTGGGTCATAGCCCGCCTCACGGTATCCCGCGCGCACGTGCTCCCGCAGCGCGAGCGCCTGGGGGTAGCTCTCCTTGCGTTCACCGTCCGCGCGGTAGATCGCCTCAGGCATCGTGTCCAGCACGAACACCTTCTCGTAGCGGTGCGCGCGGATCGCTCGCCGGACTACGTCAGGCACAGGATTGTTCCAGAACGCGCTGTAGCCGAGACTGTCCACGTGCGAGCGGTCGAGGAAACGCGGTTTGCCGAGCGTTTCCGCCTCGAACGCGAGCTGCGTGCCGAGACAGAGCAGTTGGAACGCGTAATTGTTCGTCCACGGCAAGACCGGATGCAGGCGTTCCTGCTGGTCGCGTATCACCTCACGCGCGGCCTCAACCACGGTCGCGTGCCCCATCGCGGCCAACGCCTCGATGACGGCGGTCTTTCCGGCGCCGGGGCCGCTCGTGATGACATAGTCGTGGTCAGGCATTGTCAGGGGGTCAGCTTCAGGTTGCGCTTGAACGGCTTGCTGTCCAGCACTCCAGCGTATTCGCGCAGGTAGTGTTCCATCGCCCGTTCGGACTCGATGTTCCACGTTCCGACGATGAAGTGATTGTCCTCGTACTTCAGCAGCAACGCTGGGTCACGTTCCGGCTGCCGCTTGACCTCCACCCAGACCTTGAGGTCCTCATCCCGCGGGATCCAGATCGTCCTGAGATCCTCAGTGGGCTGTGGGAACGCCTTGCCGGAGAACGTCAACAGTTCGCCGAGCGCCTTCTCCCTGCGCGCGCCCGCTTTCACCTCGCTGACGTACGCGAGCGCCTCAAGCGCTTTGTCGACGATGGCCTGCGGCATCCTGGGCACGGTTGCCTCGACGTGCAATGTGTTGTTCGCTTTCCGTCCATAGGTGTCCGCACCCTCCCAGGCGTGCTCGTGCGACCACGTCTTCGTCATGGGATGCACGACCGCGAAAAGGGGGATCGCGAAGGTCTCCTGATGTCTGCCATCCGCATGACGAGGCACTTCCGCGATGACGTTGCGTTTCAGCTGAAAGATGTCGGATGAGAGTGGTTTGTACCGCTTCGCGAGCTGGAAGCAGAAATAGCGCTGCACCAGCGAGGAGACCGCGCTCCAATAGTTCTCGTCGTTCACGTGCAGGGCGCTGCGCGACGTCACGTGCGCGATGCCGTCGAGCGTGCCCTTGATCTCGTCGTCGAGGCTCGCGGGCCGTTCGAGCGTGTGGAACTCGAGCAGTTCGGTGAATGTCGGGACTTTCGGAGCGGGTTGGGTTCTTGCCATGTGACTCACCTCAATCATCAAGTGGCGTTGCAAAAAGCATAATTGTTGCTGACAGAAAACCTGCAACAGTGTTGTAGGGGCTTTTGCGCAGCAATTCTTTTAAACTGGAAGCGATTTTTTCCTAAAAGAAGGATTAATAGCAATGAACGGCAACATAAAACTGAAATTCTTGTTCGTCTCGCATATCGCGCTTATCGGCGACCTGGCGTGGCAGGTGAAGAAGGAGGGGAACGAAGTCAAGTACTTCATCAAGGACAAGGCGCAGAAGGACGTGTGCGACGAGGTCGTCGAGAAGGTCGACGCGTGGGAGCCGCATGTCGACTGGGCGGACGTCATCGTGTTCGACGACATCGCGTTCGGCGATACCGCCGACAGATTACGGAAGCAGGGCAAGTTCGTCGTAGGCGGGAGCGCATACACCGACAAGCTCGAGGACGACAGGGAGTTCGGGCAGGCGGAGATGAAGGCCGTCGGCATGAGCGTGCTCGCCCACTGGGACTTCACTGATTTCGACGAGGCTATCAAGTTCTTGGAGAAGAACCCCGACCGGTACGTCCTCAAGCCGAGCGGCAAGGCGCAGAACGAGAAGGAATTGCTTTTCGTGGGGCAGGAGGAGGACGGCAAGGACGTCCATGACATCCTCCTGCACTACAAGAAGAATTGGTCGAAGAAGATAAAGACGTTCCAGCTGCAGAAATACGCCGCTGGCGTCGAGGTCGCCGTCGGGTCGTTCTTCAACGGCGTCGATTTCGTGACGCCTGTCAACATCAACTTCGAGCACAAGCGCATGTTCCCCGGAGAGATCGGGCCTTCGACAGGAGAGATGGGGACCGCGATGCTCTGGTGCCCGCCGAACGCGATATTCAAGGAGACCCTTGCGCGCATGAAGGACAAGCTGGCCGCCGCGAAATACGTGGGCTACATCGACATCAACTGCATCGCGAACGGCAAGGGAATCTATCCGTTGGAATTCACGTCACGCTTCGGCTATCCTACCATCAGCATCCACATGGAGGGCGTGGTGAGCAAGTGGAGCACGTTCCTGCACGCGATCGCTCACCAGCAACCCTTCGAGCTGAAAACGAAGAAAGGGTTCCAAGTCGGGGTCGTCATCGCGTGCCCGCCTTTCCCTTTCGAGGACCCGGCCGCGTTCAGGCGATATTCAGAGGATGCCACCATCCTGTTCAAGAAGCCCGCGATGGACGGAGTCCACCTCGGCGACGTCAAGTTCGTCGAAGGGGACTGGCACCTCGCGGGCAACTCGGGCTACGCTTTGGTCGTCACCGGTTCCGGCATCACGATGGAGGACGCCCGCGCCCAGGCGTACCTGCGCGTAAAGAACATCATGATCCCCAACATGTTCTATAGAACCGACATAGGATATCGCTGGCGGCACGAAGGGGACATGCTGAGGACTTGGGGCTACCTTTACTGAAGCTCGCGCGGCATGACGACGAGCATCCAGCGGTCCTCTTCCGGGCTGTTCCATGCCTTCATGAAGTTAGCGCGTGAGAGCTTGATCTTGCCCAGCACAGGGTCGCGGACTACAATGAATTTCTGGCTCACCGAGAGGACGATGGCGCAATGCGAGTCCTCCGCGGGATTGAAGTGCTCGGTGTGGACGAACTCCGGATGGTAGGGGAACAGCACCTGCGGCGCCCAATCGATGATGGCGATCCCCTGGTTCGCGTAGTACATCAGGTCATGATAACGCAGATTGTAACCCGCCATGTGCGCGACCTTGAGCCTGCGCAAACAGCGGATCATCTGCGCGCTCGAGGTGCCGTGCTTCGCGGTGGTGCCCGCAACTTTCGAGATATATGCCTCGGACATCCTCCTGCCCAACGCCGCGAGTGCCATCCTGATCGTGGCCGGGCCGCACGTGTAAGGTTTCTCCTGCGGGTAGAACGGGATAGTCCTCTTCACGGGCGGTTTGCGGGGGATGATCGTCATATGTAGTCCGCGACGCGCGAGATCCTTCTGCCAACCCACAGGAACCCTATGCCGAGCAGGATGTAGAATCCGCCGAGGATGGCGGTCTGGGGCACGCTCTCCTCGATGAGGAAATGCACCGCGGGCGCAGCTACGCTGAAACCCGTGATGTGGTTATCAGCCCATGAATAAACCTGCATCTCGCCGAACGCGGCGAACACGAGCGCGAGGATGCCCGGGATGAGCAGCAGCCAGCCGACGCTGCGCATAAGTCTGCTGACGCTCCCTGCCAGGAAACCGATGAGGACGATGCTGATTATGATGAGACCTATCGCGATGTAGAACCCGTACGGAGAGTACAGCCACGGCTTTATCTGCAGTTCCCACGCCTTGCCCAATGTGGGTAGCAGCAACCCGACACCGCTGAAGAACCCCAAGTGCGCGCCAGTGTGCAACGCCCCGTGCTGGAAGAGCTTCTCTAGCATACGATGAAAACAAGAGAGGGCGTTAATAAACGTTTTGTCGGGATAATACAACGACGTTCCTCCGCGTCCCAGGCGTGATGAGACCCAAGCAGGTTGGTAGTCGCATCACCGCTGTCGATTCTGTTGCAGTAAAACCACGTCAATCGTGCCGGGGGAGAACGGCCGGGGACGCGGCGACAGAGAATCCCTATTCGCCTTGATGGTCGCAGTTGCAGCCGATGGGCTTGCGGGGCTGGCAGCCTTCCTCGTACTGTTCCAGCAGGTCCATCGTGGACTTGATCGGGTCCTTGTCGACATAGTTCGGGCCCGCGACCCTGACATCGATTGTGCGCTTCTGCTTCTTCTTGGTCATAACGTCTCTGCCTCGTCGCGTGACAACTGCATGCCGAGATGCTCATATGCGCCCATTTTTAAGACTTTCAGTCCCAACAGCGCGCACTTCAGCCGCACGGGCGAGATCGGGATGCTGAGCAGCTTCAGGATATCATCTTTCGTAAGACGCTTCGCGTCCTCGACAGGCTTGCCTGCGAGATGTTCGCACAGCATGCTCGCGGCGGCTTGCGAGATGGCGCACCCGTTGCCGCTGAACTTCAACTCCTTGAACGCGCCGTCCTCGACGGTCGCGGTGATCTCGAGCACGTCGCCACACAACGGATTCGTGTCCCTCGCGTGGATGTCCGCGCCCTCGATCACGCCCTTGTTCTGCGGGTTGCGGTAATAGTCGAGGATGACGTCGGTGAACATCATAGCTTGAACACCTTCCTGCACTCCTGCAACGCGTTCACCAACGCGTCGATGTCCTCAGTCGTGTTGTACAACGCCACGCTCATGCGTGCGGTCGCGGTGACGTTGAGCTGTCCTATCAAAGGCATGCAGCAATGATGCCCGGAACGCACCGCGACATCGTGCTGGTCGAGCACTGTCGCGAGATCGTGGGAATGAATATCTCCAAGATTGAACGCGATGACGCCGCAGCGCTTGTTCGCGTCCTTGGGACCGTAGATCGTGATGCCCGGCACCTGTTGGAGCTTCTCGAGTGCGTACGCGATCAGGTCATGGTCGTGCTTCGCGATGTTCTCCATGCCGATCTTCGACAGATAGTCGACCGCGGCACCGAGTGCGACCGCTTCCGCGACAGCGGGCGTGCCGGCCTCGAACTTCCAGGGGATGTCGTTCCACGACGCGCCGACGAGCGAGACTTCCTTGATCATGTCTCCGCCTGAAAGGAACGGCGGCATGGCGTTGAGCAGATCCTCCTTCGCGTACAGGACTCCGATGCCTGTGGGTCCGAACAGCTTGTGTCCTGAAAAGACGAGAAAATCGCAATCCAACTGCTTGACATCGATCGCCATATGAGGGATGCTCTGGCACGCGTCGACGAGCACGAGACAGCCGACGCTGTGGCACATCGTGATCAATTCTTTTATCGGGTTGATCGTGCCGAGCACGTTCGAGACGTGCGTGACCGCCAAAAGCTTCGGCCTCTTGGACAACAACTGCAACGCCGCGCCCATGTCGAGCTCGCCGTCCTTGAGCGGGATGTAGCCGAGCTTCGCGCCTGTGCGCTTCGCCAGCTGCTGCCACGGCACGAGGTTGCTGTGGTGCTCCATCACCGTCGCGAGGATGGCGTCGCCACGTTGCACGTTCGCTTCGCCCCAGCTTCTCGCGACGAGGTTCACCGCTTCGGTCGCGTTGCGCACGAACACGGTCTCCCACGGTTTCGCGTTGATGAACTGTGCTACTTTCTTGCGCGCGCCTTCGTACTGTTCGGTCGCCTTGGCGCTGAGCTCGTACACGCCACGGTGCACGTTCGCGTTGGATGTCTTGTAGAACTTGTCGAGCGCCTTGATGACGCTGGCGGGCTTCTGGCTGGTCGCCGCGCTGTCCAGATAGACCCCTTTTTTCAGGATCGGGAAGTCATTCTTCCAAGCGTTCTCCTGCACGTCAATGAGTTGCGATGGCATGGTCGAGTTTCTCTTCGATGGTGTCAAGCACCATCAGTTTATCGGCTGCGTCCAGCGACGCGAGGAACGGCGTGATGAAGCCGAGCACGAGCATCCTGCGCGCCTCTGCCTCAGAGATGCCGCGCGAGCGCAGGTAGAACAGGCTGTCCTGGTCTATCGGTCGCACAGTGGCCGCGTGGCCCGCGTGCACGTCGTTCTCGTCGATCTCGAGGTTAGGTTGCGTGTCTGCTTTCGCTTCGGGGCTGAGCAGCAGGATGTGCTGGGAAAGCCTGCTGTCCGCTTTCGTCGCGCCTTTGATGATCTTCATGTTCCCGACGCACGACGCCTTCGCGCAGCCGTCCAGGACGCCTTGCATCGAGACCTTCGTCGTTGTGTCCGGCGCGGCGTTCGTGACGTCACTCGTGACAGCGATCTCGTCCTTTTCCGTGCCGACAAGGATGTCATGCTCTTCGTACGAAGCGCCTTTGCCTACGAGTTCGATGGTGCGTTGCACTGCGCGCGGCTGGGTGAACACGCTGACGAGCCGTACGCGTGCGCCTTCCGAGATGGTGATGCGGTGGTTTGTCGCGCCGGTGTCGAGCAACGTGATGTCTGCGTGGGCAGGGACGACGATGTCGTTCGAGGTGAGTATCATCCTACACTTCCCTCCATCTCCAGCTGGATGAGTTTGTTAAGCTCAACCGCATATTCCATCGGCAGTTCCTTCGTGAATTCGGAGATGAAGCCGAGCACTATCATGGCCGTGGCTTCGCTCGCGCTCAATCCGCGCGACATCAGGTAGAATATCTGGTCCTCATTGATCTTGCCCACGGTCGCCTCGTGGCCGATGCTCACGCGCTCCTCGGCGATGTCCATCGTGGGATAAGTATCTGAACGCGACTTCTCGTCCAAAAGCAACGCGTCGCACTGCACGGTGCTCTTCACGCCTGTGCAGCCCTTCGCGACCTGCAGCAGCCCGCGATAGCTCGTGCGCCCGCCGTCCTTGCTGATGCTCTTCGAGATGATGCGGGACTGCGTGTCCTTCGCGAGATGGATGACCTTGCCGCCCGCGTCCTGGTGCTGGCCCTTGCCGGCGTACGCGATGCTCAGGATGTCAGCGCGCGCTCCGACGCCTTTCAGGTAGACTGAGGGGTATTTCATAGTTAGTTTGCTGCCCAGGTTGCCGTCGATCCATTCAACCAATGCGTTCTCGTGCGCGACCGCGCGCTTCGTGACGAGGTTGTAGACGTTGCTCGACCAGTTCTGGATCGTGACGTAACGCACCTTCGCGCCCGGAAGCGCGATGAGTTCCACGACAGCCGCGTGCAAGGAATCTGTGCTGTAGACGGGCGCGGTGCAGCCCTCGATGTACGTGATGCTCGCATCCTTGTCTACGATGATGAGTGTGCGCTCGAACTGGCCGACGTTCTTCGCGTTGATGCGGAAATACGCCTGCAGAGGGACTTCGACCTTGACTCCGGGCGGGATGTAGATGAACGAGCCGCCGCTCCACATCGCCGTGTTCAACGCGGCGAACTTGTTGTCGCCCGGAGGCACGACGGTCGCGAAATACTTCTTGAACAGCTCCGGATGCGTCTTCAGCGCGGTGTCCGTGTCGAGGAAGACGACGCCGCGCGCCGCGAGGTCCTCGCGCAGCTTGTGGTAGACCGTCTCGCTCTCGTATTGCGCTCCCACGCCGCCGAGGAACTTCTGTTCAGCTTCAGGGATGCCGAGCCGATCAAAAGTCTTCTTGATCTGGTCCGGGACCTTGTCCCACGAATGCTCGGTCTTCTCAGACGGCTTGAGATAATACGTGATGTTGTTGAAGTCAATCTTCGTGAGGTCTCCGCCCCATGCAGGCATCGGCTTGGCAAGGAACATCTTCAACGCCTTCAGGCGCAGGTTGAGCATCCAGTCAGGCTCGCCTTTCTGTGCAGAGATCTGGCGCACGACGTCCTCTGACAGCCCTTTCGGCGTGCGGAACAACGTGCTTTCTTCGTCGTGGAAGCCGTACGTCTCCTCGTACGTCGCGTTGACGGTGACTTGTTCAGGCATCTACCGCCTCGGGCTTCAGCCAGGAATATCCCTTGCACTCGAGCGCCTTCGGAAGCCCCGCATCGCCGCTCATCGCGACCTTGCCCTCGATGAGCACGTGCACGTGGTCGGGCCTGATGTATTCGAGGATGCGGTTGTAGTGCGTTATGACGAGGACTCCGAACCTGTCCGACTTCATGCTGTTCACAGCTTTCGAAACGGCCTGCAGGCTGTCGATGTCGAGTCCCGAGTCGGTCTCGTCCAGCACGGCGAACGACGGCTTCAGGAGCAGCAGCTGCAGGATCTCGACGCGCTTCTTCTCGCCGCCGGACAACCCTACGTTCAACGAGCGTTCGAGGAAGCCTTGCGGCAGGCCGACCTGCTTCAACGCCTCGTTCACTTCGCGCTGGAACGTGACGTGCGTGGCTTTCGGGAATCGCTGCTTGAAGAGCGTGAACAGGAACGAGCCCAGGTTGACGCCGGGGATCTCAAGCGGGTGCTGGAACGCGAGGAACAACCCCGCCTTCGCGCGCTCGTCAGGCGTCATTTTTAGTATGCTCTTGCCGTCCAACAGTATGTCGCCTTTCTCGATCACGTAATTGGGATTCCCCGCGATGGCGCAGCTCAGCGTGCTCTTGCCAGACCCGTTCGGGCCCATCAGCGCGTGAACCTCGCCGGGATTTATCGTGAGATCGACGCCTTTGAGGATCTGCTTTCCGCTGCAGCTCACGTGCAGATCTTTTATGACGAGTGCGCTCATGCCCGTCCACCTGCGTTCGCGTTCCCCACTTTGCTCCCCAGGCAGATTGGTAGTGGATTTGTGGCTTTCGAATCGATTCCGATAAAACGACAAACCTGCTTGGGTCTCATCACGCCGGGGACGAAGTTAACGGAGAATGCGCTAGCGCTCATGAGAAGCTCTTCCCGCATCCGCAGTTGGAGTGCGCGTTGGGGTTCTCGATCTTGAAACCAGAGCCCTGCAAACCGTCGACGTAATCGATGGTGGCGCCGGACATCATCTGCATGCTTTCCTTGTCGAGGAAGACCTTGACGCCATGCCTGTCCAGCACGATGTCGCCCTCTTTCGAGGCCTTGTCGAAATCGAGAGCGTAACTGAATCCGGAGCAACCGCCGGGCACGACCGCGACGCGAAGGCCGTAGCCCTCCTTCTTCTCTGTCTTCATGAAGTCGAAAAGCTTCTTCGCGGCGTGTTCTGTGACGACCAATTCATTCTGCGATTCCTTCGGTTGCGTCTTCTGCGCCTGGTGCTGCGCGACGGCGGCGTTCATCTCGTCGACCATCCTGTCGATATCGTCGTCGGGCATTCCGTGGCCCCGCGCGCCGGCCTCGACAGTGTCGTACGCCGATGCGTGGCAGCCGAAACAATGCAGGCCCTTCTCAGCCATCACGCCGACAGCTTCCGGATACGTGTTCGCCAGCTGCTGGATGTTCATGTCCCGCGTGATCGGGCCGCCAGTCTGCTTTGTCTCTTGTTTGTCCATAGTCATGTCGTTTCCCCCTTGCTCGAAAACCCTTGATCCGCAATCCGGACACTGCAACGCGGGAACGTCCTGGTGCGCGTCATCGACTATCCATCCACAATCACTGCACTTCATGGCGTCCTCTCGAAGCACGTGTTGCAGTCGTGCGCGACGTCCTTGCCCATCTGTCTGTGGACGTCGCAAGTCGCTTTTGTCTTGAGCATGAAGTCGAGGATCTGTTGCGTCTCGAAAACGAACTGCGACTGGTCTGCTGTCTTCTTCGCGGCAGCGCGCACCTTCGCCTTGACCGCGTCGGGCAGCGTGACGTCCATCGCGCGCTTCTCTTTGAGATACTGGCTCACCGCGGATTCCGTGACGCCCATGACCTCCGCGGTCCTGGACTGTTTCCAACCTTCTGCTTTGAACGCCTCTGCGAAAGCCTTGCGTATGCTGGGAAGTATGTAGAAGACTTCGACTTCTTGCGGATGCAGCACTTTCAACCCCATTTCTTAACTATGGTTAACTTCCGTATATAAAGGTTATGATTGTCTATGATGCAGATGTCGCAGTCAGCCGGAAATGTTCCGATTTTTGCCGGAAATCTGGACGGTTCTACCGGAAGCCTTCCGAAAAAATCGCGGCAAGACACTTAAAGAATTGAAATAGAAAATAAATTGCCGAGGGCAACCTCGCGCCGTGTTTCATACACGGGTCGGGCGGCGACGCTCGGCAATGCCGGGATCGGCCAATCAGGTGGGCCGCCAGTCTGAGAAGCTGGTGTCCGCAAGGACGTCCGGGTTCAAATACTTTTCGTTACCCACAGGCGGAGGGAGCGAAAAGTTGAAAATCCCGGTCCCGGCGTTTTTTATTTTCTTCTCGAGAACAGATGCCACGCGATCAGGAATCCTGGCGTGTACTTGTGGGGATGGGTGCGCGTGTGGCGCGTGACGAGTTCGCGCGGTTCCCAGTAGCCGGCCTGTACTTCCGCGCGGTTCAGCCGCGGCGTCTTGGTGACTCCCTTGACCGAGAAGAGCGTGTAGAACAGCCGGTCCTTGGCGTTGCGGGTCAGATACGTGCCGAGGCGTCGCAATGCGCGTTTCGGGATCCGCAACCCCAGCTCCTCGCGCGCTTCGCGCACGGCCGTGTGCACTGGCGTCTCGCCGTGTCTCTGGTGCCCTGCGAGCGAGCCCTCCCACAACCCGGGATTCACGTCCTTGGTCTTCGAGCGTTGCTGGACGAACACCTCGCCGCGCCTGTTGAAGACCAACACCCTGACCGCGCGATGCATCAATCCGAACCTGTGCGCGTGCTTCCGTGTCACGACGCGCAACGGCCACCCTTGTTCGTCGACGACGTCGACGAGTTCCTGCTTCACCATCTTTTTCGAGGTTGATGCTGTCGCCTTGCTATTTATGCGTTGTGGAATCAAGAAGTATCGTCCCAGGGTCCGTTGCAGTCCCCGCTTTACTCCCCCGGCAGTTTTGTAGTCGCGTTATTGCTATCGGATCCATTGTGCTAATGCCAGCTCAAACCTGCCTGGGCACGAAGAGCCAGGGCAGAAATGCGGGGAACGTGCTGCTGGGGTTTTAGAAAGTATTAAAGCGGGATTCAGCTATCGACTAGGTCATGCGCGTCTTGACCGGATTGGTTCTCCTGATCGTGATTGTGCTCGCAGGATGCATTCTACGCGAACCAAGTTTCGACCCAGAAGCGATCGAGAAGGAGATGCTCAACGAGGATCGCCCGTTGCCGGTCGTCGCCATCCACGTGTCCGAGCGTTCACGTAACCAGTGGTCGCGCAAGGATGCGCTCTACTTCGAGCAGTACACGGCATTGGAGGAGATCCTCAACAGCCACAAGATCCCGTTCATCGAATTGACCGATAAAGACATCGAATCACGCCTGAACCTTCAGAGCGGCACTCCGCGGTTCCCGATCCTGTTCACGCTGAACAACGAGGTCTGGTCGCCGGAAGGCATCGATGCGGTCAATACATATGTCGCGTCAGGAGGCGTCACGTTCTTCACGCACGCGACGTTCACGCGCCTGGCGGGGAACGACGCGGCTGAAGGCTGTTTCCTGCTCGACGTAGGTCTCGACTGCGTGAACCCCGTGCGCAAAGAGAACCTGCTGCGCACGGACTTGATGAGCAAGCGCGAAGAGCACCCGCTCGTAGCGCACCTTCCAGACGGGGACCTCGTCTGGCGCATGTCCAGATATTTCACCACGCCATACGATTCATTCCGGGTCCGGACGACGACCGGTCGCGAGATCCTCCGCGCGGGCAACGGCACCGACGAGACGGTGAGCCTCGCGGTCCAGGACCGAGGCAACGGCACGTTCATCTATGACTCCCAGTTCAACATGTTGTGGGGTAGATACCAGGGAGAGCCAGGCACACAGGGCGCGTTGATAGCGTTGAACGCCGTGCGATGGGCGTTCCTGCGCGCGCGGATCCCGCTCATCAGCCTCAAGCCTTGGGGATCCTATGACGCGGCGTTCATGCTCAGGTTCGACGTCGAGACGTCTGAAAATAACCTCTTCGCGCTGTTCCCCGAATTCGTGGATGCCGTCGTGGACAACAACGAGACCGCGACCTTTTACGTCCTGGTCGACCAGGAGAAGAAAGGCAAACCCGACCCGAGCATCGATTATTACAGCATCGAGGATCCCGCTGTCCAAGGACTGCTGCGCGACGCCGAAAGCGAAGGCGTCACGATCGGCTCGCACTCGACCTGGCACATCGGGCCCGATTTCGACCGCGTCGAGCGGCGCATCAACATCTGGCATTCGCTGTTCAGGCTCGAGGACGTGCTCGGCCACCCGGTCACGGACTGGGTCGCGCCAGCGTTCGGGGCGAACAACGACTATTCACTCCGCCTGATGAGGGATCTCGGCATCAGGATGACCGGAAACCAGAACATCGGCGATCTCCCGCACCGTTCGCTATCGCCCGAGGTCAGGGGCCTGCACTACCCTGTGCTCGAGGTGCCGACTTCGACGCTGTACCATCCCGACGCGCTCAATGGCTCATCGCTCGCCACGGTGCTCGAGCACCACAGCTTGGGCTCGATCGAGGCATTGGTCAACGAGTCCTATGAACGCGGCGGAATGATAAACCTCTATGCGCACCTGAAGCCCGAGAACCTCGAAAAGTTGGCGTTCCTCATCAAGACCGTCCGGGCAAAACCGAACGTCTGGCATCCCGCGCCTGATGAACTTCTTGACTATTGGGCGCGGAGAGACGCCGTGGACTATGATGGCCTGCTCATCAAAGGCGACTATGCGCACGTCTTCGTGATGAACAACGGCAATTCAACCGCGGATGGCGTTCTAAGAGTCGAGACGCTAGGCAAGACCTTCGACATTCCGTTCAGTCTCGCTCCGCGCCAGCGTAGTCTTCTATCAGCGAAGATCAAGTGAAGAAATCGCAGGGATCAGCCCCGGTTGTGCACCACAAGCAGGTTTGACGTCGATTCATCGCAATCTATGCGAAATCATTAATGCGACTACCAAACTGCCTGGGGAGAAATGCGGAAGACGAGAAGCTTGGCAACGCGGAACAGGCGGTTTATCTGCAGAACGGTGATGCGGAAGACGCGAGATTGTGCGGTTGTTCGGACGGGACGTCGACTACGACGGTGTACGTGCATCGCCTCGCACGGCTGTCCAGTTTATACCTGCCGTTCTCCTCTTTTACGAGGCCTAGTTCAACAAGGTCCTCCAAAACAGAGTCCAACGGTGCGGAGACGATCTTGCGGTCACGGTTCATCTCAATGAATGCGGGGCTCAACAGTCCGTCTTCGATATACGAAAGTACCGTAATCTCGTGTTCGTACAGCGGTATGCGCTCGCCGATGTCGACATGGTCGAAACCGAGCGAGACGACAGGGTGTTTCTCGACTATCGCGCGCAGGAGGTGCCGCGCATGCATGACTGTGGGGCTCGATGTGGTCAATTCGACGAGTGCCATAGAACTAAGCAGCTTCTATCATTTCTATCTCGATGTTCAATCCTTCAGGGATGGGGACCTTCATGACGAGACGCAACGCGCGTTCGTCGATGCCGAGATCGATCAAGCGCTTGTGGATGCGCATCTCGAAGCGTTCCCACGTGGCAGAACCGTCGCCGCACGGGCAGCGGCGCGTCGCCATGCGCAACTTCTTGGTGGGAAGCGGGATCGGGCCGCGGATGGAGACGCCGGTCTTGTCGGCGATGTCCTTGATGTAACTACACACGTTGTTCAGCTTGTCGATGTCGGTGCTAGCCAACTTGATGCGCGCTTTTTGCATGGTGTGTGTCTCAAGGTTTGTGCGATGATGATGCCCTGCTCACCATCGGTGAAAAACAAAAAATCAATCGATAACGGCGATCACATCGGCTTCTTGATGAGGTCGATGCACATTCCGGCCGCCACGGTCACGCCAGAGTCGCGGATCGCGAAGCGGGACATCTGCGGGATGTCCTTGTTCTTCTCGATGCACAGCGGCTGCATGGGCTTGATCTTGACTACGGCTGCGTCTCCGTTCTTGATGAAGTCCGGGTGCTCCTGCAACGTCTCGCCGTTGGCAGGGTTGATCTTCTTGACGATCTCGGTGATCTGGCAAGCGACCTGCGCGGTGTGGATGTGGAACACCGGCGTGTAGCCGACCGTGATGACCGAGGGGTGGTTCAAGACGATGATGTTGGCCGTGAACTCCGTCGCGACGGTGGGCACGTTGTTCGGGTGTCCGAGAACGTCTCCGCGCGCGAGGTCCTTCTTCTCGGGGCCACGGAGGTTGAAGCCGACGTTGTCGCCGGGCTCCGCCTCAGGGATCATCTCGTGGTGCATCTCGATGCTCTTGACTTCGCCCGAGACTCCCTTGCCTTCGCGGCCGGGCACGATGATGACCTTGTCGCCGGCCTTCAACAGGCCTGTCTCGACCTTTCCGACGGGCACGAGGCCGATGCCGGTGATGCTGTAGACATCCTGGATCGGCAACCGCAACGGCAGGTTGGTCGGCTTCTGCGGGACAGAGAGCTGGTCCAGCGCTTCGATCAGCGTGGGGCCCGTGTACCATGCCATGTTCGGGCTCTTCTTGACGATGTTCTCGCCGAGGTAGCTCGCCGCAGGGATTATCTTGACGCCTTCGGTCTTGTAGCCGACGCTCTTCAGGAGCGCCTCTGCTTGGGCCTTGGTGGCGTTGAACTTGGACTGGTCGTACTTGTTCAGGTCCTGCTTGTTGCACAGGACGATGATCTGCTGGACTCCGAACGTCTTCGCCAGGAACGCGTGCTCCTTTGTCTGGGCTTGGACGCCCTCTGAACCCACGACGAGCACGGCGGCATCCGCCTGCGAGGCTCCGGTGATCATGTTCTTGATGAAGTCACGGTGGCCCGGCGCGTCGATGATGGTGAAGTCGTACTTGGGGGTGCTGAACTTCTTGTGCGAGAGGTCGATCGTGACTCCGCGTTCGCGCTCCTCCTTGAGGTTGTCCATGACGAAGGCGAACTCGAAACCGCCCTTGCCCATCTCCTCGGCCTTCTCCTTCAGCTTGCGCATCTCCTGCTCGGGGACTGCGCCGGCGTCGAACAAGAGACGTCCGACAGTCGTGGACTTGCCGTGGTCGACGTGACCTACGAAAACGACGTTAATGTGCGGTTTTGCTTTTGCCATATTCACACCCTCCTGTGAACCTAGTATAGGTAGTACTTCGAGGGACAAGAGGGGGGTTTATAAACGTTTCGTAAAGCGCGCATCACGGACGGTTTCGCGCGTGAAACCGTTTTCCGGCGCAGTAGAACGTCTCGCGCTCACATGCTTGCCCCTAGTTATGCTCTATCGCAAGCACCAGTCGCCGGTTCACGAACGGCGCCTTGTTCGCGCTGCCAAAAGGTGACCTTCTACTGCGCCCCGTTTTTCGGCAAGTTAATATATTCTGGATGGTGTCGCAAACGTATGCGGAAGAGAGGTGTCGCGCTGCTTGTTCTCATGCTTGCGTTCAGCGCTCTCGCGCTCGCGCTGTCCGACAAGGAGTCCTGCGAACAGATCATCGCGCAGGATTTCGCGGACAAGCGCGCGCTCAACAAGGCCGACGGCGACGGCAACGCGAATCCAATCACATATGGCTGCTCCGCCGGGTGCGGAACGATCTACACCGACTGCCTCGCGACGGTCAAGACCAAGGAGGACGCGTGCTTCGAATCAAGCACATCCCCGCTCAAGGGTCTCGATTGCGCGATACTCGTCGAGCAGGACAAGTTCGACTGCGGCAACGCAGAGCTCAACTGCTGCGAGCCCGTCGCCAAGGAATCAGGTTGCGGTTCGCTGAGCGCAGAAACTCCATCAGAGACGCCGACCGCGCCCATGACATCCGAGACGCCCGCCACGCCCGAGGTCCAGCCAGGCACGCTCAACCCCTACGCAGGGGGCGACGATTCGTTCACCATCGCCCAGAACGGTCACCGGACCGAGACGCTCGAGGTCGAGACGCTCTCGACCGCGGACGGCCAAGGAGACATCTCGCTTTCAGTGAGCGTGTCAGGCGACGCCGCGAGCTGGATCAAGCTCGGTTCGCGCACGGTGTCATTCAGCCCGCACGGCAAGGGCTCCCTGTCGATCACGGTCCAGGTCCCCGCGAACGCGCGGCCCGGAACGTACACCGCAAACATCGTCTACACGGGCAGCGACGGCAAATTCACATACCGCGACACGCGCAAGATCACCATCACGGTAACGGAAGCGGAAGATCGCGTGACGACCACAGAGGATGACACCGCTGCCGCTGCACCGCCGCGCCCACGAACCCCTGCACAAGGCACGAAAGCGATCACCATCCCGGAATTCAACGCATGGAAAGACTACTCGCTCTACGCGGTCTCAGCATACGCCCTCGGCGGCGATGAGCAGGAACAGCTCGCCCGCGCCATCAACCGGCTCGACCCGGAGAACAGCAGGGACCTGCAGTCGATGATAATCATCGGCATGCTGCTCGGAAGCAACGCCGAGACCATCGCGTCGAAGGCCGGCGGCCACCGCGAACTCGCGACGAGCCAGTTCGTCGTGGGCTCGTACGGCCTCGGGTTCGACGCCAAGAAGCTCGGTCAGACGCTCATCAAGGCGGCGGATGCGCGCGCGGATTTCGAGGCCGCGCAGGAATACCTCTTGAACGAGATCAGGTTCGCCAACGCGAACAACAACGGTGAACCATGATGCGCCGTGCGGTCCTGTTCACGCTCGTACTGTCATTGTTTGCGCTGCCCGCGCTCGCTTCGCTTGATGGCGATGTGGAGAACCAGGGCCTCACGGTCAGGTTCGCCACGGCCGATGACGCAGTCGTCCGCGTCGGTTATGAGCTTCCGAGCACGGACAGGAACGAGATGTACGCCACCGCGTTCGTCGTGATGGCGATGATGTTCAAGAACCACCCCACGACACCGACGTATGAGGTCTACCAGTACGCTGGCGACGTGCTCGTGCAGAAGCTCACGGTCAAGAACACCGACGTCTACGATATGCTCTTCGGCTCGATGACCAACGCACAGTTCTGGAACAAGGTCCAGGTGGAGCTCTTCCCCGGACCGCCGTCCGGCGGCGGGTTCCTCGCGGTGCTCGGCACCGTGTTCCTTGTGGGATTCCTCGTCTTCATCGGTGTTGTCGGACTCGTGATTTTCCTCATCGTCAAAGCGCAGAAAAGCAAGAAGGGTAAGTGAATGGCAGCAGTCGCGATTCTCGGCGTGGTCGCGGGCGTCATCGCGATAGTGTTCGCTGTCTGGATGGCGCTCTGGGCGACAGGCATCTACAAGAAAGCGCTGCAGCGCACCGAAGGCGCGTCAGGCGCGAAGCCTGTCACGAAATCGAAGCTCAAGGCGATGCTGCTCAGGCTCAACAAGCCCAAACACCCGTTCACGCTCAAGCCCGCGAAGGACACAGACCTTTTCGTCGAGTGGAAGATCGTCGACGCCAAATGGATAGAGGTCCTCGGAGGCGCGTGGCTGAAGAAGAACTACTACGGCTGGCTGCTGCTCGATGACGCGACAAAGACGGCGCGCATGAACGAGATGATAACCGAGAAGTCGCTGACGCTCGCAGGCCCGGGCGCGTACGGCGAGGCGAGCTTCTTCCGCGGCGTGCAGCTGTTCCGCAAGGAACGCGGCTACCGCTGGGGCATCAGGACAGACGGCACGATCGGCGAGGTCTACAACTACAGGTTCAACCCGATGCAGCTCAAGGAAGTCCTGCGCCAGGTGTGCAACGACAACGGCTGGGCGTTCGAGCTCGTGACGACCAAGGGCCAGGCGAGCTTTCCTAAGAGGTGATATTGATGGGATGGAAGTTCGGTTCAGGGGATTCTGATGCGAGTTCTGTCGCGACCGGCGAGACGAAGAGCTGGGGCGACCTGTTCGGGCTCGGAAAGAAAAAAAAGAAGAAGGCAGAGAAGGAAGAGAAGAAGTGATGCGCCCACGGATCAGCTTTGTCATCTGTCTTCTAGCGCTCTTCATCGTAGGCTGCGGAACCGCTCCTGCTGCGTCACCTGAACAGGCGGCATCGCCTTCCGTGCTCAAGGGAGTCAGCCTCTCGCCACGCAGCACGGCTGAGTTCGGCGTGTTCTTCGCGAAAGCGGCCGAAGCGGGCGACGCGCTCACGTGGGCCGGGCCAGGAGACCAGCTCGCTGACGAAAAGGCGGCGCCGCACGTCGTCGTGCAGTTGGCGCGCAAACAAGGTCTAGAACCCATGATAATCGTGGACGAGGCCGATGCCTCGGATATAATCACGTTCGTCAAGAAGTACGGCATAAAGTATGTCGGGATAGGGAACGAGATAAACAGCGGCGGCCCGGATGTCGAGCGCGTGAACGCCATCATCGCGGAAGTGAAGGCCGCGGTGCCTGACGTCACACTCTTCACCACATTCCAGCTCGAATGGATGGTCGGAGGCGGAGGGCTGTTCGGCAAGTCGACAGCGCCCCACTGGGACCAACTCGCTGCGTCGGACGCGGACATGATAGTGTTCACGACCTATCCCGGCCTGCTGTACAAGGATCCTGACGACATCCCTGACGATTATTACGCGCAGATCAGGGCGCACACCACGAAACCCGTGGGCTTCTCCGAGATCGGCTGGTTCCGCGACGGCCCTGCCGGTTGGGAAAGCTCGCAGGATGAACAGGCGAGGTTCATACGCAGATTCTCCTCGCTCACAAAGGGCCTCGACGCCGAACTGTTCATCTGGCCGTTCGTGTACGACCCTGCGGCGCACGAGCCGTTCGACAGCGCCGGACTCCTGGAGTCTACGCAAGAGGACAGCGCCGCGTGGCAGGCATGGCTGTCGTTCAAACCCGGGTAGGTTTAAGTTCCTGCTTTTCCAGATCCGATTGAACCACGTCAATCGTTGCGAAGCTCATCACGCCGGGGAACGGCAATGACGTTGAACGTGCGCCAAGGTCTCATGTCCCGGGCTTTTCCGTGCCCAGGCAGGTTTGTAGTTGCATTACCATTATCGATTCTATTGCGATAAAACTGCGTCAATCGTTGCGAAGCTCATCACGCAGGGGACGGCAATTTTGTGGCGCGTCTCAGCCTAGCCGTTCCCAGGCTTTTCCGTGCCCAGGCAGGTTTGTAGTGGCTTAATCCGTGCAGATTCGACTGCCGTAATACCACGTCAATTCAAAGAAGGTCTTTCTTTCCCTCGACCTCGTCGGCAAGCGTCGCGACCATGCCGATGAGCGAGCGTTCTTCAGGATTTTCCGGGGGAGACGCGACTATTACGCAGTCGCGTCCAAGGGACCTCGCGAAGGCGGTGATGTGCAGCAGGAACTGCCCGATGGTATCCGGGTCATGGTAGAGGAACAGCCCTGACACCGCATCGATGACGAGCGCCGCGTCAGGGACCTTGCTTAACGTGGTGGTTATCGCGATCTCGACCTCATTGAGGTTCTCCATGCTGTTCAACGTGGTGCAGTGATGCGTCGTCTCCTTGTGCTTGTGGGTGCTCGGGTGCCGGGCCAGGTCGATATAATGGACACGGTCGGCGTCGATGCCTGCCTCCTGGAACGGATGCAGGAGGTCGTGATGGGAACGCAGGACGGTCACGTAGATGATGCTGCCCGACTTCGTGAACCTTTTCGCGCAGGCGACCGCGTTCGCCTGCCACTCAATCGGGTTGATGAATCGGAGCGTGATCATGGTCAGACAGTTATCCTCACGACCGTCGCGGCGGTCGTCCTGATGATGTCCGCTGGAGATATTTTCACCAACGCCTTGTCGTTCCCGCCGCCGGCCCAGCAGAACGGCATCTCCTTGACCTTGACGTCCACGACGAACCTCGCTTCGAAGCCGAGCGGAGGCACGCCCCCGATCGGGTAGCCGGTCCTTGCCAGGACCTCATCCGGCTTCGCCATGCGCAGGCCGTCGAGTTTCAGGTTGAAGCCCGACCGCGAGAGCGAGACACGATCGTCGCCGCGCACGATGGATGCGAACAACGTGTCGTTCTTGTCGATCAGGATCACCGTCTTGATGAACTGGTCGATCCTCGCGTGCGCGGCATCGGCGGCCATCTCGACCGTGTGCACTGACATCGGGAACTCCTTCAGCTCGTGGTCGATGCCATGCTGCCTCAGAAAAGTCTCGAGCTTCGCGACGTAAGAGTCCATGCGTGCATCCCGCGTCAGGGTGTTTATTATCCTTTTGCTTCGCCTGCGCTCGCCGGAAGGCGACTTTCAACGCGCCCCTTTGGCGCGGTTACCGCCTCTTCTTTTTCGTGCGCAGCGCCGTGACGACCCTGTCTGCGATGTCGCCGAAACGCCTGAACTCCTTCAGCAGGCTGAACAGGCCCACCGTGAGCGTGATCGCGATCAGCAGTGGAAGCGCCGCGAAGACGATTGCGCCTATACCGTGCTCTTGATGCGGGATAAAGTCAAGCACGACCGAAAGATCTAGGAGGTGCTCGACCGCGAGCAGGAACAACGCGATAGTGACCGCGAGCCAGCCGCGGCGCATCCGCGTGTACCTGTAGATGCGCAACGACAGCACCGCGCCGATGATGGTGAACAGCACGCCGATAGCGGTTATCGCTATGGCTTCAGGGCTATGGGTCATTCTTTCACCTCGTCGACAAGCGCCTCGATGCTGCCGAGCTTCTTGGATCCCACGTCCGACGCGAGGAACGCGACGTCGATGCCGAGCGTGCGCGCCTTGTTGGCAAGCACGTTGGTGAACTGCTCGACTATGTCCGAGGACTGGAAGGCCAGCAACGTGTTCAGCGAGTCCACCAGCAGCACGCGTTTCCCGTGCGTGAGCGACAACGTCTCGCTGATCGCGATCGTCATGCCCACGATGTCCTGCGGGCTCTCGATGAAGATGCAGTTCTCGGTAGGTTGCGCGCCTCTCGGGACGGGCCCGGAGGATGCGTCGATGAAGAAGATGCGCTTCGGGGGGATGCCTGCGAAGTCCAGCGCGTCCCTCAACTGCACGAACGGCCTGGTGAGCGTGAGCCAGATCACGAGGTTGTCTGCGCTCTGCCGTTTCGCGAGCGCGAGCAGGCCCTTGAAGTAGTTCTTCGCCTCGAGCAGGTAAAGGGTCACGGTCACGGCGGTGTCCAACAGGGGACAGCATTAAAACGTTTTGTCACTTCTCGCGAGAGATTATCCGAAGTTCATCACTCCGCAATGGTCGCGAAAGTTTTAGTGCGCGCACCGTAGCGTCCCTGCTGATGTCCGGAATCCTGTTCCACGCCCGCGAGCTAGTGCTATCCCAGATCCCCGACCAACATCACGGCCTGCTCGAGATGAACGTCCACTGGACGGCAGGCGTGCTCATTTTCGCAGCGAGCCTAATCGGGGTGCTGGTAGTCTGTTCCAAGTACCGGCGCATGACGCCTGCCTGGCCCGCGCTCGCGAGCTCGTTCCTGAACGCGGGGCTGATCGGCGCAGGCGAGGCTTTCGAGCACGCGGGAGGGGTCTTCAACCACGACTTCTGGCATTATCTGCACATGGTCGCAGGACTGCTCGCAGTCTACTTCCTGTGGCGGGCGATGAAACTTATGGCAGACGCGCGCACCGAGCGCACATACGCGGCATACATCGCGGGCTTCGCGGCGTTGATCATCATCCCCGTATTCCTCGCATCGCTGGCCGAAACGAACTGGGACCCGGTGATAGAATGGGGGTTCTTCCTGGTCGCGATGGTTCCGACGCTGGTCATGGGAGCCCTCGCGCTGATGCAATCCAGGCGATTGATGCTCGCCCACGCGCGCATCGCGTCATTCAAGAGCTTCATCGCGATGCAGCTCGGCCTATTCACCTGGACGATCATCATCCTGACGACCGTGATCTTTGCGGGTCGCGTCGCGGCCCAGATCGGCAACGGGTTCCTCTACATCTGGACGCATGCGCTCCAGGACGTCCTGCTCGCGGCGACCGGAATGTTCATCATAATCTTGGCATACACATTCTCCAAGACCGCCGCGATCTACCAGCCGATCATGGCGTTCTCAGCGGCGACGAAGAGAATCCGTCGCACGTGAGAATCTCGGCTCAACGCTTGAACACGGGCTGCCGGATAGAACGGCAGTGATACATTCTCTCTGGACGATCCATGCGGCGGTCTCGCGCAGGGATTCTTTTACGCCTTACGTCTCTTGCTGCGCGTCAGGACCATCTTCGCGGCCTTCTCAGAAGTCGTCTTCTCAACGATCTCGAATGTCTCGAAACGTCGTTTCATGGAATAGTATCCGATGACGAGGCAGACGCTGATCGTCAACGGGAGGATGATCGTGTCGAGGAGGCGGAGGGTCTCGGCAGCAGCGGGGAACACCGCCTCGATCTTCCCGAGCGCAGTGACGCGGCGGACCACCATTATGGCCGAGGCCACCGCGAGCGCAAGCCAGGCATACGCCAGCCGATTGTAGCGATAGATCGCGATCACGTAATAGACCGCGACAACCTGGAGCGCGATCGAAGCGAGCCCTGCCGCGAGCACCAGCGTGCTATCCACCATTTCTTTCACCTCTCCGCGAGCGGGATGACATTCTCGATGCCTTCTCGGAAGTCATCTTCTCCGTGATCTCGAACGTCTGGAACCGTCCGAGCATGCTCCGTCGCCGCGAGGACGATCGATGCCAGGATAGGGTGGACGCCTGAGAACACCACGAATGCTTCAGCAATGCTGCCGTCCTCCCTCGATCATGGTTATCGCATCAAGCGCTATATCACTTCCCTCCGGTCTTCAATTGCTGATAGAACGCGTACGCCATCAACAGCTGGCCCGCGAACCAAAGCAGGTCCACCATGTCGCCGGTTATGTAAGTTCCAAGATAGGTCTTATGGATGTAACTGAGGTCAGCGATCGCGTAGACGACGAACGCGAGGAGGAACGTCCGCCCTGGCCTGCCGAAGATGTTGCCCCTCAAGGACAGGAACAGCAGGAACGCGAACCCGATCAGGAGGATGTCCCCGACTGGATACATTGCGCTGATGACTGTCTCAGCCAATGTCGCCCCGGAGTCCGCCGCGATCGGGCGCAGGAAGGAGCTGTACGTGACAGCCAGGAGCCCGGCTGTCGCCGCCGTCGCGGTCAGGATCTTCCACGGACTTATGAACCTCCACAGGCGGCGCGTGACGGTGAGCATCCCGAGGATGCCGAAAACGTAGAATAGGATCCAAATACCGTCCGCGATCGTCGGGAACGGGTTACGCACGCCGAGACCGATCTCATGGTACGCGAACACGATGCCCGCGAGCGCATCGGCCGCGACCATCAACGTGAACAGCGTGAGCGCGATCCGCGGAAGAGTTTTGGGCGGGTTTGCGCGTGCAACGATGAACCCGCTTATCGTCGCGACGACCGCGAACGCGACGTACAACAAGTCGCCGAGCACGACCATGCCTTCCTCGCCGCCCGGGCGGAAAACGTATAGCGCCGTCGCCACAAGAAACCCGATCAGCAGCAGCGCCGGGACCGGCTTGAACCGCCTCATGGGCGCATCATCGTCATTCGCCAACTTCCTTCACCTCGTCCACTATCGCTGCGATCGTCGCGACGACGTTCCGCGAAGCATCGCTCTTCAGCGAGAGCACATCGATGTCGACGCCCTGCAACCTCATCTTGTTGATGATGAAATTCATGAATTGGCCGACGATCTCCGCATCGTTGTACACAAGCAGCATACTGATGGAATCGAAGATGACCGTCTTGTGGCCCGGGATGCGGGTTATCGCCGCGCTGATCGCGATCCCGATGTCGGTAAGATCCTGAGGGCTGTTCAGGTAAACGCAGTTCGGGATCCCATCCTTATTGTGGCTTGGGCTGCAGTCGATGATGAACAGCCGCGACTGGTCGATCCCCGCATTGCGCCACAGCTCCGAGATGGTGCTCGCGGGCCGGTTCACGGACACGTAGATGACGATGCCCTCCTTCGCGGTCTTGCGCGCGAGACGCAGCGTGTAGTCATTGAACCGTTGTGCATCGCAGATGTGCAGGCGTATGCTGGTCATGGTTCTGGTCCGATAGAGCTCATTTTTTTCTTGCGGCGATGTCGTCGTTCGTATGCGTTCACGAAGTCCGTGACCTTCCCGCCGACCTGTTTCTCGATGATCTCGAAACTCTCAAACCTGCGTGCCATGGACCAAAGCCCCCATGCGAAACAGACGAACAATGCTGCGGAAAGCACACCTTGGAGCACGCGTAGCACATCCTGAGGGATGCCTAGCGGAGACGCGAAGAACGTGAGGATCCTGCGGACCAATGAAGCGGTGAATCCGACCGTGAGGAACAGCCAGCCGGACGTCAAGCGGTTGTACTCATAGATGCGGCGGGTGAGGTAGATGCAAACGATCGCGCCGATAATCGCGAACATGTCGAGGACGGTCACGAGAGCAGTGTATGCCACACCCTGTTTGTAGCCGGCGCACGCTATAAATATTCGTCACCACTAAAAAGTAAAAGAAAAGAACTACGCGCCCAACTGACCGGCAGTGAGACCTTTCCGCTGCACGATCTGCGCTGTGATCTTCTGTTGCAGTTCGTTCGGCAGCTTCTCGAACGTCTGGTCGACGAGCGAGCTTTGCCCGCGGCCGCCTGTCGCCGAGCGCAGGTCCGAGCTCCAGCCGAGCATCTCCGGCACCGGCAGCTTCGCCTTCACGGCAGTCTGCGTGCCCTGCTCGGTGATCTCGAGGATCTGGCCGCGCTTGTTCATCACGAGCTTCGTCAGGTCGCCCGTGAACTCGATCGGCGCCTCGATGAGATGCGTCTGGATGGGTTCGAATATTACCGGGCCTGCGCCCATCATGGCGCCCCGGATGCCCTCGCGCACTGCAGGATACATCTGCGCCGGGCCGCGATGGATGGCGTCCTCGTGCAGTTTCGCGTCAGTGAGCGTGACCTTGATGCCGAAGCACGGCTCGCGCGCGAGCGGACCCTGATCCATGACCTGCTCGAACCCCTCGACCACGAGCTGGATGCTCTCTGACAACTGGATGTTTCCGCGCGTCGCATCGATGAGGACGCTTCCCTTATAGATGTCCTTGATGGACAGCGCCGTGTCGTTGTCGTAGCCGGCCTCGACGAGCGTGTCGCGCAGGACAAGGTCCTTCTTCTTGATGCGGCCTTCGGAGATCTCGCCGTTCCTGATCAGTTCAGAGACGTGCGGCTCCAACGGCTCGACCTTGAAGTAGAGCTTGTTGTGCTTGTTCGGCGATTTCCCCTCGACCTCGCCGCTCTGCTTGGACACCGTCTCGCGGTACACGACGATAGGAGGCGAAGTCTTGATCTGGACGCCCTTCTCGGTGATGATGCGGTTCTCGATGATCTCGAGGTGGAGTTCGCCCATGCCGTGCAGCAGGTTCTCGCCCGTCTCCTGGTTGATCTCGATCTTGACGCTCGGGTCTTCCTTCGAGACCTTCCTCAGCACTTCGACGAGCTTCGAAAGGTCCTGCGGCTTGGCGGGCTCGATGGCCTTCGAGATGACCGGCTCGAAGATGTGCTTCAACTCCTCGAACGGCTGCTCGGGCTCGAGCGTGATGGTCTCGCCAGCGAACCCTGCTATGCCCGCTATCGCCAACACGTTGCCGGCGGGCACGCTCTCGATTATCTCGGGCTTGATGCCCTGATACATGAACACCTGCGCGACGCGCTGGTTGGCCTTCGCCATATTCAGGTAGACTGTCATTCCCTCGCGGATGGTGCCGGAATACAGCCGGCCGGCGCTTAACTCCCTGCCGGACTTCGGTTCGATGAGGATGCGGGTGATGACGAACGCGACCTTTCCGTTGCGGTCGCACGACAGCAGGTCCTTGCCCATCTGGCTGTCAAGCTCGCCGTGCCAGATCTTCGGGATGCGGTACTTCTGCGCGTCCACCGGGTTGGGCAGGTGCTTGATGACCATGTCGAGGATGACCTCGTGCAGGGGAGCGTGCTCCCAGACCCATTTCTGGCGGTCCTCCTCAGTCATGTCGTAGAGCTTCATGATGTCCTTGAACGACACGCCCTTCTTCTGCATGTATTGGAGTGAGAGCGCCCAGTTGTCCCTCGCAGAACCGAACGCGACGCTGCCGTCCTGGATGTTGACCTTCCACTTCTGCTGGAATTCCTTCTCCGCGATCTGCTCGATCAGGCGGTTGAACTCTATGATGATCTTGACGAAGCGCTGCTGGATCTGCTCAGGCGTGTACTGCATCTCCTTGATGAGCCGGTCGACCTTGTTGATGAACAGCACCGGCTTGACGCGCTCTCTCAGGGCCTGCTTG
Organism: Candidatus Woesearchaeota archaeon; assembly: GCA_016203225.1. Lineage (GTDB taxonomy): Archaea > Nanobdellota > Nanobdellia > Woesearchaeales > ARS49 > DSQK01. The sequence goes on along the minus strand of JACQNC010000005.1, from coordinate 18,503 downwards.
AGGACAGTCTCGGTCTGCGGCATGATGCCTTCCGAGGCGCACACGAGCACGACGGTGCCGTCGATGGCGCGCATCGCGCGCGTGACGTTGCCGCCGAAGTCGATGTGGCCCGGCGTGTCGATGAGGTTGATCAGGAATTCCTTGTCGCCGAACTTGTGGACCATGGAGACGTTAGCGGAGTCGACCGTCATCAGGCGCTCCTGCTCGTCCTTGTGCTGCCACGTGGCCATGCCCTTCTCGAGGTCGCCCGCGCTGCGCTCGGACATCATGCCGGCCGCCGCGAGGAGGTTGTCCGTGAACGCTGTCTTGCCGTGGTGGATGTGCGCGCTGGTCGCGATGTTCCGGATATCGGTCTGGCTGCTGGACAGCCGCTTCATCTTCTCGAGCTGGGTCTCTTTTTCTGCCATCTTAGTTCGTCACTCCGTAGATAACCTTGTAATCCTGCTTCGTGTACTGGTGAGTCTCATCCTTCTTGAACCACAACGCGATCTCGCGCTCGGCCTCGTCGACGCTGCCCGAGGCGTGCACGAGGTTCCTGATGACCCGCTTCTCCTTGTCCGCGAGCGCGTAACTGTCGATTGAGAAATCGCCCCGGATAGTGCCCATCGCGGCCTGACGCGGTTCGGTATTGCCCACTATCTTGCGTCCGGCCTCGACAACGTGCGGGCCCTGGAAAACGATCGCCATGACCGGACCCTTGAGGCACTCCATGTTCCACTTGCGGATCCGCGCGCCGATCTCCTCATCTGTCTCGCTCATCTCGATGCCCTTCGCCTTCATCGAAGCGCGCGTCTTCGCGCCCACGGACTTCTTCCAGGCGGGATCATCCGCGTAGTGAAGTGACAGAAGCTTCTCATCAGGAGTCAACATCTTGGCTCCACAGACCCAAAAACCCATCCGCTCAAACCGCTGGATGAGCTCGCCGATCAGCCCCCGCTGGACAGCGTCAGGCTTAGCCAAAATCAGTGTCCGTTCAATCATCGTATCTCCGTGCGACCGTCAATCGTGCCTGGGCAGCAACTTGCTGGGCTGCTCGTGTTGAGCCCCCGAAATTTCCTCCCCAGGCAGTATTGACGTGCGCTCATCGTCTTATTTATTATTTCTCAACCTTAGGCTCGTGCTTGGTTTCGGTCTTTTTCGTCTTGTGCTCGGAGCGGTACGCGTACGTCCACTTGGTGTCGCGGCCGACGCGGCCGAGCTTGATCTGGTTCTTCTCGCACTTGCGCGAGCAGAAGTTCATGATTCGACCGTCCTTTAGGATCAGCATCTTGCCCGTGCCGAGCTCGATGTTGTGTTTGCAGAAACTGCATCGTGCCATACTACACGCTTCCGCGTCCGCCCTTGCCGAGCGGCCGCGCTTCGATCTCAGTCTCCCTCAACATGAGGATGTCATCCTTCTGGATGGGGCCCTTGACGTTGCGCCGCAGGACCTTGTCCTGGTCGCGGCCCGTGAGCACGCGGCAACGGACCTGGATGGCCTCGCCACGCGAACCCGTGCGGCCGACGATCTCCTCCACGCGGGCTGGGAACGACATCGTGAACCTGACAGGTTCCGAACCACGCGGCGCGGCTGCTCCCGGTTTTCCCGCAGGAGCCGCAGGCGCTTTCGCTGCGTCCGGCTTCGCGCTCCCGGCAGGTTTTGCCGCGGGTTTTGCATCGGTCTTTTCTGCCATGTGATTATGCCTTTGCCTTGATTTCAGCTATCAGCTTCTTCGCGTCGCCTTCCTCGGTGATCGCGATAGCAGCAGTAGGGACGCCGATGCCGGCCGCCTGGCCGAGCTCTTCCTTGCTGTCGACGGTGACGCACGGGATGCCCTTCTCCTTCGCGATCAGCGGGATGTGCATCACGACCTCGGCAGGCTGCACGTCCTTCGCGATCACGGCGAGCTTCGCGGTGCCGCGCTCGACAGCCTTGGTGCACTCGTTCGCGCCTTTCTTGATCTTGCCGGTCGTGCGGGCCACTTCGATGGCTTGCAACGCGTTATCGGCCATTTCATTCGCCATAGTGATTTCCTCCGGGAAAACGTAGAACGTTAACCCCTCAATTCGCGCCATATCCCGAACTTCGTTCGGCAACTCTCGGACGCTGCGCCCGAGATTGCGGCGGTCATTATCTCATCAGAGATACACGAACCTGCAGAGGGGGGGTTTATAAAGGTTTCGCGGCGGTTGGCGCGGGCTCCGCGTGCTTATGGATGAGAAGGTAACATCCCGCGATCAAAGCAGAATCGAGCAGAGTCGCATACGCGACGAGTCCGGTTAGTTGCTGGTTGAAAACGGTCGCGAGTTGCGCGACATTGTTGAACATGACTATGGTCAATCCGATAAACGCGCCTATATTCAGGAGAAATATCCACATGATCTCACCCGCCCAGAACTATCCTGATCGTCATGAAAAGCATGAACAGTATCCCGATAGCGAGTCCTGTCTCTGCGATGATCAATCCGATGGTCCTTGCCTTCCTCTCAAAAGGCAATTCCGCGAATGTGTTCATGCGCGTCATAGAGTTTCCATTCTTTAAATGTCTTTCCTAGGAAAATCCGGAAACTTTCCGACGAGAAACTGCGTTCTTCCGGTTGCCGCCGGAAAAATCAGTCACTTCCGTTTCCTTGCCGTGAACAAGGTCCGCAACTCCTTGCGGTGCTTCTCTTCCTTGCCTGCCTTGCGCTTCTCGAACAGCTTCTTGGTGATTATCATCCCGACGCCAGCACCGGGCACGAACGTGCCGGCGATCTCTGTCGAGATGTCGAACATCGTGTCCGCGCTCCAGTACTTCTTGGCGATGTCCGCGATGAGGCGCGTGCCCTTCTCCCAGCCGCCGGTGATGCCGTCGACCTCGATCGTGCCGCGATTGTCGCGGTTCTCCTCCTTGAACTCGAACACGTGCACCGGAGAGAACGAGAGCGTGAGCTTCGTGATGACGACGCGCTCGTCAAGGATCTCGTCGGCCTGCACGGGCTTGAGGATGTCCTTGGTGAGATTGGTGAGCAGGTAGCTCGCGCGGATCTGCACGGGCAGCACGTCCACGTCGCGCTTCTGCAGGTCCTCGACGCCGCGGATGGCGCGCGATTTCGACTCGAGGTATTTCGCGTAGAGCTTCCCTTTCTCCTTCATCGCGTCCTGGACGATCTCCTTCTGGTAGTGCTCGAAGCAGTGGTCGAGCCCCTCGAAGACGCAGACGGGGGAATCGGGTTGGACAGTGAGCTTCTGCCTGTTGATCGTCACTGATTGGACTTCAGGACGCACGCCGAACTGGTACGTGCTCTTGCGGTGGTATTCGAAGAAGCTCTCGCCGCGGATGTGCCAGAAAGGCAGGTAGCGCTTGCGGTAGCCCGTGAGGATGACCTGGCCGCGCGTGCGGTCGAACGCCTTCATGATGTGCGTGAACGCGCTGAACGCGGCGCCCTTGTTCTTCTCCGCGATCTCCTGCGCCTGGTCGCGGTCGTAGACGTCCTCGAGCACATGTATTGTCTTGGCGCCCTTGCCGAACTCGATTGTGACCATTGGGTGCCCCTTAGTGTGGCGATATATAAACTTTACTGTGTCCATGTTTCATCGTCGAGAAACGATGCATTTTTATACCACGAAGGTATATTCTTGTGCTATGGCTTCCAAACGGCTCATCCTCAGCCTCCAACCTGAGTTCTACCGGATCCTCGAGCACCAGGCGAGATCCCAGTTCATGAACGTGCAGGAGCTGATCGTGCACGCCCTGCGCGCCACGTACCTGAAACCGAAGAAGACAGGCAGGCCCGGCAAGAAGTGGAGCATGGAAGACTACATCGTCAAGAGGTGAACTATGGAACCCGCATTGCAGCTCGCGCTCACGTGGAGCATCATCGGCGGCATCGCCCGCACGGCGTTCCTGACCGTCAAGGCCGTGATGCGAAAGGAACGCATCTACCCTCTGCCCATCGCCTTTCTCACGATAGTCAACGCCGGATTCGGCGCATTATTGGGTTTGCTGCTCGTCCAGGGCAAGATCGTTTCGTTCATCGCCGGTTGGGCGGGCATGGACGTCCTCGACGGCCTGCAGCGCACGATCAAACTCGCGCCCGTTAAGCTGCCCGTGAAGACCGTCGGCATCATGTCCCTCAAGAAACCCCCGAAGAAATCCCTCTGGGAACAGATGATGGAGTATAGATAGCCATGCTCGAATTGATGGCGCTCGCGGTCGTAGGGGTCCTTCTTGTCATCGGCACCATAACCGACTTCAAGACGCGCGAAGTGCCTGACTGGCTGAACTACGCTGGCATCGCGGCGGGTGTAGGGATACATCTCGTCGCCGCGGTCGTCGCGTGGGACTGGCATCCGTTGCTCGACCTCGCGTTCGGGCTCGGCGTGTTCGTGCCGTTGGGATTCCTGATGTATTACGGCGGCCAGTGGGGCGGCGGCGATGCCAAGGCCATGATGGCGATCGGCAGCCTCCTCGGGTTGCAGGGCCGGCTCGACCATGTAGGGGTCGCGTTCCTCATCAACACGCTATTCATGGGCGCGCTGTACGGGATCGTGAGCGTCGGTATCATCGCGCTCCGGAACAAGAAGGAGTTCGTGCCCGCATTCACCAAGCTGGCCAAGGCGCGAACGTTCATAATCGCGCGCATCGCGGCCATCGTCCTGTTGCTGGCGTTCGGCGCTCTGTCGTTCTTCGTCGATGATGCCTTGGCGCGCATCGCGTTCCTCATCCTCGCCGTGTTCTTCCCGTTCATCGTCTACGCATTCCTGTTCACCAAGGCTACCGAGTCCTGCATGCTACGCTGGGTGACGCCGGACAAGCTCACCGAAGGCGACTGGATAAACAAGGATGTCATCGTCGCGGGGAAGCGCATCACGGGACCGAAGGATCTGGGCATCACCAACGAACAGATAGCCAAACTCCAGGAATACGCCAAGAAACACGCACTCAAGGTGCAGGTCAAGGACGGCATCCCCTTCGTGCCGAGCTTCCTCCTCGCATTCATCGCCACTCTAATGATAGGAAATCCCTTCTTGCTGGCCTGGTTCTGAGTTCCCGCAATCGCATTCCTGCGCATTTCTCCCCCGGCACGATTGTCGTCGCTTCATCGGTACTGATTCGATAGCCATAGTACCACCACAAACCTGCCGGGGTTCGTTTAGCCTGGGAACGAGCACATATGCGCCTTTCCTTTGACGCTTCTGTCCAGTAGCAATAATCTTTTATAGTCGACAACCGCGCCCGTTCTTCATGGGGGCGAAGGAGAAAATTCACGAGAAGCTACGCGAACTTCTCACAGAAGAGAGGTATCGCGTTTGGATCAGTACAGAGAATATCCGGTTCGATATCGAGAATGACTGCATGGTCGTCGCGGTACCGAACCAGTTCTACCTTGAACTGTTCAGGAAGGACTTCGACGAGCCGTTCCGGCAGGCGGCGCTGAACGCGGGGTGCAAACGTTACGACCTCCGCGTAAACGCCGACCTGCAGGAGAAGATCAACCGGCGGCAGACCCAAGGCGTGCCTCGCGTTCTGCCGATCGAGAAGCCCCAGAATCCGCATGAGCAACTGGTCAACATCTTAAATCCGTATTTCAACAGGTTGACATACAACGCACAACATCTTGAACGACGCTATGCGAACCCGAGCAGGCTCATCATCGACTCGAACAACCGGATCGTCCACACTCATCTGGATGACTTGTTGTTGTGGATGCGCGAACCTCAGCATGAACGCCAGAGCCAAACCATCTTCATCCAGGCAGAGTCGGGTATGGGCAAGACTTCGCTTCTGCAGGGCCTTTCCTGGAGGATATTCCGTGAGACGTCCGATGCAATCAGATCCCTCACGGACGCACGTGTAAAGCCTGGCGATCCAGAATTTGATTATTTGATGCGCATCTCCAAGTTCGCATTCCGTTACGTGCCGTGCAGGAAATTCGTAGAGGACGTCATCCAACCAGTGAAATACGGGAAATCAAAAGAGGAAAGACTACCTGCCGCCGCAAAAGATTTCGGGGTGCACGAGAGCACTGTCGATCCGGGGTGGGAGTTCTTCCGTCGCATCTACGGTATGCTCGATGTTCTTATTGTTGATGACATCCAGCACATCGCACGGCTCCCTAAGGGGAACCGTGAGTCGTTCAGCGGAACCAAAAACCAGCTCAACAGCATCATCGATGACCTGCTCGGCAAAGACAAGAGCATCGTAATCGCGAGCGACGTGCCCGCGGAACAGCTCAAACCAGGGTTACCGCCGCGGCTGTTCAACCGCATCTGCCAGGGATTGCGGCTGAAGATCTCGCCACCGAGCACGGACGCGAAGATACAGGTCTTTTACATGAACGCGGTCGGTGCGGGATTGGACCTAAAAATTCCGCGTAGCGAGGGCGAGCAGGACCGCGATCCTGTGTTCCAGCTCGTCTCGGACCTTGTCGCAAACGCCGTTGGTTACCGTGATATCGAGCGCTTCGTGACAAACATCAGGGGCAGATACGGAGCATCCGGGAAAGACGCAAAGGCAATCACTCACGTCCTCCTCGAGCTCAAGGCAGAGGAATCTCTCCATCAGGAACCGGTCGATGAAAGCAAGCTCGTTATCCAAATCCTAGATGTGGCTGCACGTCTCGCGAACAGGCCCACACGCGACGACCTGAAGTCCGCGACCGACGTGCGCAGCGTCACGGCCAAACGTGCTGCAGCACTCACCGCATATCAGCTAACTTCAATGGAGCCCCGCAAACTTGCGCTCATGTTGGGTTGGAAACTCGCGGATTACAACACGTTGCTCGATTCAAGCAGTGACCTGGGCCGCCTCAACCCCCGCACGCGCACCATCGAAAGCGTAATCACGGACCATTTCGTTCAACTGACACAAGCGCCGAAACCGACACCGAAAGAAGCTCAACATCCGCGACAGTAGCGCACGTCCCCTGCACGTTCAGCCCCAAGCAGGTTTGTAGTAGCTTTATCGGCACAGAATCGATAGCAATAACACCACTACAAACCTGCCTGGGCAGAAACGCGGTGAACGCGAGAGCAGAAGTCCTACGGGATCCTTCTCAGGCTCTTGATGAGATAATTCTCCTCGTCAGAAAGCGAGTACTCGACCTTCTTGGGCTTCGGCTCTTCTGTCTTGGGTTTCGGGGGCTCCTTCTCGAGCGTCAAACCCTTAGTCTCCTCCTTGACCTTGAGCTCGATGGTGCTCATCTCCTCCTCGCCGAGCTGCCGCGGCTGCCAGAGGAGATCGATGCCGTCGTTCTCCATGCGCGGGATGACGTGCACCGAGACGTGCGGCGCGGTCTGTCCGGCGGCAGCGCCGTTCTGGATCAAGAGGTTGGTGCCGTGCACGCCCAACCCCTCGAACAGCGAGATCGAGACCTTGTTCGCCGTCGTGAAGAGCTTGCCCATTATCCAGTCAGGCACCTGCTCGAGGATCACGTGGTGCTGTCGCGGCGCGACGATGATGTGGCCAGCCGACGCAGGCGTGGGAGAGAGCAAAGCGACGATATCAGCGTCCTCGAACACGACGCCGAGTTTCTTCTCCACCTGCTGGCAGACGACGCAGTCGGTCATTTGCCACCAGCCAAGAAGTCAGTGATGGCGTCGAGATTGGACTTGTCGCTAGGCTTCTGGCCTTTGCCGTCCTTCGCCTTTTTCTTCTCGTCCCCTGCTTGAGCGCTCGCAGACGTGCGGTCTGCGGCGTCGCGCTCGCTATGCTCGGCGACTCCCCCGGCAGATTTGTCGTGCTTTTCAGATTCAGTCTTATCTGGTTTCGATTTCAGTTCCGGCAATTGTTCCGCAGCCAAAGGCGGCGCGGGCTCTCCGTTCTCCTTCCCGAACGCGCGGTCGACGAAAGGCTGCAGCTGAGACTGGAGCTTCCTGAGCATCTCCTCCGAGATTCCGTTGGCCGGCAGCGTGATGCCGGCTCCGTCGCCCTCCATGCGCGGGATGACGTGCAGCAGGAAGTGGGAGGCGCGCTGGCCTGCGGCGACGCCGTTGGCCGCGAAGATCGTGGTGCCCTGCGCCTTCAGCGCGCGGAGGGCAGCTTGCGACAAACGCTTCGACAGCATCCCTAGATGGTTTATCACTTCCTCGGGCAGTTGCGGCAGGATGCTGTAGTGCTCCTTCGGCATCACGAGCATGTGGCCCGGCGTGCCGGGATTGATATCCAGCACGACCAGGAAGAACTCGTCCTCGTACACCTTGCGCGCCTGGACCTTGCCTTCCGCGATGCGGCAGAATATGCACTGCTGCTTCTGCAATTCCCTGATCTGCTCAGGGGTCATGTTCTTCAATTGCTCCTGCAGTTCGGCTTCAGTGGCCATCGTCTCTTTCGTATTTCCCTCGCTTATAAATGTTGTTCGCTCGGTCGTCATCCGCGCCCAGGGTCCGTTGCAGTCCCAAGCAGGTTGGACGCAGCTTCATCGCAATCAATTCGAAAGCCATAATGCAGCCACCAAACTGCCTGGGCACGAGATGCCTGGGAACTCATGACCATCCAGCATAACCTTTAAATAGCGTTTTGCCTGCATCCCGGTAAAAGAGGAATGCCATGCTCGGGAACCGCGGAATCTCTCCACTAATCGCGACTGTGCTTCTCATCGCGTTCTCGGTCGCTCTCGGAGCCGTCGTCATGAGCTACGGCCAGGCCTACGTCGAAGAACAGGCTGCATTCGTGCAAGGGGGCCTAGAAGTCGCGTCCAGCGCGTGCGACGCGGTGGACCTCCAGCTCATAACGATAAGCGGCACGCCGCAACTGTGCGTCCGCGACTCGATCGTCGAACTGTCGCTCGACAACGGACCCTTCGCGATCGACGGTCTCCAGGCGCGAATCGCGGGCAGCGCAGACGTCCGCATCGTGCCGAACGTCCTCAAGCAGCCGCTCGATGCGGCATCATCCCTCAAGACCATGTTCTCGTACGAAAGCGTCGGCACACCGTTGCAGGTTAAGCTCACGCCGGTGATATTCAGCGGCGCAGAACGCACATACTGCTCCGGCAAGTCGATAGTGGTGGACGCGCCCCGCGCCTGCTGACGATGCGCATCGTACTCGATCTCCGCAAGACAGTCGAGCAGAACGCCGCCACGTATTTCGACCGCGCGAAGAAGCTCAAGGCCAAAGCGAAAGGCGCGCGGGCGGCTGTCATGCGATTCCAAGCGCAGCTGGCCGAGCTCGAGAGGCACAAGCCGGCGACGACCCAGGCGAAGAGGCTCGAGGTCATCGAGCACGCGCCAAAACAATGGTATGAGAAGTTCCGCTGGTTCCTGTCAAGCGAGGGCTACCTGTGCGTAGGCGGCAGAGACGCCGCGACTAACGAGATGCTGGTCAAGAAACACACCGACGGCCACGACATCGTCTGCCACACCGAAGCGCCAGGCAGCCCGTTCTTCATCATCAAGACAGAAGGCACGAATCCTGGCGCGATCACGCTCGACGAGGCGCGTCAGGCATGCGCCAGTTACAGCAAAGGCTGGAAACTCGGAGTGTCCGCGATGGACTCGTACTGCGTGAAGCCCGACCAAGTGACGAAAGAGGCGCAAGCCGGCGAATACCTCTCGAAAGGCGCGTTCATGGTGCGCGGCAAGCGCGACGCCAAGAGCGTGCAGTTGAAGCTCGCGATAGGGCTGCTGCCCGACGACAGGGTCATGGCCGGCCCAGAATCGGCGGTCAAAAAGCACTGCCGCAAGACCATGCTGATAGCGCAAGGCGCGGACAAGCCAAGCGACGCGGCAAAGAAAATCCAAAAGTATTTAGGCGCAGGCGACCTGGACGCCATCATCCGCGCGCTCCCGCCAGGAGACGTGAAGGTGATAGGACAATGAAAAAGAGCAAACCCAATCCGATGCTCAAGATCGCGATAGGGCTCGCGGTGCTCGCGGTGCTCGGCTTCTTCGCGTACAGCCTTCAGCAGTACTACCATGAAGGCACCGAAAGCGGCGTGATGGTCTGCGACAACCAAGGCCAGAACTGCAAGCTGTCCATGCACATCCACACCAACCTCGAACTCACCGTCTGCGGCGAAAAGCTACGGCTTCCGCTCGAGACCGGCTCTGTCGAGGGTCCGCATACGCACAAGGAACGCAACAGGATACACATCGAGACGGTCTTCCCATATGATCCTGCGGCGCAACGGATAACCGACACGAGCAAGCTCACGCTCGGCGCCGCGTTCGACGCGGTCGGAGTGCGGCTCACGAGCGAATGCCTCGGCGACAAGTGCAACGGAGACTTGTGCGGCGGCGTTCCAGGACAGCTCACGATGAGGATCAATGGCCAGCCAGACTCCAGGTTCAGGGACTATCTCTGGCAGGACGAGGACACGATAGAGCTCACGTTCGAATGAGGTGAACCGATGGCGACACCCAAGAAACTGAAGTGCGAGAACTGCGGCAGCGCGTGCAAGACCGTCATCAAGCACGCGGGCAAGGTGTTCTGCTGCGGCACGTGCAAGAAGAAATACGTCGACAAGCACGGCCACAACGTCTGCGAGTTCTGCTGACATGGTGTTGGCGGCCGCGAGCGTCAACATCCCGATCATCGTAGGCGCGGCCATAGTAGACAGCATCAACCCCTGCGCGTTCGGCGTGCTCATCTTCCTGCTCGCGTACCTCACGAAGACTTTCAAACAGCCGCACAAGCTCCTCGTGCATGGCATGATATACATCACAGGGGTCTTCGTCACCTATTTCGTGGCGGGGCTGGTGCTGCTGCCCATCATCAGGCAGCTCGGCGCGTTCTCCACGACGGCCTATCTTGTCATCGCGGGGCTCATCATCATCGCAGGACTCATCGAGCTCAAGGACGTGTTCTGGTACGGCAAAGGGTTCTCGCTCGCGATCGCGCCATCGGACGCCGAGCGCATCAAGATGTACGTGAAGCGCATCTCTGACAAATGGTACACCTCGTTCGGGCTCGGCGTGTTCGTCGCGCTCGTCGAACTCCCGTGCACCGGCGCGGTGTACTTCGCCGTGCTCACGCTGATGTCCTTGGCAGGCGTGACGCTCAACCACATCATCCTGCTCATCCTGTACAACGTGATATTCGTGCTGCCGTTGTTCCTCATAATGGGCGTGATGTACAAAGGAGTCACGGCAGAGAAGATGCACGCCTGGCGCGAGAAACACAAGAAAGCGATGAGGCTGTTGACAGGCGTCGTGCTCATCGCGATGGGCATCTGGATGATAACGTACATCCTCTAAACCAGCAATTCCCCGGGCATCTCTCCCCCGGCACGATTGATGTTGCTTTGTCGGCATCGAATCGATAGCTACCATGCCACCTCAAACCTCTTGAAGGTGCAAAGCATCCTTCAAGACACCGGAGGACTTCGTCCTTCGAGTGTGCCCGGGCACGAGAAGCCAGGGAACGGTTAACCTGCGCACGTGCTCTACGTCATCGCCGTCCCCTGCGCAATCTCCCCCGGCAGATTGGTGGTCGCTTTACGAGCATAGAATCGATAGCAAAGAAACAGCTACAAACCTCTTGAAGGTGCGGAGCATCCTTCAAGACACCGGAGGACTTCGTCCTCCGAGTGTGTTTGGGTGTGCTCACATTTCAGTGCATCACGCTTGGAACGCGACGTCCTGTCCTGCTCGCCTATCATTAGGGCAAAGCTTAAAACGGCGCTGAGGAGGATCCCCCTTATGCTCCCCACAATCAACATCGGGAAGTCGGGGTTGACCGACAGCATGATCGAGGAGATCAAGCGGCAGCTGCAGCGCCACAAGACGGTGCGCGTCAAGCTGCTCCCTGCCGTCGGCGAGGAACGCCATGCGATAGTCGACTCCCTGGCCGCGAAGGTCGGCGCGCGCGTCCAGAGCAAAGTGGGGTTTGTGGTCGTTCTCGAAGAGCGCAAGGCTTAAATACTCATATGGGTACCCATACCCACATTACGAAGAACATCGCCATAATGGACCGGGCATATGCTGTGCTGCAGAACCTGAAACTGCCCGGCGAAAGCTTCTCGGAGATAATTCTCCGGCTCGGCGCCCCGAAACGCAAACCGTCACTGCTCGATTTCGCGGGAACGATCACGTGGGAGGAAGGTGAGGAGATGCAGAGGCGCATCAAGGAAGGCCGCAAGCGTTGGAGCAACCACACACGACAGAAGCTAGGTATCCCGTGAAATGCCTGGACTCAACATTCGTGATCGATCTTCTCAGGAATGACCCGCTGGCTGTGGCGAAAGCGCGACAACTCGAAGGGGACGAACTCGCGATCACGCCGGTGATCGCGCACGAGGTGCTGGTCGGCGCATTCTTCGGAAACCGGGCAGCGGCACCGAAGGTGATCGAGCTGCTGACTTCATTGCGGATGCTTGATCTATCGCTCGCGTCCGCGACGAGTTCGGCCAGCATCGGCGCGGCGCTCCTCAAAGCAGGACGCGAGGTCGGAGATGGCGACCTGATGACGGTAGGCGCCATGCTCGCGAACAACTGCGACACGATCATTACCCGCGACGTCGATTTCAAACGCATCAAAGATATAGCTGTCGAGACCTACTAACCTTTAAATATCGAACAACCCGCATAACACGAGAATGGCTGACGAGAAAAAAGAGGCGCCGGTCGATCCCAGGACATACTTCAAGGATTGGGACGAAGCAGAGGTCACGAAGGACCAGATCGTAAAATACGCGGGCGCTTATCCGAAGCCCGCGAACCGGTTCCGGATCATCATCGAGAGCCCGAACGCGGGCATCGAGGCCATGTATTTCTGGAGCCTGTCGCAGTTCCGCGGCATCGGCTACCCGACCGTGGACAAGCTCAACGACCTTTTCAGCGCGTCGGAGGCGTCGAGCATGTTCGGCGCGGGCCAGCAACGCCTCGGACTGTCACAGGACAGGGTCATGCAGTTCCTGCGAGTCATACACGACATGGTGCGCAGCATCCCCGTGTACGTGCGCGAACTCCGCGCCATCGCCGAACGCCTCGACTATTACGAGAAGAGCCAGAAAAAGGACCCGAACTCGGACGGCTCCGAGATCACGCTCAAGGGATTGTACGTCGACCTCGTCGAAGGCGGCTCTAAGAGCCCGGCAAGCGTCTTCGGGCTCGCGCAACAGGTGGGATTCGTCATCCTGCCCGACCTGTTCTTCCGCATGCGCCGCGCCGTCGGCGAGGACGAGATAGACTTCTGGAAACGCGTCGACAAGCTCGAGAACGACTTCAACCCCAACGTCGTCACGACGCTCAAGCGCAAACTCACGCAGTACTACACGTGGAAGAAACACTCCGAACAGGAACTCAAGCGTCGCAGGAGCTACCTGCTGAAATACCTGCGGCAGTACTACAGCACGATCAAGCTCTACATGAACTGGGTCAAGCCCTACCTGCGCGTCGTCAAGAACCTCCAGCTCGACCTCGACAAGAACACGCGCGCAGAGCTAGTCAAGGCGTTCGAGACATCGATGGTCGAGGTCGAGGTTCTCGGCCGCAAAGCAGAGGAGAAGAGCAAGTCGAAGGACCCCAAGACCGGCAAGGAAAGCATGCTGTACAACTGCATCCTGCTCACTTTCAACTACCGCACCAAGCCGAGCATGGCCGTGACCACGGCGGACTACCAGCACCGCGGTCCGGTGCACGTCGGCGAGGCGGAGGTCACGTGGCGTAGCTACGCATGGAGCGACAAGGACATCGCGATGTACCGCAAGATCCGGGAGCAGGAGGAGTTCGACCTGCTCAAGGGCATCAACGAGACCCTGCGCGCATCGCTGGAAGGCGTAGAGGACGACCTGAAGAAATTCCTCGAAGAGGCCGACAAGGAAGCTTTCCCGCCAAAGCCGGAAGAGCCGAAACCAAAAGGCCTGCCCGCGTTCGAGAGCTTCATGGAACCCATCACGGCGCCCATAAAGGGCGCGCACGAGGCGATCTCTGCGACGTGGGGCGGGTTCAAGGACGTCATGAAGGCGTTCTGGCCAGAGACGAAGAAAGGCGGCGGCAGCCCCGCTAAGAAGGACATCGAGAAATCAGCGAAGAAAATGACGTACCTCTTTTACAAGAACTTCAAGAAAGCCCACGGCATGGTCGCGTGGTGACAAAAATGTCGCGCAAAATTGAAGAATCCAATCCACTTATATGACACAGACGCCCCGCAACCGCACAAGTCGTCCGCGTTGACGCTCCCCCGCAGATAACCACCCCCGACATTGCTGCCCAGGCAGATTGGTGGTCGCTTCATCGCTATCGATTCGATGCAAGTAAAGCGTCAAACCTGCCGGGGAACGGTAGCTTGGGACGGGCACGAACGATTAAATAGTCGCGATCACACTACCACGTCGATGCCAAGCATCGATGTGTCGAACTTACGCAGACTCGCGCCGAACGAGCGCCTTGACCAGGTCCGCATCCTGCGGAAACTGGTCGAGGACGGCCTCAAGGCAGCCGAGGCAAAGGTGCAGAAGGAACTCGAGCTGCTGGCCAGCATCGAGCGCGAGACGACGCGAGAACTCGAGGCGCTGGACCGCATCAAGGTCCCGGAAACGAAGAAGGTCGACGTCGAACGGCTCTTCCACAGGCCGAAAAAACTCGAAGAGACACTGGATGAAGCGCCGCGACAGGTGCCTGCCGAGAACAGGCCGATCGGCGAGTACGCGCAACCCGAGCTTTTGCGCGCGGCGTACCGGTTCACGGAAGGCCGCGGCTACGAACGTCTGGCGGGCATCAGGGACAAGCTCGCGGCAGGCGACGAGCTAACGCCCGGCGAGACGAAGACGCTCGAGGACTACAGCGACTTCATCAACTCGGTCAGTAAGGTCCGCACGTACATCCACGACAAGGACGCGACCGACCAGATCACGCGCGCAGAGAAGGCCATCCACCAGATCGAGACGTACAAGACAAGGAAACTCGAGGACGAACCAGAACGCAAAAGAGACTTTTGACCATGGCACTCAACTACGGCCCTGACAGGGGCTACTACCACGCGATGGACAGGGACTACAACCCCGACGCGGTCATGCCGCTACGCCAGATCGGCGTCAGCATCATGGCCACGAAGGACGCCATCCAGCCGCTCGTGGCCAAGATCAGGGAAGGCGCGAGCAAGGTCGAGATAGGGTTCATGGGCGCGGGCAAGGGCAGCATCTTCTCAGGCCAGATAACTCCCGAGAGCGTCGATTCCGAGCAACGCACGGCCATCCGGGAATTGGCGAAGATCAACAAGGTCGACCTAAGCACGCACGCGACAGTCTCGACAGGGGGCTTCGCGGGGTTGAGCCAGCGCGGTTTCGACGAGAACACGCGCATGCAGAACGTCAACGAGATCAAGCGCGCCATCGAGTTCGCGGCCGACACGGCGCAAGGCGGCGCCATCACGATCCACACTGACGAGTTCCCGCGCCCCATATTCAACGTCTCCCCGAAGGAGGAGGGATTGTTCCGCGCGCACCCTACCGAAGAGACGGAAGCCCAATTCTACCTCGTCGACACGCGCACAGGGGACATCATCACGGCCGTGCGCAAGAACGTCCCCATCCAGATGCCTGAGTGGGAGAAGGACGAGGAAGGGAAGATCCGGAAGGACACGTTCGGCAACCCTGTCCCGAAGTACGACCCCAAAGCGCGCAAGTTCGTCCTCAAGGAGGTCGGCTGGGACGAGGTCGTCAAGCTCACGAGCGAGTGGAACAAGGAGCACCCGAAGGACGCGCTCGCGCCGGAACAGATGTACTACAAGCAGCTAGTCGACAGCAAGCGATTGCAGGCAGAAGGAGAGCGACTGTACCACATGCAGGGCTACGACCGGCTGGTCGAGAGCAAGAAACACATGGAAAAAGCGCTCGCACTGTACAAGAAGCTCGAACAAGCGGCAGGCGAAGGCAAGGAACACCTGAAGAAGGAGCTGCGCACCGAGATGGACGCGGCAGGACTCGTGCCGAGCGAAGAGAAATTGCCGACAGAGATCATCAAGCAGGAACTCGACCAGGTCGAGCACCAGCTCGCACGCATCCAGCACGCTGCGCTCTCGTACCAGGAGCAGCAGAAGGACTACGAGGAGACGCTCAAGCGCATAAAGCCCATCAAGGAGGTCGCTGTCGACAAGAGCGCGGACAGCATGGCGCGCGCAGGCGTGTACGCGTATCAGCTCGAGCAGGAGAAAGGGCTCAACAAGGACGGCAAGCGTCCCTTGTTCGTGGCGCCGGAGAACCTCTTCCCGGAACGCTACGGCTCGCACCCGCAGGAACTGAAGGAAGTCATAATCACGGCCCGCAACAAGATGACGGACATGCTCGTCCAGCAAGGCAAGAACAAATCCGACGCGGCCAAGATCGCGGGAGACCACATCAAGGCCACGCTCGACATCGGCCACCTGAACACGTGGCGCAAGTACTTCGAGTCCAAGCCAGGCGAGACCGTCGCCGCGGCGAACGAACGCTTCAAGGGATGGATCCTCAACCAGATGGAGGACCTGAACAAGCACAAGATCATAGGTCACCTGCACATCACGGACAACTTCGGCTACCACGACGAGCACCTCACGCCCGGCATGGGCTCCGCGCCCATCAAGGAATTCGTCGAGCTGATGAAGAAGGCCGGCATCACAGACATGGTCGTCGAGCCAGGCGCGCAGGACCCTTCGAAACAGTACGAGGCCTTGTACGGCGGCTGGAAGCTCTTCGGGCATTCCATCTACGGGCTTTCTGCGCCTGGCGCGAAACGGTTGGACTGGGGCGACGTTCAGCAGTCCTACTTCGGCAAGAACAACCCACCCTATTTCCTGTTCGGCGACCTTGCCCTGTCTGAGGAATACCGCGGCAGTCCGTTCTGGTCAGGACTTGGGTTGGAATAGCTCTGCGCCATTATCCATTGCCGCGTCCCCAGCAGTTCTCCCCAGGCAGATTGGTAGTGGCTCTAGCGCAGTCCAATCTACAGACGTGATGCGACCTCAAACCTGCTTGTGAACGGGTAGCCTGGGAACGGCGAGTTTTGGCATCATCACGCTTTGGAACGGGCAAAATCCTATTTTGACCATTTTTGTGGAGTGACAAATCTTCTTAAAGCGCAGAAGGAGCAGTCTTCGTGAGGCTTTGGGAATGGCTGAGTTCAAGATCTATCCTCGCGAGAACCCTGTCCTCTCGCTCTACACGAAGGAAGACCGCGAATTGGCGCGGACGTTCGCGCACAAGCTCTACAAGGAGTTCGGCAACTTCCTGAAAGCCGTCGTCATCTTCGGCAGCGCGGCGACGAGCGAGACGCGCAGTCCTAAAAGCGACATCGACGTCCTCGTGGTGGTCGACGATGTCACTGTCCAGCTCAGCCACGAGATGATACAGACGTACCGCATCATCATCGAGAAGTCGGTGGTGGATGTCTCGCCGAGGTTGCACGTCACGACTTTGCGTCTCACGAGCTTCTGGGAATACGTCAGAGCGGGCGACCCTGTCGGTATCAACATGCTCCGCAACGGCTTGGCCATCCTCGACACGGGATTCTTCGACCCGTTGCAGATGCTGCTCCGCGAAGGCCGCATCCGGCCGACGCAGGAGAGCGTCTGGAGCTACTACATGCGCGCTCCGACGACGCTGCACAACAGCAAATGGCACATCATGCAGGCCACATTGGACCTGTACTGGGCAGCCATCGACAGCGCGCACGCGGCATTGATGACAACCGGTGAGATTCCACCCAGCCCCGATCACGTGCCGGACCTGCTCGAAGAGAAGTTCGTCAAGACCAAGCATCTGGAGCCGAAATACCCCCAGGCATTGCGCTTCCTCTACAACCTCAGCAAGATGATAGTGCACCGCGAGGTCAAGGAGATCAAGGGCGACGAATACACGAAATACTACGCCATGGCAGAGGACTTCGTCGAACGCATGCGGAAATTGGTCGAGAAACGCTGATTTTTAAACCACTGGACATCCTCGCAAAGCGCTTTTAAGGGACCGGTGTTCTCGGAATGCCATGCTTGAGACAGAGCTCCAGCACAAGATATTGATGCATCTCGACCTGAACGCGTTCTTCGCGGCAGTCGAGGAGCGCGAGCATCCCGAACACGCAGGCAAACCGATAGTCGTCGGCTCCGACCCGAAAGCAGGCGCCGGAAGAGGTGTCGTCGCGACGGCCAACTACGAAGCCAGGAAATACGGCATCAAGTCGGCGATGCCGATCTCGCGCGCCTACCGCGCCTGTCCTTCCGCCGTGTTCTTGCCTGTCAACTACCGCTTGTACACGCAGGTCTCAGCGAAAGTCATGGCGTTGTTGCGCAGATTCGTCGAAAATATCGAGCAGGTGTCGATCGATGAAGCCTACCTCGATGTCTCGCACGTGCAGACATATGATGCGGCTGAACAGTTGGCAAAAGAGATCAAGCAAGCGCTCTGGGAACAAGAACGATTGAAGTGCAGCGTCGGCATCGGACCAAACAAGCTCATCGCCAAAGCAGGCTCTGACTTCCAGAAGCCAGATGGTCTCACGGTCGTGCCACCTGAAAAGGTACTTGACTTCCTAGCGCCCCAAGACGTCAGTGTGCTCAGAGGGGTGGGAGTAAAAACCAAGGAAATCCTGCACCAACAAGGGCTGAAAACAGTGGATGACGTGCGCAAAC
>JACQNC010000004.1 GCA_016203225.1 Candidatus Woesearchaeota archaeon | reverse complement strand
CCATGTGGCCAACGATGCCCGCGCCGAACTCGCCGCGCGCCCACAGGTCCCCCTGCTCATGGTTGCGTGGGATGACATGGAATGGCGGCGAGATAAGCCTGGCCAAGTTCTCGCTCCAGCAGTCACCGAGTTGAATCACCGCATCGGCCTCAAGCTCGCGTGCGAGCCGCGCGGCTGCGAACATGCCTTCGTATCCATGGCAGTCGCCCACGACGAGAAGATTCATCCCAACTTCACCGTCCACTCGCCGCCGCTAGACACGTAGATGATTCGACAGGACGTGCACGCTTCTAATTCAAACTCTTCGTCGCCGTCTCCAACATCTACCTGCGTGGAGACGATGTTCATGAACCTTCCGCACTTCTCGCAGACGGTCATGGCCTCTCCCAGATTCGCTCACCACGTTGCCAGATGACCGTGACCTTATAGAAAGGAATTGTAACAGCGCCAAGGCCAGCGATGTGGCCATATGCGTCCCACTGGTCTTCGGGCAAGCCCGCTTCGAACTCGCGCTTGCCGATGCGCCGAATCTGGTCGCCGGAAATCTCCTTGGTGCCGGTGTCGCTCGCGCGGTCCCGCACGAGCAGGCGCACGTCGTGGTCAAGCTGGCCAGTGTGCCTCAGCTTGTTGAGCACGTCACGGACTCGGGGGAACTGGGTCATTCATCAGTCACCAAATCAATGAGCGGGATGATTTTCTCTTCCATTGTGCGCTCGCAAAAAATCACCCACAGTTTCGCGGTCTTGCCCGGCATGGGGCGCAACAGCCGCCCGATGCGCTGCACGTTCTGACGGCTCGTCTTCGCGCCCGCCAGAATAATGCCGTGCGCAACCGTTGGGTAGTCGATTCCTTCCTCCGCCACCTTGGCAGCCAGAAGAACTTGGAATGTTCGACCCCAGTTTTCGAACAACGCCTTCCGAAAGCCGTTGGCCTGCTTACCGTGGACGTACTCGGCTCGAATTCCGCGTTGCGTGAGCACCGTGTGCGCTTGCTCAAGGGCGCTAATGAACTCTGACCAGACCAGAATCCTCTGTGGACTACCGTCTACATTGATGTTATCCACTATGTCAGCGAGTTTTGTGAACTTCTGCTCGGCCATGGCGGCGACCATCTTTCGCTTGGTGAAGACCGGGTTCTGGAAATTGCCGGGACGACGAAGCATGTGGACCCTTATCTCTTCCGTCAGTTCGGCATACTTCTTGCGCTCTTCCTCAGTGAGTTGCACGGCTATGGGGCGCACTTCGACCGGAGCGGCATATCCCTCTTCGAGCCCGTCCGCGAATGTCCGCTCGTAGAGCACTGGCAACACGCGCAGCATGGGATTCTCCGGGTCCAGCGGCGGCGTACTCGTGAGCCCGAGCGCGTAGGGAGCCACGAACGCAGGGATGAGCAACTGCCGCCACTGCACGCCTTCCGCAAGGTGATGAGCCTCATCGAAGATGATTAGGTCGAACGACGCGAACCATGTGGCGTCGTGCTCGTATCTGCCACCCATCCCGGTTTGCTTCCGGGCGGCCATCGCGTAGGTCACGATGGCATAGTTCGTGATGCCCTGCTCATCGAATACCTTCTCCCACTGGTCTTCTAACTCCTTGGTCGGCACAACAACGAGCGTTAGGAACGGACTGGGCCACCCCATCCTCCGTATGGTGAGCGCTTCGATGGCAGCGCATCCGATGATGGTCTTTCCCCCGCCGGGATGAATCTTGAGCGTGCCCTTGCCTGTTGCGAGAAACGCATCGAGCGCTTCCTGTTGGTAGCCGCGCAGCGTGGCCTTCATCATTCCTCTTCGGGCGGGTCGAAGTCCGGGTTGACGGCATCATCCAGCCACTCACGAATCTGCGCGCGCCGCCGCTCTAACTCCATGTTGCGTTGCGTTCCGGCTTCCTCATCGAAGTGCACGCGGATTGAGTCTCGGATGAACCCCTGCAACGTGCGGGGCTCGATTGCGTCAAGCTCCACCTGCCACGCGACGCCGTGCTCTTCCACGAACGCTTCCGTGCGCGAGTCGGTCGGCTTCGCGGGCGCGGGCGGGATGTTGTATTCGTCAATCTGCTCGCGCGTGATGGAGATGCGCGTCACGGTCACATTGATGCCGAACTCATCGCGCAACGTTTCGCCGACGAACCGCTCGATGTCCATACCGCTCGGGTCAAAGTCCCCAAAGTAGACGATGTGGATTTCCTCCTTGAGCCCCCGCAGCGTTCGTGCGGCTTCCCACAGGAACGTGAGCGACGGGTATCCCTTGCACACGGCAAGGTCCACGCCTTCCGCGTCGGTGACCTGCTCGAAGAGTGCTTGCAGGGCCTGCTTCTCAAGCCACACCTGCACGCGCTTCGGCTGACCCCACCACTTGGGCATTGTGTAGCGCTGGTCCATCTTCGTAACGTATTCCCAGTAGGCGTTGAAATGCTCCGCTGCCTTCAGGTCGCTGCCGTGGCCCTTGTGCATCGAGCGCGTGCGGTCTTCGATGGCGGTGTAGGGAATCTTGCGCGCCTTACGGGCATCCACGAGAATCTTGCTCAGGGACTGATAGTTGCTCTTGGTGTTCTCGATGACCTGCGCGGCAACCAATCTATAGAATATTTGACGCAAGGTCAAACGCATGCCCGAATACTCGGCTACGATTCGCTTGACACGTTCTACGACGGTTTCGGCCTTACTCATTGACTTGGCCTCCTAATTCTTCCACTTTCGCAATCTTCCATTCGCAGAATCGGATTACTTCCTTTGTATTTTTAATCCGCAACATGGGCTGCATGACTCTAAGAAACGCGAGAACGTTGAGCGTGCCTTGCAAACGCCAAACATAACACCGCTTGTGTTTTGTATTTCCAGTCCATCCGCTAGTCACAGTTCCTCCCATGGTCTTGTAAAGCCAGAGAATCAAACGATGGTTCGTATTGCCGATGGAGACATAGGGATGTTTCTTTCCAACCACGTCGTTCCGATTGAATAGCGCAACCGTTCCTTCTCCATCGAGCAAACCTGCAATGTAACCTAGAACTCTTGGAGAGCGAGGTAAATGAATAGTCAATGGGGCCATTTTACCCCGATAGGAATATCTCCTTTTCGTCATGCCTGTGCCTCACTGCTGGTGGTAATAGGAGTCGGGGCTATTTGAAGCTTCGCTTCCCGTTCTCGCAGATGAACGGTCTCTTCGCGCATGAGACGCAGGGCGTATTGCCTTGGGTCTTCCCACAGGTCGTGGCCGTCCTTGAGCGAGAACAACACGCGGGGGTACGCATGCATGTAACGGATGCCGAGCCCGAAGCGCTTCAACGCGCGACGCTCCACGCGCTTGAAGCTGCGCTCGTGTCCATGCGCATCTGGATGCAGGTGCGCGACTTCATGTACGATGTAGTAGACCACGAACGGCTTCGCCCTATGAAGAACCCAGTGTGGCAACATGATGTCGGTCTCACGGGCATGACCACGTGTTAGGTGGTTCTTGATGTAAACATCCTGAAGTTCGACCCGTAGGCTCTTCGCCGCGAATCGTGCAATCCGTTCTGCTTGAACTGCCGTGACGCTACACCCGACACCGATGTCGATGAGCGTCTTCGCCGCGATGCCGTGCTGCACCTGCCCGCGCAGCACGCTGTAGCATACGTAATCTTCGGCGAGCGGCATCACTGGGCCTCCTTGGTACAGGGCAGGACGACGAACTCGAAGTCGTCGGCCTCATCACCGAACTCTTCCCGGAAGCCCAGTCGCTCGACTTCGACGGCGTTCCGTGCGCTCTTGGCGACGACATCCCACACGCTGTTCGCACCGCGCGAGCGCTCCCGGCGGGTGATGTCGCCGCACCCCTTGCGATGCACACGGAACGTGCCATCGGTGTCGTTGACGATTGTG
>JACQNC010000015.1 GCA_016203225.1 Candidatus Woesearchaeota archaeon | reverse complement strand
CGTGTAGCCTAGAGGATTCGGGGCATACAGACCTACCGTAGCCTGCACCTTCCTCCTTGTTTCCAAGGCAGTCTCCATAATGTGCGCAGTCACCATTGCTGGCCCGTGAGCAATTATGGATACAGGTCTCGCTCGTTGCCTGACTTGACAGGACACCTCACGGCACGAGCTGACGGCGGCCATGCACCACCTCTCGGCTCGTCTGCTAAGCCCATTAGACTGAGCATCATTCTGCCGTCGCCCCTGGTGAGATTCTCGGCGTTGAATTCGATTAAACCGCACGCCGCACCCGTTGTAGTGCTCCCCCGCCAATTCCTTTAAGTTTCAGCCTTGCGACCGTACTTCCCAGGTGGCATGCTTAACACCTTCGTTACGACACTACACAATCTCGAAGATTGTGTAACATCTGGCATGCAGCGTTTACGGCTAGGACTACTCGGGTATCTAATCCGGATCGCTCCCCTAGCTTTCATCCCTCACCGTCGGATCCATACTGGTTGGCTGCCTTCGCCATCGGTCGTCCTCCTGGGATTATAACATTTTACCGTTCCCCCAGGAATACGGCCAACCTCTTCTGGTCCCTAGCTTTGTAGTCTACCTTGCACGTGGTTACGTTGAGCGCAACCATTTCACAAGGCATTTGCAAAGCCGGCTACGGATGCTTTAGACCCAATAAAAGTGGTTCCCACTTGTGGCGCTGGGGTTACCGCGGCGGCTGGCACCAGTCTTGCCCACCACTTATTCGCCAAGGTTTTTGCCCTTGGCAAAAGCCCAGGGATAATCCCTGAGCACTCTGAATCCCCTCGTCACGCTTTCGCGCATTGCGAAGTTTTCCCGACTGCTGCACCCCGTGGGGCTGGGACCAATATCTCAGTGTCCCTCTCCGGGCACCCTCTCTCAAGGCCCGTACGGATCTGCGGCTTGGTGGACCATTACACCGCCTACGACCTAATCCGGCGCCGACCGATCTTCAGGCGTTGCCTTTGGGGTATGGGACGTTCCAGTACCCGTACCCTATCCGGGCTTATCCTCAGTTTCCCGAGGTTATCCCGAACCTGAAGGAACGTTATCGACGTGTTACTGAGCGGTTCGCCATGCCTTGCGGCATAGACTTGCATGTCTTAGCGGGATTCAGATAGCAGCAACCGCTTGCAGGATAAACAAGGAATGTTTCCTCGCCTACGCCGTGTGTTGAGACACGGCAGTTGCAAGCTCATCATCGAGCTGCGATGATGAAATCTTCTATTTTGGTCGCAAGTATCGTTCCCGACGCAAAGAAGTTTTTGAGGCTTCTTTTTGCACGACAAAATCGTGAGATTTTGTCTGCGTCGAAAATACGTCCGAGAATTCTTTATTCTCGGAGCATCACTATTGTCAAACTTTGTTCAGAATTGACAGTTCGGCTGTCTGTTCATCATGCGCGACCTTCGAGTACGCGCAATCATGAAGATGATGCGATCAAAACCAGAGACTGTTACGTCTGTGTGTTTTGGTTTCGCGGACATCTGTCGACGGCGGATGGATACCGCCTCCCACCATAGGTGGTGAACTGACAGGACTGTTGGTGTTGATTCAGGATTCTCTTCTTAGCAGAAAAGAATAGTTCTTCGGGCAGGCAGGTTCTATATAAAGGTATCGAAGGGGTATTTAAATGGGCATCAGGATGCGCGCGCGTTCTTCCGGTCAGCGCCGGACGTGTTCCGGGTCCGTCGGAAGAACCACGGAAAATTCGCAGCAACGCATTTGAATACTGTCCGCGACTATTCGCGCAAGCGCGAGGATATCTACAAGATGTTCAGTGCCTGAAGTAAGGCGCGCTACCCTGCATGTGCGGAGGCGAATGATCTTTCAGCACCACGCCTAAACTGTAGGTCCCGTCGGAGCACAGGTCTTTCCTGCGCGCGAACTCCTTGAAGTGCGGCGCGCGTTCGGCCGCATGCTGTTCGCTGATCTCTTCGAGCGTCTCGTCTCCGCTCTTCATGATGCCCGCGAACGTCCGTGCGTGCTCGGCAGACCGCGCGGCGAGATAGTGCGTCGCCCGCAGGCATTCGACCCGGAAGTACAGAACCCCGTTCTCCATGCATGGACTCGGGTCGTCAGACTAGAAAAATGTTACGACTCACGCCGAAGCTCGCGCAGCTCGCTTCCTTCTTTCCTTCTTCATGCGCTTGCGCTGCCACTTCCAGCGCATCTGTCGCTTCTTCTTCCAGCGACGGGAGCTGCGTTTCATGACGGCAAGGTCCAGATGGTGTCTTATAAAGCTTGCTGTTGGCGCGGCGAAATGCGTGAATCGCCGCCTCGTCCCCGGCCTTGCTGCCCAAGCACGATTGACGTGGCTTCATCGGTATTGATTCAATTGCCATTACACCTTTACAAACCTGCCTGGGTATGGAAAGCTTGAGGTTCAGCCTGGGAACGGGCTAACAGAAGTCCTGCGTGACGTACACGAGTTCGTCGCTGACGGCCACGCCTATGCCTTCTGCGTCGTACCCTTCCGTCAGGATGTTCTCGCGGTGTCCTGGGCTGTCCATCCAGCCGTCGACGGTCTTCTCGGCCAGTTCGTCCTGCGAGTACCATTCGTAAACGTAGTACGTCTTGCCTTGGTACTTTAGGGACGTCTTCGATTCGTAGACGGAGAGTTTCGCGAGGTTCTCGGCGATGCCTTC
Organism: Candidatus Woesearchaeota archaeon; assembly: GCA_016203225.1. Lineage (GTDB taxonomy): Archaea > Nanobdellota > Nanobdellia > Woesearchaeales > ARS49 > DSQK01. The sequence continues at coordinate 34,642 of JACQNC010000015.1, read as the reverse complement.
GGTGATGTACAGGATCCCGACCTTTCGGCACTTGTAGCCCTGTCGTTCGGCGCGGTCGGATGGGCTCTCGCCGTCGGGGTTGGTGTGGTCGAAGAAGCCCCGGCTGGCCATGTCCTCGCTGTGCGCCCGCGCGACAGCGGCGAGTGCGTCGTCGTACTCCAGCCGGTCAAGCCCGTTCTGCGCGCGCTCGACATTGGTGAGATCGTGGACGTGCAGCTCCAACTCGTCGATATCCAGCGAGGGCCTGTCGCGTTCGCTCTGCTCGGATTCCTTGATGAACTTCTCGATGAAGCCTTGGTCGGTCGTGACCTGCGTGCGCTCCTCGGGAGGCTGCACGAGCGGCGTCGGCGCGTGAGGGATCGCGTCGCTCAATCTCATCTCCATGATGACGTTCAATTGCCAGAAGACGATCGCCAGCAGGAGCACCATGAAAAAAAGCCAAAAGGTTTCGTTTCCGCGCGGGTTCATGCTTACTTGCGCACGGCCCAGATCAGCAGGTTGAGCAGGCCGATGATGACGAGCACGAGCGTGATCCAGCCCGCGGCGGCGGTCACCTGCGGCGCCAGCCAGTTCACCGTGAGCGTCTTCGCGATCATGGCGCTCGACACGACGATCGACTGGATGCCGAACGCGACCGCGATGGTCCAGTAGACCCAGAATGCGACTTTGTTCATACGTATCACCTCGGGCCCATCCAAGCTGGCGTGGTATAAAAGGTTGTCGCGTCACCGTTTTGGAATATGATGGGCCCGGACCGATTTGAACGGTCGACCGGCGGTGTTCTTAGGCTGGATTGAGCAGTGCCGTATAAGACCGCTGCTCTAGCCGGACTGAGCTACGGGCCCGTCAAGCCATGCGGTTATGTGCTTTTAAAACTTTGCGGCAACCCCGGCAGGCTCCGCAAGCCACCCCGGCTGGGGCGTCCCCCGGCTTGCTCGCGCCGGGCTGCCGCAGACTACTATCTTCTGCGATAGAACTTCAATCTCTTGATGCGCCGGCCGTCGAGTTCCAGCCAAACATTCACGTCCGACCCGAATCCGGCGTTGATGCACGTCGTCTTGCCGAGCTTGCACGCGCGGAAATGCTCGTGCATGTGGCCCCCGATGCACACGATGGGGTGATGCGTCTCGACCATGTCGCGCGCGAGGTAGGAACCGAAGTGCATGCCGCACCTGGGCGAGTTCTTGTCGGTGATCCTGTCGATCGGCGTGCCGTACGGCACGTTGTGCGACAAAAAGATTACGGGCGTCCGCGTCCTGAACAGTCTCGCGACAGGTCGTCTGAGTCTTTCGTAGGCGTGTCGCGCGCGCTTCCGTTCAGCAGACGTCATCTCCTTCAGATGGTGCACCGGCAGTTCAGGCCCGGACGTGATGCCGTGCCCGATGAAGTCGAAGCCCTCGACAGAGACACGGCGGTGATAGACGTCTATGATATTCCGCAATCCTCTCTTCAATCCCTTCCAATGGTTCCTATCAAGGAACTTCCACGCGCTGCCGCCCGTCCAGTCCCAGTTGCCTGGCACCGTGTACACGGGCACGCCAAAGGAGTCCAGGAATTCGAGTATGCGCCGTCCGTCCGCCAACGACTTCAGCACCATTTTCCTGGCGCGGCGCTTCCCGATGAGATTGTACCATTGCACGGCTGGCCGGTCAGGATGTTCCATGTTCCTCCGCATCGCGCGGAACATGTGCGTGCGCAGCGCGTCGGAGCAGAAGTCTCCCGGCGCGATTATTGCATCGAATCCCTTGAACCGGATCCTCGGCATCCGCCCGTGCAGGTCGCCGATTATCAGGAATTTCATGGACGCATGAACGAGTGCCGCCTTAAATAGCCTTGCCCCGCATCCGTTGCAGTCCCAAGCAGGTTGGTGGTGGAGTTATGGTTATCGCATCGATTCCAATACATGCCGAGCCCGAAGGTCTCGGCTGTACAGCAGAACGCTACGTTCTGCTTGTAAAGCCACGTCAAACCTGCCGGGGGAGGTCACGTTTGAAGCATCACGCATCGTGGGCAAAGATATCTTTAAATACGAATCCCGAACACAACGAACACCACGCGCTCGTGGTCTAGTGGTAGAATGCGGCCTTGCCAAGGCTGAGATGCGGGTTCGATTCCCGCCGAGCGCATCGTGAGCGTAAGCGAACGAGCGCGAGGGGTGCAGGAGAGCGCGCACGTTCGACTAGCACCGCCGAGCGCATGTATCGAGTTACAATCGACACATGCGCGAAGGAGGGCCCGCCGACCGCACGTCGGCGACTGCCCGCCGAGCGCATAAGCGCGAGTGCGGGTCTGCCGTCGCAACGGCTTTATCCGCCGAGCGTATCAGATTCAGTTTTCTTCGAGCATTCACGTGAACATCATCTCGTCGGTGTTCTTGCAGGAATTAAAAAGTAAATTTATATATTACCTAGTATACGCAACTGTATACCAAGATAGCATTAAAGAGGTGCACGGATGAAGAAAGTCACTTTTCTGATCGTTTTGATGGCGGCGCTCTCGGTGTTCGCTTTGTCCGCTTCTGCGCAAGTGCCGCCATCGGAGACGTTCGACGTCACGCTCACGCTGCAGCAGGGCGTCAGGACAGCCATAACTAATTATTATGACACCACCCTCTTCGTGACCTATCAGGGGCTCACGAGCATCACGGATCCCAAATCTGGTGCGACCATTACCACTGCGTCCTACGTTGTAGAGAGTGCCGGTGCCGACGGCACGGTGTATTTCTCGCAGATCAATTCGGCGAAATTCGACGACCTCACGGGCCAAGCGCTCGGTTCCTACCCTGCGTTCTCTGCGCAGTATGGCTACTGGACGATGTTCCGGGACGGGAACCTCATCCAGCGCGCGCCCGCGACATCATCGAGCGCAGACGTGAGGATCAACGGAGGCAAGGCCTTTGTCCTTCCGGTCGCCGTAGGCAAGATCCCGTCTGCGATGGAATTCGCGACTCCGATCATGGATATCGGCACCGCGACCTTCTTCCCCCCGTCGGCGCCTATCACGTTCACCGTGGAGATCCATAAGGTCAATGCCGACCGGACGACCACCATCATCGGCAGCAGGATATTCTCGGGAACCGCAGACACGCTGCGGGGCTCATTCAGCGTAGAGAAACAGACTATCCAGGTCTCGGAACCGTTGAGTTCGAAGGTTGAGTATTTCGTCCGCGCGATTGGGCAGTCCACGTACAACGGACAGGAGCGCTTGGGCAAGAGCGACAATGCCTTCCGCGTGTCGCCGTTCAGCCTCTTCCCTGAGTTCGTCGAGTTCGCGACGGACCGCGTGAGCGTGAAGTTCAACGCGCCCATCGCGAGCATCACCAACTACGCGCTCTCGGTGCTCACCGGCACGAAACTCGACATCGAGGCGTCGCTCGACCTCCAGCCCTCCAAGGTGTACGCGAACGTCGGCTCGTTCCTCATCAAGTACAACGGTCGCACATTCGACGTCGATATCGGCGGCCTGAAGTCCGGTGCGTCGACCCTTGACATGAAGTTCAAGCGGAACGGCATACTGGTCCCGATCACTGCGCTCTTCGACGGAAGGGCATACTCGAACATCGCGGTGCTCAGCGGCCGCATCAACGCGAAGGGCGAGCCCGAATTCACCCTGCTGGACACCTCCAACAAGGCCATCGCGGTCGTCATCGCACGCGAGGTGGGGGCAGACTTCACCACCGCCACGCAGGTCGCAACGACGAAAACGATCGAGAACGGCGTGGTCATCGTCATCCCGACGACGGCGCCGCTCACGGCAGGTAGCAGCGCGCGTCTCGACTACTCGGTCGTCGCAGAAAACGGCGCGACCGGCATCGGATTCGTGACCGGCACGGTCATTGTGCGCAAGACCTCAGCGACATTCTCGGGCAGCGTCACGCTCGACGGCCAGCCCGCGGACAACGTGCAGGTCGTCGCCCTGATAGGGACAACGTCCTGCGGAACGACCACGGCATCGCGCGGCGCATACTCGGTTGACGTCGCGAGCGCGTCCACGCAACCGGGTTGCGGCACGGACGGCGCCACGGTCACGTTCAAGGTCGGCGGCACGACAGCGCAGCAGACCGGCACGTGGCAGCAGGGTACGTTCACGCAGTTGAACCTGGTCGCGGTCTCGAACCCCTTCCTGAACGGAGGGTCCTTGCGCGTGCAAGGGACTGTCGGACCGTACGCGACGCCCTTCGCGGGTTTCGTAATCCAGAGCGTCTCAGCTTCTGACGCCGCGGTCACGGTGCGTGTCTCTGGCAACAACCTTTTCATAGACAACGCGGGACCCAGCACGGCTACGGTCCAATTGAACAAGAACGGCGCATTGGTGAGCGTCACCATCGCGTCCGGATCGAGCCTCAAGCTCATCGGGCCCAACAGCCCGGTGACCGACCTGCTCATCGTGCCGCTCAGCAGCGGCGTCTCGTTCACCGGCACGTCGGGAGACGACAAGATCTTCCCGGTGACGGTGCAGAAGAGCCTCGTCGGCTCGGCTGGCGTCAGCCGCGGGATCGCGCCGGTCAACGGCTACCTGCAGGATGGCGCAGGACAGGTGACATTGCAGGGCTTCGGCGAGACGCGCACGGCGTCGTTCGACGTGTTCACGGCCGACGGCAAGGACTTCACGAAGTTCAAGCCCAACGCGGCGGTGCTCGCCCCCGAACAGCGCCAGATCGTCCTCGAGGACGCGAGCGCGGGAGAAGCCTGCGCCCCTGCGACGCTCAAGTACTCGACCGATTTCGCGAGCCCGTTGGTGAGCAAGATGTTCGTCACCAACACGAAGAACGGCCAGTGGACGTGCAGCTCGGGTCGCGCCGTGGGAGGGAGCCTCCTGCAGGTGTTCGATCCCGACGTGCTCGAGACCAACAGCGAGGCGGTGTTCATCTATGACACGACGGACACGTCCTGGGACGTGACCGCCACGGTCGTCCCGCCTGACGGTTGCGTGGTCGACGACACCGTGAAGTCCACTTCGGTCAGCCAGGGCACCGAGGCGTTGCTGTTCAACATCGCGTGCCCGGTCGAGACCACGGGCGCGATGATCACGGGCGCGGTGCCCGGTCTGAACGGCAAGGCGCTCGGCGTCAGCCACAAGCTGGTCGACAAGACCAAGGACGGCCAAGGCAAGCAGAAGAACAAGGCGAGCACGCTCAGCAAGAGCATCGTGGTCATGGAGCGCGGGCAAGGCAGGTTCGCGGGCCAGGGCGCGGCTACGGCCTCGTTCAACGGCAATGGCGCGCCGCAACCTGCGGCGGTGCTGCTCCTGGTGTTCGCCATCGGAGCGCTGTACTACCTCGCGGTCCGCAAGCACTGATCTTCTTTTCTTTTCTTTTTCTTTAGTAACGTTTTTAAATGGCCCGTCGTGAAGCATCATCATCGCTCCTGTCGTCTAGTCCGGTCAAGGATGGAGCCCTTTCGAGGCTCTGACACGGGTTCAAATCCCGTCGGGAGCATCAGAGCGTTCGAATTCCGGATACGTGATCGACACGGGATTTGAACATGCCAACGGAATCTGCGGATTCCGTGGCACAACGCTCGCCCAGTTCGCTGCGCTCACAGCGCTCGGTTGAATCCCGTCGGGAGCATGCAATCGTATCTAGCCCGCAGCACACAATCGAGCGGGATTTGAACACGCTCAGAGAACTTCGGTTCTCTGGCGCAGCTCGTGCTGTGGCACTTCGCTGAATCCCGTCGGGAGCATCGACGCCTGATGGCTCGCCGAGGCTCGGACTCGGCGCCTGCCGTCGGGAGCGTTGAGGCAGAACGCTCGCATTTCAGGAGCAGTTTCTCTCGAACCCTCAAAATGAATTTACTACATAGTGAGAACAATGTCATAAGATTTATAAAGGACTCCTCTTTCTCCCGGAGTACGATCATCATTACAGGGGGTAACTTCATGGCAGACAAGACTGGATCCGACGAACAGGTCAAGGCAAGCTTCGACTTGGGCGGCGGTTATTGGAAGATCGCGGTTTTCGGGGAACAGGGCGCATTGAGGATCCCTGACGACGAGCTCGCGGTCTTCGGCGACAAGACCATGTACGAGCCCCGTACCGGCAAGGATCCGGTCGTGGTCGCGTCAGTCCCCAGCTGCGTGTTGAAGATAACGAACCCGAACCTGTCCAACATGTTCGGCAGGTCGGTTTTCTACGGCCGCCAGGCGCAGGAGATCATGGAGCAGATCCAGGTCGACGGCAGGATACGGCCGGAAGACGGGAAAGGGGGCTATGTCATCCGCGGCGGTCGCGTCGCGGACCACGAGCTGTTCGCTCTCGGATTCAACCACATCGTAGGGTACGTCCAATCGAAATCGGTGGTCGGAATATTCGCGCTTCCGCCAGAGGAGATGGCGGAGCTGCATGAGGCCAAGGCGCAGAGCCGCAAGCCGAACGAGTCCGCCCAACTGATCATCGACTTGATGCGCTCGAACAAGGCATTGGCGCTCAAGAAGGCTATATCGCAGGGCGCCGGCGGCGCCGCATCGGAGGGCTACGGCATCGACAAGATGTGCCACAGCATCTATGCATCCATCGGTGAGGTAACGACCGACGTCGTCGGAGTGCACATGTCCGATCCCACGTATACCCCGCACAGCCATGTCGAGACGCTCAAAAGGTCCGTCAAGACGAACGATGAGACGCGGCTGGTCAACTTCGCATCCGCAGAGATGATCAACAGCATCCGCTACAATCTGAACCACATCAACGACGTCGACCCGAAGACCAGCGAACGCAAGTATCCCTGGGCGATGACGTTCTCGCTCGACGACGCCCGGAGGGTCTTCGTAGATTACGGTGCGGTCACGAAAGCCCACCTGCCGGAATGCAAGGGCAAGTATGAGTGCATCGATGATACGCTCGCGACGCGCGAGATCGACATCTCCGATGCTGTCGTGGACGCCTGCTCGCCGATGGTCAAGCTGATGGCCGAGGCGATCCAGAAAGTGGGCAAGGTCGGCCAGAGCCAGATCGCGCGCAGACAGATGCTCGAGAACATAATCCTAGGGGGAGGCGGTTCCCACCTGCGCGGACTTGGCGAAGAGGTCACGAAGGAGCTCAAGACGCGCGGCGTGATCGCGAAGATCACGCGACTGGCTGATCCCGTGTATGGCACGGCGATCGGCGGATTGCGCATCGCGAAGAAACTCGCGCTCACATCCTGGGACCAGGGCAAGACCGAAGATAGGAAGGATTGAGCCTTCCTTCTTTTTGATTATTATTTTTCAGACGTCCTAGAATCAAGTCTCGCTTAGGTTACTTGAAATCCTTGTCGAAGTCTATCATGCCTGAGCCGAACTCCCGCTGTTTCTCAGGCTCTTTCCGGGCAGGTTCACCGTGGACGATCGTGTTGTCCCTCGTGCCCGATACGCGCCGGATCTCCTCCCGAAGACCCGAGATCTGATCCAGTATCTCGGAAGGCACGATGGAGCTTCCTTGCGTAGGATATGCCTTCTCGAGCCTGTCCAGCTGTTCTTTCAGTGCGCCAAGCTGGCTCTGTATGGCGGTGAGTTGCGAGGAATCCACAGGTCGGCACGACGAGGTCTGTTCCGATGCGGCATATGCACGCACGAAATAGTTCTCTTCCACGAGCCGGTGGTATTCCTGCGCGCGTTTGACGCGTCTTTGCATCAGCTGCGCAGCCTGGCCGCTCTGGTGGAAGTCCAGTATCCGTTTGTACGCGCGATATCTTGCCGTCAATGGACCGAGTTCTTTCTCGAGAGGCGCCAACTCAACGTGGACTTCGTTGATCTTCTTGCGCAACCGTCCTTGTTTCCACGCAGAACCGCGCGCCTCGTCATGTTCTGCAGCCAGGGCATCGTAGCGTTCCCTTATCGGTCTTGCCTGGGCGTCCAAACGCGCGATCTCCCGCTCCAGGTGAGGTATGTGCTGCGCGGCCTCCCTCGGATCGGCGTTGAGAAGTACCGACTGCCGGGAGTATTCCACCAGCCTCTCGATAAGTGCCCGTTGCACTTTGTCGGGTGATGTCCGATAGCTCCTCGCGAGGAGCACGGCGTCCCCTTGCGCAGGGTCTGACAGGTAGCGGTAGAATATCCCCCCGCAGGCATCATTCTGCTCTGTCTCGCTCATCGCTTTTTCAAGCTTGGAGCCGATGTAGACGATCGGTGAAACGCTCTCAGGAAACCCTTTCTCTAGAATGTCCGCCAGTTCCTCGCACCCACTCATAAATAATCACTCAATAGTAACAATATTTAAACCTTTCTAGCATTATAATCATCACTAATAAATGATAAAATACTTAAACATCTTCACTCAGCGCGGTGTTATGGACTGTTTCGCGACGCTGACCGACATACGGGCGGATACCCAAAGGCTGCGGCAAGGGCTTGCCCTTGCCAAGGGCAACGGCGCTAAAATCGCGTTCGGGCTGGGCGAGCACTCAACGCCCGCGTACACCCTCGAGGAGAGGGTCGCGCTCGCGAACGCCACCCGTCTGATCAACAAGAAGGACCTGAAAGCGCGTGCAGAGGCTGTCTTCCGGTTGCGCAAAAGCGACGTCCCGGCACTGCGCGAGGCCGCTGAACTCTACGCGCGCCTGGTGGCATCCCTCGAAAGGAACAAGCCTGGTTGGGGAGCCATATCGAACCGGATCAAGGAGAACCTGCAGGCAATCGAGGCTGTCGCGCGCGCGTTCGATGCGGAAGGCATCACGTATAGGCTCCTGGCTGATACGCGGTTCGCGGGAGCGCTGGGCGAACGCCTCGCCGACTGGAAAGAGAATTACGCTGGATCCATCCGTCTCGGTGCGGTGGGGCTCGCTCCTGAACTCGGCATCTTCCCTGTTGTCGATGCGCCCGAGGAATATCTCGTGGCGTCGCCGGCTCCGGCTCCGCAGACGCTCATCGACTACATCAGGAAGGTCGATATCATGCTCATGAACAAGCTGCCCGAGCAAGGCGCGGAATTCCTGGAGCTCGCTGGCAAGATCATCATCCTTCCGGGCGACGAGGCCCGGGCGTTCTACCAGGGGACGTCGCTGTACCTCTTCGAGTCGCCGGACTTGGTATCCCTGTACTCGATGGATGAGCACCAGCTGGTCCGCACCTCGTTCTACTATTTCATGGACGTGCCGGTCGCTCGCGACATGGTGGACCTGCAGCAACGATGCATCACGCATGATGACGCGACCACGGATCCCGGGAAGTATGCGCCGAAGCTCACGCAGGAGACCGCGGTCGCGCTCATCGATTCCTACGGCCGCGAGATCCAGCGCATGCTGATCGAGCTCGATCTCGCGGGTCTGCAGCCAGGGGACAGGAAGGGGCTACCGCCGAAGATCCCCGAACTCCGTGAGGCGATAATCAAGAGCACATTCGGGCACTTGCAGAAGATCCAGGCCGGCGAGGAACTTGTCGCGTCTTTGAGAGGAGAATTATCCGACTCCGTCGGAAAAGCGCGGAAGGAAGCCGACCGGTTCAAGGAGACTTACGGCGAGCTCGAATCCAGGTTTGGCTCGCTTCAGTCGCAGAGCGACGACTACAAACGCCAGCTCGAGGTCGTCAAGAGAGAAAAGACCGCGCTCGAATCCCTTCTCGCGAAGAAGGACGAGGACATCATCGAGCTCGAGACCAACGCCAAGGCGGTATACGCGCAAGCCGAAAGGGTGTCCGAGGAATCGCGTCGCTCGCTCGAGACCATCGCGGGCTACGAGAGGAAGCTGCAGGTATTGCTGCACGATAAGACTGTCCTTGAATCAGCGTCGGCCAGCGACAAGAGAAACATCATCCTGCTCGGATCGCGCATCGAGCAGATGCGCAGACTCTGGATCTATGAGGTCGAGCAGCGCACGTGCGCCAGCACTCCGTTGGGGCGCGCGGCGGAAAGCCCATCCGATACTTAGACGGATGATTCCAGAATGTTCTGATCAGGCCTCTGCCTTGAATTTGTCGTCAGCCTTGCGCAGCCAATTGCGGACCATCGTGAGGGTGACCTCTTCGCGCAAACCGAGGTTGTCTGTCTCGACGTGGAGTCTCGATCCCTGTCCTTGACTCTCCTCTAGGAAGATGCCGAGCGCGAACATCGGATGGTTCACGGGGTTCGCTTCTTTGGGTCGGGCTCTGCGACGTAACTCTTGACTGTACTGTTCCGTTCGCCCTCGCCAAGCATCGCAAAAATCTCCTTGAAGAATTTCGAAGGCCTCTTCTTCCCGAAATCCTGGGTCACGAGCCCCTGCCGCATCAACTCCTTTTTTGTCGCCATGCCCTTCATGCTGTTCTTGGAATTTATATGTCTTGCACAGGAATCTCCAGAAGGTTTTCGAGGAAGGATCCTTTCAAGAGGTTCTGATCATCACGCGGAACGGCCGAGGTATTCATCGCGGTAGTTGTCCTCGAGGTTCCGCAACCACGTGCGGACGATGGTGATGATGGACTCTTCGGACAGTCCGTGGCTTTGGCTGCGGACCTGCACGCGTTCGAGACTGCCGTTCGCGCCGTCCTCTGCGGTGATCGCCAGCCCGAATGTGCGTATCATTCCGCGATCCCCAGCATCCTGAAAACCTCTTTGATGACCCCTTCAGAATCCTTAGTGTTGATCAGCGATTGTCCCGGTAGGACCTTTCGCCAAACCCCGTTGATGATTGTCGCCATGCCCTTCATGCTGTTTTTGGAATTTATATGTCTTGCGCACAGATTTCCGGAAACTTTCCGACGATGGCGGAGAAATAAGATGGGCCCGCCAGTGAACCCGCGGCTTGCTCATCGCGAGGAACACGTCGCAGCGCTGTACCAAGGGCCTGTTTGAGTGTCAAAGCATTCTTTGCCGAAACGAAATGCACATTATATAGAGTGTTTGCTCGGAATATCGGCTCCGGTATCGTGGTATGATGACGTGGCGCAACGCGTCTTTGAGAGCCCGCGTTGGTTTCTCGGAAGAAACCGTCAGGTTTAAATATCAACAAAAGCTTGCTCACACCAGAATCGTTGCCTGTTTCCTGCGCAGCAGGATATCAGGTGCCAAAAAAAGGAGCGTGTGATGATGAGCCGCAACCAGTATCGTATTCTTGCATTCGTCATGATAGCATTGATGCTCGCGAGCGTACCTGTCGCGGCATCGCCACAGAGTTCAGGGTTAGGTTCATTCTTCTCTTGGCTCAGCGGTCTCTTCTCGGGTTCACCGACAGGCGCAGTCATTGGAGCGACTTGCGCCGATGACAGCCGTTGTGATGTCGTCTTGAACGGAGAATATTGTGACGGCGCATCAGGAACGTGCGCGGCCCAACAGCCGTTCCCTTCCGTCGACGTGCGCAGAAGCACGGCCGCAGATTCAATCCTCTATGACCCGAGCTCCTTGATCTGGGCGCCTTACGGGTCGCGCATTTCTCTCCGACTCATGAATGATGGCGCTACTGACTGGACGTTCAGCGTCAGTGCTGGCAGCCTCTACGTCGCATCGGCGACGTTCCCCAGCCCCGGTCTTGCAACACTTACGATCAGGCCAGGTGACGTCCTGTTCCTTCAAACGTACCAGGACGGGTTGGTGCAAGTGGTTTCAGGCACCTCGATCATCGGCTCAAACTATAATGGTGATGGTAACAAATACAATGCAATCAGTCTTGTGCAGTCGTCATCGTCCTCGTGCGGTTCGAACCCGCCGACGATCGGCAACTACCAAGTTCAGCCAAATCCTCCGGTGGCGGGCAGCACGATAACGCTCACCGTGTATGTGAACGATCTGGATAACCAGGCGCCGTGCGCAGGAGGCCAGACGTTCAGCGCAGATGCGCAGATCATCTCGCAGCCTATGGGCAGCACCGCAACGCTCGGAATCGCGCCGCCGCCCAGTACGACGTCGTTCGCGTGGTCGCTGGTTGGTGCCGGTGCAGGGACGTACGTTATTGAAGTCACGGTTACCGATAGCACGGGACGCCGAACGACGCAGCAGATATCGTTTGATGTCGTTGCTTCGACCAGCAGTTATTACCCGCCCCGGACCGTGTACACCAGCAACTTCCTGTCTACGGGAGCGACGCTCAACCAGCAAATTCCCGACACTTTCATCTTCAGCACCGGCGAGCAGTATGTGCGTGCTTCGCTGGAAGTCCGCAACAACGGACCCAGCACGACAGGTACCTGGAGAGTAACGAGCCCCGACCTTAACCCGGTCACGATTACGTTGAATTACGGTGACACGCTGAGATTCTCGCTCGCGTCTGATGGAAGCGGCAGTGGCCAGATCACGTTGGTTCGAGGCGGAACGACTCTGCCCGACGCGAATGTCGGAATCTTGCCGTTGAGAGGGCCTGTGAACTTCCAGCAAGGCGGTTGTTCGCCGACGCAGTCCCAGGAAACGTTCTGCAACGATGGAGTCGATAACGACTGTAATGGGATGACTGACTGTGCAGATTCTCGTTGTGCAATGACCGCAGAGTGCGGAGGAACGACTGCGACGTTGAGCGTGATGCCGTCGATCGCGCGTATCGGAGAAACGATCACTGTCGAGGGAAGCGGATTTCAATCAAATACGCCATTCACGCTTGAAGCAAAGAGTAACGGACCGGTAGGTCCAATAGCGATTCGTGACACCATGAGCAGCCCCACGGGCACCTTTCAAGTGCCGGTAATCGTTGGAAACTGGTGGGTTGAAGGGGACACTGGCACGTTGAGACTGACTGACCGAGGTGTCGTCGTCGCATCAACACCGTTCACCATCGCGCGGAGAGAACCGTCCGGCTGCACGTCGACTTCGTGCGGCGCAGGAACTGTCTGCGACACGGGCACAGGAAGCTGCGTCAACAGCGTTTCGAGTGTGATCAACAACGCGATCGCATCAGGCAAGTCCGCGGTCTGGGCATACACCCAGGCTGGCTGGACAGGTAAGACTCTTGCGGGAGCCATCCATGCGTTCTTTGGCTCGAGCATCAAGGGCTCGTCTGTCGGCTATTTCGCGAAGGCGGACAACAAATGGGGATCCTACGACGCAGGCAGTCTATCATCCGCACCGTCTAGCGTTTGCGGCAACGGCATGATTGATCCTGGCGAGCAATGCGAGCCAAGTCTGCCGCCGACATGCTCACCGACGACGTATTGTGGCGCGGCATGCCAGTGCCTGCCGCAGACATCCAGCGGCTGCGCAAGTGACGCTGACTGCCCCGCAACGCAGCCGAACTGCGACCTGGCCACGCGCACATGCGTGTCAGGCGGTACGGGTGGGTGTCCTGCTGGAACGTTACAGTGCGGAACGTCCTGTGTCGATACGAGCAGAGATACCGTCAACTGCGGTTCTTGCGGCAACATCTGCCCCGGAACGACGGATATATGCAGCGGCGGAGTCTGCACACCGAGCGGTGCTCCGAACTGCGATGATGGCAAGCCATGCACGCGTGACTATTTCGACGGTATCTCGTGCGTGAATGATCCACGAGCCTACGAAGGGATGCCCTGTGATAACCTGGGCCGGCCTGGCACGTGCATGGCAGGAACCTGCAGGTAAACGCGACGGGTGACGGAATGAAAAAACTCCTCGCAACAATCATTGTGGGTATTTTTTTGCTTGTCGGCTGCGCTCAGCCCGACGGTGAAGGACTGATCGACAGAGGCGTGCAGGGAGTCATCGACGGCGGCCCTGCCGTCGCAGTCGGAGACTTCAGCCAGTTGCCTACAACTATCCAGCAGGAGCTTACCGCGAACCCGATCGATGAGGCGGTCCTCAGGCTTGAATTCGGCGGTCGTGTGCTGAACGCCCGCGTGAAGGCTGATGTTGACCTTGATTCATCAACGCTTGTCCTCGACTTCCTCGATGAGCGTTTCTGGCAGGACGTCAAGACATTCATCGACGGTCTCTCTGGCGCGGAAGCCGAGCAGTTCATAAGCACATTCTCGCAAGCACTTGTCGCGCGAGGCGCGTCACCCGACATTCTCGAAGCGCAGAACGCCTTGATGCTCGCGTTGGCGGCCCCCTCTGATTTCGCCCCCGTTGCAGGGCCTGCGTTGATGCAGTTCGTGCGCGTCATCTCCGTGACGCCTGTTCCGGGAAGCACAGTCTATCTCACTATCCAAGACGTACTCCAGCCGGGCGAAGTCGTATCTCTCGAGCTTGAGTCTCCCCCTCCTGTGTTTGTCACGCAGAACGTCGTCTATGACGCTGTCCGAAGGGCAGTCACTGATACGGGTGAACTGAGTTCTGTAGGGCGTGTTCTCATCGAAGTTCGCAGGGAAAGCCCGACAGGGGAGATACTCGGCAGCGTGACAGAGTCCACGACGATCGTCGCGCCCTATGCCTATAGTGTCGTGTCGGACATCTCCGCAGCGGCGCCCTTCCCCTCGACGGTCTTCGTGCGGACGACCGCGCTCGACCAGTTCGGACGGTCCGGCGATATCAAGACATACATCCTCAGCACGGCGTTCACCAGCGCATCAGGCGCGAGCGTCGCTTCACTCCCGACAACGGCCGGCACGGTCGTCGCTGAGACGTACGGAACGACGTCCTCGATAACTGTATCGACGACATCCGCGGGCGAACCCCGATTGACCGTGAACGGTTGCGTCAGCAGCGCGCTCACGATAGCGTTCAGATTGCCGCAAGCGCTCAACGAACTGCTATGCAGTGCATCGAACGCATGCGGCATCTTCAAGAACGGACAGCAGTATACCACCATAGTGACCCCTAATCCTGATAGCGTGAGCTACACGATGACTGACATCACGTGCGCAGAAAACGCAGTCTACACGCTCAAGACGCTCGACAGCGATAGAGACGGAATCATCGATACGCGGGATAACTGCCCGACGATGGCCAACACCGACCAATCCGACATCGACGCTGACGCGATCGGTGACGTGTGCGACCCTGATGATGACAATGATGGCATCGCGGATGTCCAGGACAACTGTCCTGTCGTGGCGAACGCCGACCAGAACGACTTCGACGCTGACGCGATCGGTGACGTGTGCGACCCTGATGACGACAATGACTTGGTCCTGGACACCCAGGACGCCTGCGCGTATGTCGTGGGAATCCCAGCATACAAGGGCTGTCCGTATGCGGAAAAGCCTGTTGTCGACCTGCAGATCGTGGACCAGACGAAGTCAGGCGTGTGCGGGTACAAGAACGGCAAGCCCGTGTCAACGTGCAAGCAATCGCTTTCCGGTATAACTGTGAAGGCATTCAACCGTCAGGCTCCCGAATTCGTGAGCACGTTCGGCTCGCGACCCGTGCGGAACCTGCTCAACAACATCTACGAGGCTGACATCGGAAAAGTCGGCGCGTGCATGACCGACCCGACAGGGACGTGCGTCATCGGCGTGCCTGCCCCGAACGACGGATTGATTATTGCGAAGTTCACTGATGCCGCCACAGGCCAGACGGTCTATGCCGCGAAATTCACGAACTTCGAGAACGTGGACGATGAAGAGAAAGATGACCGCGAAGACGATTCCACGGCGGCGCAGACGATCATCACGAAGAGGCTGCACATCAGCAAACTCATCAAGAAGGATGCGACGGTCAAGTACAGCGCAGGGTTTGCAGAGGTCATCACAGGTTCCAAGCTGACCGTGATGCACCCTGAATACACGGTCTGGAGCAGTGAACGGGAACTCTACCCGTTCGTCTTCGAGTCCGCGGACGTATGGAACGTCGACATCTGCATGAACGTCCCCCCTGGCTACGTGGTGAGCGGTGTGCTCGATGAGAACGGAGACATTGCGTCAACGACAGAATGCCTGCAGGCGCTGGTCGCGGGCGAACCGAAGGTCTTCGTGTATGACCTGCTCGAGACGGGCAGTCCCGAGCCGGACACGAGTTTCGCGCTCACCGCGACCCATGACGGCAAGACGACCGCCACGGACGTCCAGATCACCGGCATCCGGGCTGAGAACGAAGCCGTGCTCGAGCGCGCGGTCGACGCGAAGATCGCCGCGATAAAGGCAGGCGAGCAGAACCCACCGTACACCGCGCTCCTCATAGGGCTGATCATCGCTCTCATCGCGCTCGCTCTCACGCACGAACGGCATCGCACGAGAAGAAAACCCCAAAAGGCGTGATGGATGAGCCGCGACCCGCGCGGATGCCGGTCAGGAGCGACCATTGAGAACTTTTAAATACGTTGTGCGCCAGCGACCCTCCGTGCAGAAAAGAGGAGAGCCGGGATTCCTGCTTGCAGCGCTAGCGTTCGCGCTCATGTTCTTTTTCGCGCTCACGGAGCCCGTCTCTCGGGGGCCGACCGGCGCGTTCACTGTCGAGACCGATGTCTCGGCGTGCGGCAGTCTCGTTAGCGCGAACAACACGCTCGTCAACAACGTCTCGAGCGCGGACACGTGTTTCACGGTCAGCTGCGATAACTGCTTCCTCGACTGCGACGGGTACACGATCACTTTCGACACGGCGGGAGGAGGAAGCGACCAGGGAATAACCGCGACCAGCAGGAACAATGTCACGGTCAGGAACTGCAACGTTCGAGACGGCAACGGCGACGGTCTCAGCGGGTACGGCATCAAGTTCTCGGACACCAACAACAGCATCGTCTCCAACAACAATGTCTTCACCAACGGCACATCGATCAATCTCGGCATCCAAGTTTCAGACTCGATGAACACCATCGTAACAGGAAACAATGTCACAACAAGCGGCAGCGGTAGCAGCAACTACGGAATAGATATCATCCTCAGCACAGGCACGTCTTCAGGGAATAATGTCACGGACAACATCGTCCGCACCGGCGGCACCCTGCTCAACGTCGGCATCCGTTTGGCAGCTTCGAACAACACCGTCACCGGCAACAATATCACGACCGGCGGTAGCAGCACTCTCAACCATGGCATAATCCTCACTTCCGGCTCGGATAATACCGTGACCGCCAACACGATCACCACGAACGGCACAGACAGCAATCACGGTATCCGCCTGCAGAGCGCATCAGACAACAACGCTTTCTTCTCGAACAACATCACCACAAGAGGGACTGGCAGCTACGGCATTTCTATCCTTGCTTCGAATGGCTCGCGTTTCAACAACACCATCCTCGATAATCCTGTCGCGTGGGTTTCCCTCGGCGTCGGGACATTCAATAACTTCACCAACATGAGCTTCGTCACGAACAACGGAAGCATGCGGCTCCCTGGCAGGATCCAGCTCAATGGCACGCTGGACATGACGCGCGCAAAGCTCAACATCACGTTCAACCACACGTTCCTGAACTCGACAAACCTGAGCCAGCTCAACCAAAGCGCGTTCATCGCGCTGAACGGGCTCGCGTTCATTGATCCGCAACCGGTGGTCGACTTAGAAGATAGCGGAACGTTCACCGCATGCCCTGCGGAAACTTGCACGGAGACAAGCTACACCGGCGGCGTGTTCGTCTTCAACGTGAGCCACTTCACGAGCTTCGCCACGGCGGAGACCGTCTCCGCCTGTGGCACTCTCGCTAGCGCGAACAACACGCTCGTCAACAACGTCTCGAGCGCGGACACGTGTTTCACGGTCAGCTGCGACAACTGCTTCCTCGACTGCGCCGGTTTCACGATCACGTATGCATCGAGCAGCACCGGATACGGCGTGAACGTGAGCAACCGGAATAACGTGACGGTCAGGGATTGCCACATCGACCAAGGTGATTCGGGAGTGACCGGCGCGCATGCCGTGTTTTTCAGCAACACGACGAATGGGACGATCCGTGACAACGTGGCCAATGCGACCGGTTCGGCCAGCTTCGGGCTCTATCTCGCCTCGAGCTCGACGCACAACACGCTCAGCAACAACACCGTGCTGAGCCCGAGCGTAGGTATCCGCATCGAATCGAGCGCGAACAACACCGCCACCCATAATCGTATCTCGGGGACGCTGGGGACCGGCATCTACGTGTCCTCGAGCTCGAACAGCAACATAACCAACAACACCGCGACAGGCAGCAGCGGCAACGGCATGCTCATCGAAGCGAGCTCGAACAGCAACATCATCAATAACACCGCCACCGGACCTAACGTCGGCATACGTCTCGATACCGGCTCAAACCTGAACACGCTCATGAACAACGTTGCCGCGGGCAACGGGAGTTATGGGGGCATATACCTGAGCGGCAGTTCCAACAACACGCTCGACAACAACCGCGGCAGCAGCACAAACCTCTACGGCATAACTCTCGATGGCAGCTCAAACTACAACATGCTTTCCAACAACACAGCCACCAGCAACAGCAGCAACGGACTGCTAATCACGAGTTCCTCTAACTTCAACGTGCTCACCAACAACACGGCCTCGAGCAACTCAGGAACAGGGGTCAACATAGCCTCGAGCACAAGCAACGTGCTGAGGAACACGACCATCCGAACCAACGCGACCTGGCTTTCAACAAACTCCGGCGCAAGCGACAACAACATCACGAACCTGCTCTTCGATGCCCCGGATGGCAGCGTCCTCATCCTGCCGACCGTGACCGTGCCGATCTCGACGACGGTAAACCATGACAAATTGAACGTCTCGTTCAACCGCTCGTTCATGAACAGCACGGCGCTGTCCTTCCTGAACACGAGCGCCAGGATCGTCCTGCAAGGATTGTCGTTCAGCAACCCCTCGATAGTCGTCGATGCCAACGATACAGGCACGTTCGCCTCCTGCGACGCATCACAATGCACCCAGGGGAGCTATGCTGGTGGCGTGCTGGTGTTCAACGTGTCCCATTTCACGAGCTATGCCATAACCGAGGGCCCGCCTGTCTGCGGCAACATCTCGACATCAACGACCCTGTTGAACAACGTCACGAGCGCGGGTCTCTGCTTCAATCTCACCGCGGACAACCTCGTGCTCGACTGCGACGGCTACACCATCACGTTCGATACCGGAGGCGTAGGCGCGGACGCTGGAGTCGCAGCGGTCGCAAGGAACAACGTCACGGTCAAGAACTGCAACATCCGCGACACCAATGCCGCCGGAAGTCAGGGCGTCGGCATCAACTTCACCGGCACGAACTCCAGCATCATCTTCAACAACACGATCCGGACCAATGGGACCAGCAACAACTATGGCATCCTTCTGAGGGGCAACTCGAATCACGACGCCATTGAGAACAACACCGTGACCGCGATCGGGAGCACTAGCGGCAACAATGGCATCTACCTGCTGACGTCGGCTTCGAACAACAACGTGACCGGAAACACGATCACCACGAACGGGACGTCCTCCAACCGCGGCATCCAGATCGAGGATTCCTCCAACAGCACAGTGCGGAACAACACAATATACGCGAATGGCACCGGCGCAGGCAATGAGGGGATCCGCCTGGTCATAAATGCGCGCGGCAGCATCCTGGTAGGAAACACCATCACCACGAGCGGCACGACGACGAACTACGGGGTTGAGCTCTCGAGCGGTTCGAACGAAACGACCGTCGCGAACAACACGATGTACGCGAGCGGCACGTCAGGCTTCAATGTGGGAATCAGGCTCGCGACAGAGAACAACCTCATCGAGAACAACACGATCACCACCAATGGGACCACGGACAATCACGGAATAAGGGCCAGCGTGAGCGGCACTATCGCTTCGCTCGCGCTCAACAACACGATCCGCAACAACAGGATATCCGCGGGCGGCACGAGCATCAGCCACGGCATCCAGCTCGAGAGCGGATCGTACAACAACACGATCGCCGCAAACACAATCACTGCCAATGGCACTCAGAGCTATGCGATCTCCCTCCAGAACGCGAATGGGACCGTATTCAACGATACCCTTCTCGAAAATCCCGCGCAGTGGATAAACGCGACGCCAAGCACGAACAACAACTTCACCAACACCACATTCAAGACGGGAAACGGCAGCATAAGATTCCCCGGGACGCTTCAGAACGGCGGTGCGCTCGACATCACGATGACGAAACTCAACATCACTGCGAACCGCGCATTCCTCAACAGCACCAACCTGACGCTCCTCAACACCAGCGCTCAGATCAAGCTAAATAACATCACCGGGACAAACCCGCAGCCACTGGTGGATTCCGACGATGACGGCGTGTTCGAGGCCTGTTCGGAGTCACAGTGCGTCGAAGACGGGTTCGCGGAGGGCGTGTTCACTTTCACGGTCACCGGATTCACAGCATACAGCTCGCGTGAGACCCCTGAAGCGGCAGCGACGTCGACCGGCGGAACCGCGGGCGAGCAGCCCACCGTCAGATATGACGACTGCATCCCTTCATGGACATGCGAAGAATGGAGCGCATGCCAAGATGGCATGCGAACAAGGGACTGCGTGGATCGGTACGGATGCGGTGTGGCGAGTCCTGCGACAGAACAAGCCTGCGCGATGCCTATCGAGGAAAAGCCTGTTCCTGTGCCCGTGACTCCCGAAGAACGACCTGCTCAGGTGCCAGAGCTTCCCGCGGAACAGGGCATCCCCTGGGCGCTCGTGATCGCGATCGGGCTCGCGCTGTTAGCCCTGATCGCGTTGTCGATCAGGCACAGGATGCGGTCGCGGAAGACGCGTCGTAGAGCGTAAAACGTCAGCGTTCTAATCTGCCTGATCGCGACAGATATCATGCGTTTGCGATGGACCTGCCAGGCAGACGCAGAATATAGGCTTCGCAATCATTCCAGGGGGCGCTCAACTGCCGCGCCCCCTTCGACCCCGCGGTAAAAATGGGCCCGCCAGGATTTGAACCTGGAACCTACTCCTTGTAAAGGAGCCGCCATAACCGGATTAGGCCACGAGCCCGTGTGGTCCTCTTCGCATCGGGTGATTAAGAAGGTTTCGCAAATTGGCGGAATAGCGCATCAAGCTTCGGTTTCATCGCGGCATAGAACGCGAGCAGGTCTTTCGTCTCTGCGGGCGTGAGCGGCGTGCCGTAGTATTTCGCGAGGTTACGCTTTTCGCGCGCGTTGTCGAATGTGGCCAGATCGGCCTGCATGACGCTCGGATAGCGTTCGAGGAACGTGATGGACGCCACATGCGAGTATGATTTGAATCCTTGCAGCGCGAGCAGGGCGTCCGTGCATTCGCGGAGCGCGTCATAGACCTGCTCGAAGACGAGCGTCGCGGATTCGTCGGTCAAAGGAAGCTGGATGATGTATTTCATCTGCTGTTCCGCGCGTGTCCTGAGCGCTTGCGCCAGCGCGGGGTCGCGCGAGGTCCGCCGCACGTCGTTCGTCCCCAGGAATTCCTCGAATTTCTTCATAGGGTCAGGTATCCTCTCAACACGATGCCGTTCGCGAGCGACGTGAGGAACTCTTTGCTCACCCTGTCGAGTTCGATCTCGTGGAGCTGGATGCGCCTGCCAAGCGCGCGCTCGAACCGCGGGAGAGAGTGCGCAATTTTCCGCTTGGTGACTATCGCGATATCGATGTCGCTCCGTTTCGTGTCCTCGCCGCGGCTGTAGCTCCCGAAAAGGATGATGGCTTCAGGCGCTGAGTATTCCTTATGCAGGAATTCCACGAGCCCCGAGTCCTGCAGCCTCCCGAGGTTGCGTAGGCGTTTGAGCGTGGAAAAGCGTTCCGACTGGGGGTTTGCCCGCGCTTCAAGAACCGCTTTTGTTCTCCTCACTAGCAGGAGCCCTTCCTTGGCGAGCGTCTTGACGTCGCGGAGCGTCGTGTTAGGATGGATGCCGGTTCTGCGCGCGATCTCGCGGACATGGTAGCTGCCCTCCGGATCGTCGAAGAACAGGTCCAATGTCTCCATTTTGTACTTTTTATTGTTCATCTGTATAAATTAATATACAGTTGTACAGTTCAGTATATAAATGTTTCTCGCACCCGTCATGCTTAAATACTCTCCGTGCATGGGTGGGACCATGCAGGACAAGCTCTTCCAGATCCTCGTAGAGCAGAATGACGTCACTTGGAAGGCCATCATCTACGACCTGATCAAGACCGAGCAGATGGACCCCTGGGACGTCGACCTGAGCGTGCTCACGCAGAAATTCCTCGAGCGTCTGCGCGAGATGCGCGAGAGCAACCTGAACCTGTCAGGCAAGGTGCTGCTCGCGGCCGCGATGCTCCTCAAGATAAAATCGAAACGCCTCGTGGGCGAGGACCTGAACGAGTTCGACCGCCTCCTCGCGAGCGCGGAGATGACGGAGGAGCAGTTCTACAACGAGCTCGAGAGCGAGCTGCAGACCGCGCGAGTGATGCCTCCCGAGGAGATGCTGCGCCTCATCCCGCGGACGCCGCAGCCGAGGAAGCGCAAGGTCTCTGTCTACGATCTCGTGCGCGCGTTGGAAAAGGCGTTGGAAGTGAAGCATCGCAGGTTGATCAGGATCGACAGCCCCGAAGGCAGAATCATCGTGCCGTTGAAGAGGCTCGACATCACTCTCGCCATAAAGCAGGTCTACAAGTCCGTGCGCGAATGGTTCGTTCTCAACAGGAAATCGAGACTTATGTTCTCCGAGCTCCTGCCGGAGCAGCCGTCGCGCGACGCGAAGCTGTTCACGTTCGTGCCGTTGCTCCATCTGGGGTCGCAGCGGAAGCTCGACCTAGAACAGCAGGCGCCGTTCGAGGACTTCTCGATCAAGCTCGTGAAGCCCGCGTCCGTGGAAAAGAACACGCAGCCGTAACATGAAGATCAAGGTGATGACTTACAATGTGTTGTACGGTCTGCATAACCGCGACGGCAACCTTATCCTGCTCGACCTGGCACGCATGCGCGCCGTACGCAACATCGTGCGCGCTGAAAAACCCGACATTCTCGGACTCACTGAAGCAGTATATTGCGAGTTCTGGACTTCCCAAGACCGCAACCGCATCATCCGCGTCGATTACGAACAATTATTCGGGTTAAAACACTCCTATGCAACAGGATTTGAGCAGGAATGGGGCAGCATGATTCTCTCAAAATTTCCCATCCTTCATGCCGAACGACTGCAGCTCGGCAAAAATCACCGCGGCGAATCCGTGTCCGCCATCCGGGCAACGCTTGACGTCAACGGCAAACGCGTGCACGTCGACGTGGTCCATCCTGCGCCCAAGATATCTGACAACGACCGCGTCACCGCATTCGCACCACTGCTCAAAACATTCACCGCACCCTACCTTATGATAGGAGACTTCAACTCGCTCTCCGAAGAAGACGCGTATGACCGGAAGAAGCTCATCCGCGAAATCCCCGCCAACGGGAAGGAAGCGCGCGTCGTAGCGGACCGGATGCTTGTTCGAAATCTCATCCCGTCAGTGCGCTCGCACGGGCTCGAGGACACGCTGCCGAAGAACAACAGAACGCACACGATTCCGACAAAGTCGAAGGGACGCGAGCCAAAACTCCGGCTGGACTACATCTTCGCGTCGCGAGACTTCAAGGTCATCAGCTCGCGCGTCATCAAGAACAAACTCACAGAAACCGCGTCCGACCATTATCCGGTCGTCGCGGAACTCGAGTTCTAAGCTCGTGAAGGAGCAGAAGACCGCACCACAAGACACACACCATTGAAGCGTTCTTCGTAGCCGACCGTGTAGGGTTTTCGCGTGATATCCTCGATCGCTTCGCGCAGCGTCTTCGGCTCGTCTCCGTTCAGGATCGTGATGTCGAACGTCCGCAATCGCGGCATCAGGTGCTCCCAGAACTCGCGCGCGTCGGGGAACGCCCAGGCGCATGCACCGTTTGCCCGGGCATACCCGAGCACGATCTTGTTCGGGAGGCTCACGCGGAGCGTGTCGTAGAACCTGACTTTTTCCGTGCCGTCCGGGATGAACGTGTGCCAGAGCGCGGCTTCGACGTTGCGTGGATGCATACCGACGGCGCGGAACCCGCGTCTTTAAAACTTTTCCCCGCAATATTTAAATAGCGTCCGTCCGACGAACAGGGCATGGCTCTGACAAAAGACGAGAAGGCGTATCTCAAGGCGCTCGTGAAGCGCGAGTGGAAGCATCTGAAATCGGAAGAGAGGATGCGCGAGACAGACACCGAACTCTGGTTCTACATGAGCCAGGAGAAGTACGAGGGGTTCGTCAAGAGCCTGCTCAAGAAACTCACATGACTGACAAGAAGGATAAGGAACAGCACGCGCAGAAGAAGTACATGGAGCTCCAGCTCCTAAACCAGAAGATGCAGCAGATCCAGCAGCAGGTGGAGGAGCTCGAGCAGCAGGCCGTCCAGCTTGACGCGATCAGCCAGCACCTGGACGAGTTCAGCCAGGTCAAGCAAGGCACGGAGATCCTCGTGCCGATCGCGAACGGCGTGTTCGCGAAGACGGTCGCGACCGACACGCAGAACCTGCTCGTCAACGTCGGCGCTTCTGTCAACGTCCAGAAACCCATCCCTGAAGTCAAGAAGCTGATGGCCGCGCAAGCCGTGGAGATGCGTTCCTTGCAGGAAGACCTCAACAAGCAGTTGCGGCAGCTGACCGCGCTCGCTGAAAAGGCCGAGACAGAATTGCGGGACCTGGTCAAGGACTGACCATGTTCAAGTTCCTGAAGGACAAGCTGAAAGGCGCGTTGTCCTCGTTCTCAAAGAAAGTCGAAGAGGTCGCGGAGGAGACTTCCGAAGAAACTCAAGAGTCCCCCGCGCCAGCAGCCCCAAGCACGATTGAGTCGGCTCCATCAGAAGAACAAACCAGAGAGCAAGAAACGGCCGCGACAAATCTGCCCGGGGAGCAAGAGCCTGGGATGACGTCAGAGCGCGAGCAGCAGGCAGAAACTCCCGCGATCCCAGAACCACCCCGCATCACGATCCCCGAGAAGAAGGGCTTGTTCTCCAAGATCAAGGGCATATTCTCGAAGAAGGAGGAGGTGGAAGAGCTCGAGGAGCACCACGAGAAGTTCGGCATCGAGATCCTCCCCCGCGAGCCCGTCGAAGAGGTCGTTGTCGAAGAACCTGAAGTCACTGTCGAGGGCGCGCCGCTGAAGAAGGTCGACATCCACAGGGAGGAGCAGTTGGAGCGCGAGCGCGCCGCTGTCGAGGGACTGTTCGAGTCCGCTCCCGAAGGCACCGCGCCCGAGCCGGCCGTAGAGTTGCCGAAGAGACGCGCGCGAAGCGTTCCTGTCGTGGAGCCCGTGCCAGAGGAGGAATTCTCGCCCACGAAAGTCAGCGAACGCATCAAAGGAGTCAAGGTCAAGGAAGAAACAAGCGTAGACGAACGCAAGTCAAACCTGCCTGGGACGGCAAAATCCGGGGACGAGGTCCCCGAGAAGAAAGGCTTTTTCCAGCGCATCAGAGAGACCATCACGCACAAGAAGCTCACGGCTGACCAGTTCGAGCAGTTGTTCTGGGACTTGGAGGTCGCGCTTCTCGAGAACAACGTCGCCGTCGAAGTCATAGACAAGATCAAGCAAGATCTGAAGCTTGCGTTGGTCGATCAACCCATCCCTCGCGGCAAGGTCGAGTCCACGATCCTCGCGTCCTTGCGGCGATCACTGCAGGACCTGTTCGACGTGCCGTCGATCGACCTCCTGCACGAAGTCAGGAGCAAGAAGCCGTTCGTCATCTGTTTCGTAGGCATCAACGGATCGGGAAAGACGACCACGATAGCGAAAGTCACCCATTTGTTGAAGGCGCACAACTTCGGAGTCGTCCTGGCGGCAGCCGACACGTTCCGTGCGGCGGCGATAGACCAGCTCCAACTCCACGCGGACAAGCTCGGCGTGAAACTCGTCAAGCACGATTACGGCGCCGATCCTGCGGCTGTCGCGTTCGACGCCATCAAGCACGCCGAAGCGTCGAAGAAAGACGTGGTATTGATCGACACCGCGGGCAGACTCCACAGCAACATCAACCTCGTTGACGAGATGAAGAAGATAGTGCGCGTCGCCAAGCCGGACCTCACGTTGTTCATCGGCGAGAGCATCACGGGCAACGACTGCGTGGAGCAGGCGAAGCAGTTCAACGAGGCCGTCGGCATCGACGGAATCATCCTCAGCAAGGCCGACATCGACGAGAAGGGCGGTGCCGCCATCTCGGTCTCGTACGTCACGAAGAAACCAATACTCTATCTCGGCACCGGACAGGAATACGACGACCTCAAGAGATTCGACGCGAAGACGCTTCTCGACAGCCTAGGATTGTGATTTCCGCTTGATCACGAAATAATAGATAGTCGCGCCCAGGAAGTGCAGAAACACCAAGAGCAGGATCCACACTATCTTGTCGGTATCTGTCTTGAACTTGCGGAGCGCGCAGTCGACGAGCATCCAGAGCCAGAACGCCGTCGCGAGCACGCCCGCGACCATGATTATCAGCCAGAGGAGCCAGATGCCTCCGAACAAAGCGAGGATGAGCGTCTGTCCCGGATCAGCCATGGATGCCGATAATCAGCATGGGTTCATAAATGTTGCTGCCGCAATATTTAAGAACCTGCGCGCATCACTCCTGTGAAAAGGAGGTATGATGGATTTCCTGCGATTCCTAAAGACCCGGCATTCTGTCTACGATTTCGACAAGACACGTGTCTCTGTGCGCGACCTGCGACGTATCCTCGAGGCGGGCCGTTGGAGCCCGAGCTGTCATAACACGCAGCCGTGGAAGTTCATCGTCGTAAAGGACCGGAAGCGCATACTGCGCTTGGTTGACTGCTGCACGAGCGCCGCGTTCGCGATCCCGCCTCCGCAACTCATCGCAGTCGTCCTCGACAAGACCTGCGTCGATATCAGCAACGTCTGCGCGCCGAACGTGGAGCACGGGTTGCTGGACGCTCATGTGTGCTGTGGAACGGCCGCGATGAGCATGGCGTTGATGGCTCACGCGCTCAGGATCGATACGGGGTTCCTCACGCCGAATCCGGTCATCGCGGACAAGCTCCTCGAGGTGCCGAAGAAGCGCAAGACCGTGCTGCTGATCCTGCTCGGCAAGGAGCGGAAGGGCGCGTTCCGCAAGCCGAAGACCCGGAAGTCCATGAAGGACATCGTCTGCAAGGAGCGCTATCACGCATGATGCCGACGACTACCGCGTTGCTGGCAAGGCAGAGCACGCTCATCGCCATCCCCGAGAGGAGTTTCGAGCAGAGAGTGGCGGAGATCCTGGCGCAGCTGAGCGGCGTCCGCACGCTGGTCTTCGCGTTCTCGAGGCCGGCATCGTTCTGGAAGGATCTCCTGAAGACTGCTGGCGAAGGGAACGGCAAGATCCTATTCATCTCGCTCCTGCAATTCAACGAAAAACCTTCGCCCAACGTCGTGATGCTCAGCAAACAGCTCGATTTCAACGAGATACTGTACGTGCTCGATACCGCGATCACGAGCTTCCATCCCGAGAACGTGCTGCTTGAGTCCCGCGGAATCATGAAGCTATATCACGACCGCGAGACGATAAACAGGTTCTTCGCGTTCTTCTCGAAACGCGTGAACCTCGCGGGCGCCAGGGTCATCTATTGCTTGTCCAAGGATCTCGCTGAGGCGAAGGATCCTGATGCGGTGACGGTTGACCAGCGTTTATCGTTCGACTGAAGGAAACATTTAAATAACCCTGTTCTGGGAATCAATCCATCAACCGTTATTCGGGGTGTTTTACATGATGGAACAAAGCCGTCCTTTGGACGCATTGAACAAGGCAAGGAACAAGAAGGTCATCGTCGAGCTGAAGGGTGGCAAGACGTACGTGGGCAACCTGAACGCGTTCGACATACACATAAACGTCGTCCTCGACAATGCCGAGGAGCACGAAGCCGGCGCCTTGAAGCGCAAGCTCGGGACAGTGTTCCTGCGCGGCGACACGATCATCCTGATCTCGCCTGCAGCGTGATTCCATGAAAGGCACATATTCGATGGGTCGGCGGAACAAGGGCGGCACGCACATAATCTGCCGCCGCTGCGGCCGTCACTCGTACCACGCGCGCAAGAAGGCGTGCGCGAGCTGCGGCTTCGGCAAGACGACCCATATGCGCCACTACAACTGGAAGAATCCTGCGTAAAGGATATATTTCTATAGTTATTTTCTAACATTTATTTTGGAACACTTTCCAAAGCCATTTTGTTAGTGAACGCCCGTTCACAACATCAGTTGCAACCCTGATTCTTGCCGTTCCCAAACGTGATGAGCTAAAACATATCTTCCCCGGCACGATTGACGTGGCTTTATCGGTACTGAATCGACAGCAATAACACCACTACCAACCTGCTTGGGGCGCTCAGCAGGGGCAGATCACTATTGCATAGCATCACTAGGAAGCACAACTAATAATAGGTAGCAAGAATAACCGCTATTCCTCGCAGGGATACCGAAGTGGTCAAACGGGTGCGGCTTAGGACCGCATGGCTTAGGCCTTCGCAGGTTCGAATCCTGCTCCCTGCATTCTGTCGCGGGGTTCGAGAAGGGGGCGGCGATAGAGCCCCTGCGGTATAGTCGCGAAGCCTAGATTCCTAGAACGTCTGCCTGCTCCCTGCATCCCAGAACAACTATCTGCTCCCTGCATACGGATACGTATACCGGAGTTATGCACCAGGTCTCGTTTTTTCGCACGTTTTCCTTCATAGAATCCAGACCAATAGTCCATACCATTCTCGAGTGGTGTCGCAATATTAGCCCGTATAAAGGGTATAAACCTCACTTTAACCTAAATCGGAGGTTTTCCGTCGCTAGCGATTGCGAAAATCTTATAAAACAAGTTTGGTTTTAGCCTAGTGCTCAGTTGTACGATCAACTAGCGAAAGAGAGGGACGTATATTATCGAAAATATAGGTTCCCACCAATAAAGGTTTAAATACGCGGTTCAGGGCGAAGGCTCTGAATTAACACCGCGTCTTTACACCGTAAAGATAGCCCAAAAAACACGGAGGTGTTTGAATGAAATCGATAAATACCAAAAAGATCGTGGCGTTGACCACTGGCTTGGCCATGGTCGGTGCGACGATCTTCGGCGCAGCTGCGCAGGATCTGGCGGACTATCCGTCCCCGATGTTCATCAAGGACGGAACGTTCAGCGGCAAGATCGTGGTCGGCGCGAACGCGAAGACGTCTGACGTCCTCGGTTCCATCGAAGCCACGGCTGCCCTCCAGGCAGCTTCGGTCACCGAGACCGAAGTCGTTGTCGGTCCTGGCTATTCGGTCATTGACAAGGGAGTCAAGATCGACAAGACAGGCACCCACGTCGGCTACAACAGGTTCTTGCAGTTCGTGCAGGACACCTCGCTCGACGGCACTGACCTGCCCACCCTGCTCGCGGACGGAACGTTCGACGAGGACGAGGGCGACACAAGCAACAAAGTCGACTACACACAGGAGATCGACCTGTTCAGCACGAGCGGCCAGCTCATCTTCACGCAAGATGACAGCGACGCTCCGACTGCGGGCGCATACCTGTTCTTCGCGGACAACTCGGACATGTACAACTACACGCTCGAGTTCGACGAAGACGTGGAATACGACAACACGTCGGCAACCACGACCGATGACGACTTCAACACAGCGAAGTTGGACATCCTCGGCAAGACGTACACCATCACGGAAGTGAAGACCGCGACCGGCAACGTGATCGACAAGATAACGTTCCTCGCGGGCGACACCACCCGGTGGATGACGCAGGACGAGCCTTTGACCCGTGAGATCTCGGGCGCGAAGCACACGTTCGTGCTTCTCGACGTCAACGAGAACGAGGACAAGTGCGGCATCAGCGTAGACGGCACCGTGCAGTGGATCGACCGTGGTACGACGAAGACCATCGGCGGCATCGAAGTCGGTGTCACTGACGCGATCGTCGTGCACAGCGCGGGCAAGGACACTGACGTGTGCGAGGTCAACCTCGGCGCGACAGAGCTTGTGCTCGAGGACGGCAACGAAGTCACGCTGAACGGCGTCGACATCGACGGCTCCGAAGTGAACATCGCCAGCACCGGCGGCGTCTTGGAATCGCTCAGCATCTGGTACGAGCCTGAAGACGACGTCTTCCTCGCGGCGGGCGACCACTTCACCGAACCTGTGTTCGACTCGTTCACATTCTACTTCGACGGGCTCAGCACGTCGAAGACGGAGACGATTGACCTCCAGGCGAGCGGCGACAACGCTGACTTGACGTTCATGAACAATGACGGCAAGGAAGTCAAGCTCGAGTGGAACAAGAACGACTCGGACCTCATCCATCTGGGTGATGGCGATGACATCGACGAGCGCACCTACCTCGAAGGCCAGGGTTGCAACTTCGTCACCGAGGTCACCGAGTGCGAAGGCGCTCAGTTCCTCGTCATCACGTCGGGCGGAGAAGCCCACATGATGGAGCTGCTCGACTTCGACACGGCCGACAACAAGATCAAGTTGAAGGACGTGACGTACGGCAGCACGAGCGAAGACGACTTCGACGAGACCGTGGTCAACACCAGCCAGGTCATCGATCTCAGCTCCGGCGCTGGCGCGATCTCGCTGACCATCAGCCCGACAACAACGGGTTCGTTGGTCTTCACCGAGGTCTCCGGCAACAGCAACATCGCAGAGACGAGCCTCAACGACGAGGGTGGATTGACCTTCAGCGGGATTGCGGGCAACGCAAACCTGACGGGATTCACCAACGCGGCTATCTTCACTTTGACTGAAGAGAGCGAGGACGGCTACGGCGCGAACGTGCTCTCGTTCAGCATCGCTGACGACACCGGAAGCGACGACGATATCGACGTGAACGTCCCGACGGCGACGACCGGCGCATTCCATGCGAGTGCGGTCGATGCGAGCAAGGACGATGACGACCACGAGTGGTACGTCACGAACTGGTCCACCGAGGTCTACTACGACCAGGAGGACGACAAGTTCGCCACCGTCACGTACCCTGAAGAGTACAGGTACGCGCAGGCGTTCATCGGCGAGGCAGAGGCCAAGATCTCGTCGGCCGGCGGAGCGGTCAAGACCGTCGTCGTCAACCAGATAGCGGTTGGCAGCGCGGCGCTCGACCGTGACATCACCGACGTGAAGGCCCAGAACCTGCTCGTTGTCGGCGGTCCGTGTGCGAACACGGTCGCTGCTGAGCTGCTCGGCAACCCGGCGGACTGTACTGCTGGCTTCACTGACGGCATGGGCATCATCCAGGCGTGGAAGTACGACAACGGAAACGTTGCCTTGCTCGCGGCTGGTTACAGCGCCCTTGACACCCGTCGTGTGACGCGCGTCCTTGCGAGTTACAAGGACTACGCCGCGGACCTGAAGGGTTCGAAGGTCGTCGTGAAGGGAACGACCCTGACCGACGTGACCATCACGGCCGGATAAGTCGGAACGATTTTTGATTTTTCTTTTTTTTTTGATTTTCTCGCTTTTTTCCCATAACGACCGCGACCTGAGATATTTCTCCTCAGAACGGTTGCCGCTCCCACGCGTGATGTGCAATCGCTGAGCTTCCCCGCTGTGAGCTCCCCCGGCAGGTTTGACGTCGCGTTATCGGCATGGAATCAACAACTATCAAGCCACTACAAACCTGCTTAGAGCGCATCACGCTTGGGATGTCTACGATAGCATATTTCCGGCCAAAGTGTTGTTTTTCCGGCTGGAGAAGAGAAAACGTTTTAAACGCGGCCAGTAGACGTCCATTGGGGTACTATGGTGGAGGAAACAGCTGTTTCTGCGCAGCACGACGTCGCGCTCACGTACGAGACGCTCTACGAGCTCATGCGGCGCGAGAAGGGCCGCGAGGAGCTGCAGCAGCTCGACCCGAAGTTCTTCGCCCAACTGGTGGGCTACCTGCGCGACAAGGAGACGACGTACGGCGACGCGGGGCACAAGAACGACCTGTTCAGCATCAGCGAGCGCGACAGGCTCCATCTCGAGATGCAGAACATCCGCAGGCTCGTCAAGGAATTGTACGAGCGAAGGGAGAAGAAGATCATAGACATGGCCTTGAACAGGAGCCGGACGAACGCCAACATCGTAGACACGACCAATCTCTTGACAGAGGAGCGCGCGTTCTTCGACCAGGTCGTCAGCGTGCTGGACCTGTTCCGCAACAACGTGCTCGGCAGCCTCCTCCAGGTCCGCGAGCCGCAATTGGCATCGCACACGCTCTCGTCGTTCACACCGCCTACCGCTTCTGCGTTCCCAAGCGTACCTGCTTCCCAACAGGACTTCCCAAGCACTGCAGACCCCGGCACGATTGGCGGACAATCGACACTTTCAACAAGTCCATCAGAGCCTGCCATAAAGCACGTGCGTTTCCTCCAGGAGGTCCCGCAGGTGGTGGGCGCCGAGATGGAACCGTACGGCCCCTTCAGCCCTAACGACACGGCCGAACTCCCGTCGGAGATAGCCGATATCTGGATCGAGCAGGGCGCGTGCGTCGAACGCTAGAACGTGACCCTTCTCAATTGCCGCACGGCGCCGAATGAGCGCGTGTTCAAAGACGTCTGCGGCGTGAGCGAGTATTGTTCGCACGCTCTCGGCGTGCCGTCGTCCTCGCAGTCGACGCGGATGAACGTGCCGTATGGGAACGCGCGCACCTCGGCCAGCGTGTCCTTGTTGATCATAGCGTAACGTCCGAGGTTGCCCGGGTTCACGACGACAGTCTTGAGCGCGCCTTCGACAAGGCCGTTGATGCCCGCAACGTGATGCGGGTTGTTGCCGTTCGGTCCCGCCTCGTGGACGTGCCCCGATATGCCGAGCTTCAACGGGCGCCGTGCGTGCAGGCGTTCGAGCATGAATTTGCGCGTCGCGTGCGTGCCGACGTTGTTGCCGTCGAACATGTCGTCGCACAGTCCGAGAGGAGGGTTGTGCACGATCGCGATGTCGGGCTGTTCTCGCACAAGCGCGCCGTAGAGTTCGTCGTGGTCGAAGGGGCAGATCTCGAGCAGCTTGCGCATGTCGATGCGGACATCGATGCCGTTCCAGACAAACTTGTTGCCCCAGAGATGTCCGGGACCCTCGTCGGCGCCGCCGTACCCGAACACCTTCGCGCCGCCGAATCGTGTCGATGCGAGGTGGAGGTTAGCGGCACCGAAGACGTCGGTGAAGTTATGGTCATAGTTGCCCGGGATGACATTGAACGGCATGCCCGAGCGTTCAAGGATCGTTTTCATCGGGCCGAGCGTGTTGCGGACGTTGTGGTCGCGCGCAGCGCTCTTGAATGCCGTTTGTGCGCCGCGGAACGCGTCAGGAGCGTCCTCCAAGGCTTGATCAGATTCAGCAGCATATCGATTTGCCTGGTCGAGAGTATATGCCCGCAGGCTCAAATCACCCGCCACGACAAGCCTGCTGTTCCGCACGCCTTGCGCTGTCGCGTAGCGCACCATCTGCTCCAGCGCGTCGACATCGCCGTGCACATCGGAACCGATCCAGAGGGTCTGCATGTCAGCCTCTGTGGTACAGGTCTATGTCATCGAGCGTTGGAAAACCCCGGATTCCGTGGCTTATCCTGCTGAGCCGCGGCGGCTCGATGTCGGACGAATACGTGATCGCGAGGCCGTCATCGTGCAGCACGCGCGTGATCTGCTCCCCGATCCGTTGCAGGTGCTTGAAGCTCGGGATGACGCAGACATCGATGCCGGTGGCGAGGACGCTCACGGATCTCTCAGGCAGGCGAGTCAGGAAGTCGAGCATGTCCTGTCGTTCCCAAGCGACGGGTATCCTGTCTTCGACCGCGCCAGGTAGGCAGGGCCGTGCGTCGGGGCGCAGGTTCTCGAAGAAAACGTCGACTCCGACGTAGGATCGCACGCCGAACCTGCACGCGATAAGGTATCCTGCGCCGCTCATGCCGCAGCCGATGTCGACGAGTGTCTGTCCGCGGAGGCGCCTGAGATCGTCGCGCAACGGCTCGCTGATCGCGATACGCGAGATCAGGATGGGCGCGAATGCCGCGTCGAGCATCCTGCCAGGGAATCCCTTGGGTTCACGCTGTGCCTGGATGCCTTCGATGAGCTGTTCGACCGGTTGGTGCATCATGTCGCCTGAACCTTATCGGTGCTTCGCGCGGTAAGGTACCAGCCGAACTGCCCATGGATGCCTGAGTAAATGACGCGTTTCGTCTGGATCGCGCGTTCGTACGCCTCGCGACTCTTGCTGAGATCGTACGCGCCGATCTCGTGGCCTGAGAGGGTCTCGGGCCGTACGATGCGCGTGGTGCAGCTGGTAGGGTCGTCTTTTGTCCAGGTCATCGCTTGCGCGAGGTCCAGCTTTCCGATGCCTTGCTCTTCGACGTTCTTGGCGAAAAAGTGAAGGATGGCGAATGCCAGGTCGTGTGGGGTCTTGATCATTGTGGTTCCTTTGGCAAAAAACACTATATAAATCTTTCCTTCTTGTTGTCCTCAGCAAGTAGTATATAAAGTGGGGCCAGAGTCAGAGCGACCGACGCCGAAGGCGCGCTCAAGGTTCCGGACTCCAGCTCGAAACCTTTATAAACCGCTCCTCTGCACTCGACGGTATGGTCGTCATCCCGAAGGTGCGGAACACGTATTGCCCGCACTGCAAGAAGCACACGGAGCACAAGGTCGAGCAGACCAAGAACAAGACCATGGGCTCCGCGCACCCGCAGTCATGGGGCAAGCGCGCGCAGAAGCGCCATCTCTCGGGCTACGGCAACCACGGCCGTTACTCGATGCCGCCCATCGGCAGACGACGCCTGTTCGGCAGAAAGACGTCGAAGAAGGTCGACCTGCGCTACCAGTGCAAGGTCTGCAACAAGCTGCACATCGCCGGCGACTCCTGGCGCGCGAAGAAAGTCGAATTCAAGTAAGGGATTTCTCGACGTTACGTCAAAACTCGCCGATCATCGCCTGCTGATCGACCCAGGCGAGCTGGATTTCTCATCCCGCGTCCCCGGCATTTCTCAAGCAGAACGCTTTCGCATTCTGCTGAGCCGCAGAGCCTGCTGGACTCTGCTGGCTCCCCAAGCAGGTT
>JACQNC010000013.1 GCA_016203225.1 Candidatus Woesearchaeota archaeon | reverse complement strand
TCGTTAAATTATTTGAAAAATTTGGTAAAGTGCATTCTGTGCTTGATGTTGGATGTGGAGTTGGTTCGCACGTGGATGTCCTTCGTGAAAAAGGCTACAAAAGTTTCGGTGTTGATGCCAATCCGGAGATGATTGAGTACGCCAAGAAAAGATATCCGAATTCCGACTTTAAAGTGCAGAATATGAGACTATTGAATATTAATGAAGCCTTTGATGCAATAATATGCATCCGCAGCATTATCGTTTTCAATAAAACGAACCAAGAAGTTCTGCAAACCTTGAGAAGATTTAATGATCACATCAAGAAGGGAGGTCTACTCATTGTTGATGTTTCAAATCCAATAAGTTACCTGCAAAAACGAAAATTCAAAAATCGTTTCGTCAGCAAAGATAAGGATATTGCCAAATTTGGCGTTTATGAAGTGATTACTGACAATATTGATGAGAGAAAGCAAACGATGGTGAATGATAGGGTCTTCTATACGTTGAAAGGAAATAAGAAAGTCGGAACATACCATAGAGAAACAAGGATATTCTTCCCGCAAGAATTAGCATTCTTTTTGGAACAAGCAGGATTTAAAGTTCTTGAATTCTTTAGTGGAGAGGATATCTACAAAATGTCTTTCAACTATAAACAATTAGATAAAAGAAGATTATTGCTTGTCGCAAAGAAAAAATAGCACACATTCTCTTGTACTAAAAAACCTTCGCCTTCTTCTTTGGTCTGAACCAATAGTCGTATTAAGCATCAATCAGATAATCACTTCGGCAACAGTATCGTCTTGAGTTTCAGCTTCCGTGCCGCGTTCCTGATCGGATGCGCGACCGCAGGCATAGGATCGACAGCGACGGCGTCTATCTTGTACTTGTCCTTCGCGAACGCGAGCAGCGCGTCCAACGCCTTGTAGTTCTCGTCGCCGGACGGCTTCACGGTCTTGAACAGCAGGTCGATCTTGCCCGCGTCAGATGCCTTCTTCAGCGCGTCGATGTTCGCCGTCGCCCACACGAGCGGCTGTTCCTTCTGCTCCATGCTCAACAACACCTTGACCGCGTGCTTGTTCCCCTCTGCCCAGTTGATGAGCGCCTGACCGTTCAATCGTCCCGATACCCAAATCCCCAGATTCATTGCGTCACCCGTTCGATACTGAACTTGCCTTTCTCGAGCTTGATAACCACTTCCTCGTCGGAGAGCTTCGTCAGCGTGGTGACGAGCTCCGGCAACAGCATGCGGTTGCCGCGGAAGTCGAGCCTCGTTATCACTTCCTTCTCAGGCACGACCTCCTTGATCGCCAAACCCGCCTGCTTGATGCGGAATTCCTTGGCCTTTTGGTGCAGGAACCTCGCGATCCGTTGCGCGACGTTCACCTTCGTCGCGCGAGTGATGCCCTGCAGTCCGGGCGATAGGTTGATCTCGATGACCATGGGCTTGCCTTTCGGACCCATGAGCATGTCGACGGCGCAGATGTCGGCCCCGACGGCGCGCGCCGTGTCCAAGGCGACCTTCTTCGCGTACGCGTCGATCTCGCACGCGATGGCCTTGCCGCCCGCGTGGATGTTGGCGCGCTTCTCGCCCTCGGCTGCGGTGCGTTTCATTGATGCCACGACATCGTCTCCGACGACGAACGCGCGCGTGTCCGTGCCGTTCGTCTCTACGTATTCCTGCATCAGGAACGGCTGCTTCAGCAACGCGAGCGCGTCGATCATCGAACTCGCGCTCTCGATGCTGTCCGCCAGCATCACGCCCTTGCCGTGCGTGCCTGCTGGAAGCTTCATCACGAGCGGATAGTCGATCTTCTTCAGCAACTTCTTGCCCGCGGCGGACGTGGAAACGACATATGTCTTCGGCTGTGGGACATTCGCGGATTGGAGGACGAGATGGGTCAACAATTTGTCGTGCCCGGCCGTGAACGCTGGCCCCTTGATCGGCATGTAACAGGCCTTGCCGAGGATGGTCGTCAACGAACGCAGCAGCGTCACATACCTGAAGCTGCCTTTCGCGTAGATGCAGTCATACTCGTGCTCCAACGGCTTGCCTTGGTAGAAAACCTGCGGCTCCTTGCCGCCGAGCGACACCTCAAAGTCCTTGATGTCCAGCGCGTCGACGGCGTCAAAGAGCTTCTTGCACTCGTCAACGACCCACTGGGACGAGATGCTCCCCTGCGAGATGATGGCCGCTCTCATGCTCGATCAGGACCTCCGGATGCCTGTTGAGACTGTCTCATGCGTCCTTCGCCGGGTCGATCAGGAAACGGCGCTTAAGAATATTCTGACCTATGAGCACCTTGTACTTCATGTGGCTCCTGTCCGCGAGCGTGAATTCCATGTTCATGTGCCTGCCCGCGATGATTACCTTCTGTTTGACTATCCCCCTGCGCTTCACGCCGTGCGCGCTGCGCACCATGGCGGTCCTGATCTCGGGACCAACCTGCAACTCAGCTGCGAGCTTGGCGTCGATGCTGCTCTTCGTCGCGCCAGTGTCGATGCGCGCCAGGACCTTCATCTCATTGTCCTTGCCGACGAGCCTGACGTGCTCGATGAGCCCGACGATTGTCTTGCCATCAGTCATGGAAAGACCCCGCGTCCCCCGGCTTCGCTGCCCAGGCACGATTGACGTGGTGTTAGTGCTATCGATTCTATTCCGATAAAGCGACTACCAACCTGCTTGGGGCACAAGCCGAATCCAGCAGGTTCGGCTGTGCAGCAGAACGCAATGGCGTTCTGTATGCAGTTCACGCCGGCGAACGGGTTTGCAGTCATTTCTTCTCATCCGGTTTCATGGTGGGGAACAATATGATATCACGGATGCTCGCCTGGTTCGTCAACAGCATCACCATGCGGTCGATGCCCAAACCGAGACCTCCCGTGGGCGGCATGCCGTGCTCGATCGCACGGACGAAATCCTCATCCATCGGATGCGCCTCCTCGGCACCGGATCTCAATTGCTTGGCCTGTTCCTCAAGCAATCGCCGCTGCAACGCAGGATCGTTCAGTTCAGAGTACGCGTTGCCCACTTCCCAACCGTTTATGAACGGCTCGAAGCGCTCCACGATATCCTTCGGACCCGTGCGCAGAGGCTTGCATAACGGCGTCGTCTCGATCGGATGGTCGATGATGAACGTCGGCTGCACCAGGTGAGGCTCACAGAGCTTGAACAATTCCGCGATCGCCGCGCCCCGCGACCATGGCTGCGGAAGCTCGAGCCTGTGCTTCTGCAGCTCATTTTTCAGATCGGCATCGCCGAGTCCCTCGACATCGATCTTCGCGAATTCCTTGATCGCCTGGAACATCGTCAGACGCCTCCAGGGCTTCTTGAGATCGATCTCCTTGCCCTGGAACGCGATCTTCGTCGTGCCGAGCACCTTCTTCGCCACGTGGTTGTAACAGTCCTCCGTCAATTCCATCATGTCGTGATAGTCGGCGTACGCTTGATAACATTCGAGCAACGTGAACTCGGGATTGTGCTCGCGGTCGATCCCCTCGTTCCTGAAAACGTGGCCGATCTCGAACACCTTCTCGAACCCGCCGACCATCAGGCGCTTGTGGTAAAGCTCCAAGGAGATGCGCAGATACATCTTCAGATCGAGATCGTGATGGTGCGTGACGAACGGCCGCGCGTTCGCGCCGCCGTAGATAGGCTGCAGCACAGGGGTCTCTACCTCCATGAAGCCCTTCTCGCGGAAGAAATCCCTCACTGCGTTCAGTATCGCGATGCGCTGGAACGAGACCTTGCGGACGTCCTCGTTCATCACCAGATCCACGTAGCGCTGGCGGTACCGCAACTCCACGTCCTTCAGTCCGTGC
This sequence comes from Candidatus Woesearchaeota archaeon, assembly GCA_016203225.1. GTDB lineage: Archaea > Nanobdellota > Nanobdellia > Woesearchaeales > ARS49 > DSQK01. Next base: position 82,220 of record JACQNC010000013.1, on the reverse strand, counting down.
CACTTGTCAGGCAAAGGCCTGATAGATTTACACAGCATCTCGAAGCCCTCGACCTCGACAGAGACCTCGCCGGTCTTGGTCGCGACGACCACACCGTGCGCGCCGATCCAGTCGCCGATGTCGTACAGCCGCAGGAGATCGAAGCCCTTCGCGCCTTCCTTGAAGAACAACTGTATCCTGCCGGTCTGATCGAGGATGTGCATGAACGAGATCGCGCCGAGCTTCCGGAACGCGACTATGCGGCCCGCGACGCTGACCTTGTCTGCCGTGCGGTCGTTCGCCTTCAACGCCTTGTGCTTCGCGATTATCTCCGCGGCATGGTGCGTGCGCTTGAACGTATAGGGGTACGGATCGATTCCGAGCTTGCGCAACTCATCGAGCTTCCTCATACGCTCGTCGATCAGCTCTTTTTCCGTGGGCATGGCCTTCTTCAACCGTCCGATGCTTTTAAACGTTGCGCCAGTCGCGCGAATCCGTCGAAAGCTTTATAAAGGTCCCGAGTCGAATATCCATTTGTAACTGGGGGATAGTGATTACAGAACATGGACCTGATCGCACGATTGACCGAATGGGAAGCGGGGCTGGTGGGCGTGAAGTCGTTCAATCCTGTATCCGCGTTCAACGCCGCAAGGACGCTCGTCCCCTCGTCGCAGCCTTCCGAACTCGAAGCACTTATGCGCGGCATAGCCGAGCGATTCCCCCGCAACCCGTTCTACAAGAAATACGGCCTGTTCGTCTCGGCTGCCGTGGACACCATGCTTCGCACCGCCGAAACAATCGTTGTGCCTCTACGCATAATAGACCAGACCCTTCAAGCCAAGGAGACCCTCAAACTCCGAGACATATACGGCGGCCTCACGACGCTCGACTATCTAGGTTTCCGCAACCGACGTGAACGCATAGTCTACGACGGGGACGCCGGTGACAGGTTCTGCTTCGAAGCCGGAAACGGCTCGACCGCGGATTCCCCTTCGACAGTCGCACTAACAGGCGACGCAGGCGCTGCCGCAGGCGCGCACCAACGCGCCAACAGCACGATCATAATCCTCGGCAACGCAGGCAACCGGCTCAACGAACACCAGCTCGACGGCGTCACGTACGTCGGCGGCGACGCTGGCATCCGCGTCAACCATCTCAAGGTCGGCGGATTCACATACGTCAACGGATCCGTGAAACGGCTGGCCGCGAAAGACATGTCCGGCGGCGGGCTGGTTGTCAGTGGCTCTGTAGGACCCAACTGGGCGTCTGGGCTGAAAGGTATCGCCGAGGTCTGCATATGCGGAAAGGCAGCCCAGTATGAGGCAGACCGGCCCGGAGGCACGATCCACGTAGGCACCCAGATGCCACCGTGGGCGCATGATCTCAGCCAGAAGTACATGGACGAGGTTACTCACCTGGACCTGCAAGGGTTCACGCGGTACGTCGCATGATAGACCTGCAAGTCCACACATCCGCGTCCGACGGGAACTGGACCCTTGAAAACGTCCTCCGAGCCGCGCTCAAGGAACGCATATGCGCGATCGCCATAACCGACCATGACTGCGTCGATGCCTGGAAGCCGTCGACGATCTTCCCCACCATCAAACGTCTCGCGCCTGTGGACCGTTTCGAGACATTCGATGACCACTACATCATAAACGATCTGCAAGTCATCCATGCCGAGGAAATCACCTGTGCGTACCGGGGTTTCGAGATACACCTCCTTGGATATTTCCTCTGCGGCAGCATGTACAAGGACAGCGAACTCGAAATGCACAACAGAGCGATGATCGAAGCAACCAAAAGGCGCGCGCAGTCGATGATAAGCAAGCTCCAGCAGGCAGGCTATCTCTTGGAGTGGAACGACGTCGTCAGACCCGAGCTTCCGCAGATGATCAGACGCGAGTTCATCGCGGACAAACTCCTAGAACGCAACCGTGCACGCATCACCGCCGAACTCAAGGCAAAAGCAATAACCTCAAACGTCTCACCACGCCTAGTCAGCGATAACTTAATCGGGCGGGACTCACCATTCTACGCATCCGTGCCCGAACAGTACCTCGCCATAAGGGGCAGGCATCCTCCTGAATTAAAAGACGCGGTCGAGATGGTGATGTACTGCGGGGGGGTGCCCGTTATATCTCATCCAGGCAGATACAAGTTCCTCGCCAGCTCACCGTTGGCGGATATGCCCCTTACCGGCGAGACAAGCAAGGTATCGCTCAGCACACCTGCCGGCAAGATCGACCGCGAACAGCTTGTCCGCGACTTCAAGCAAGCATCCCGCGGGCTGGGCGGACTCGAGGTCCACAACCGCAAGCACGTTCTGCAGCAGATCCCGATCTGGCGCGACCTTGCCCGAAGATATGAACTGCTAGTGACCGCCGGAACCGACTTCCACGGCGAACGGGATGACTACCTAGGCGCACTTGTCGAAAATGGCCCGGCGGGCATAGAAATGGTAGAGAAGCTCGCGCTCGCCGCAGACCACATCCGGAGGATTGTGCGATAGGTTTAAATACCCCTCTCGGCAAGTTATGACTTGTTGATAGTTACTGGTGGGGCATGGCCGACGTTCTTATTATCGGACCGCGTGAAGAGCCCGAACTCGAGACCCTTATCAAGGCTTTCGAGCGAAAGGGCTATCGAGTAGCTGTCTTAGCGCCCTCCGAGACCGCGCAGGTAAACGGCAAGGTCTATGACGGCGTGATAAGTTTCGCGGCAAGCAATCTGGCAGATACCTTGCGCGCCCGCAACCCCTCGCTGGTCGAAATCGCGCGTGACCAGCTAACGTGGTACGTTCGCAAGGGCATCGGCAAGCACGAACCGATAGAGGATATATTCCTGGACGCGCACTTCTGGCTCGCCGCAAAACAGAACAGGAAATCCACAGGCGCCTATTCGCTCCGGAAGAGCGACATCCTCCGACGCATGAAAGAAGCCCCTTCATCGGAAGCGTTCTATGAGGCTGGAATGCTCGCGTTAGAGGAACACCGGCGTGAGGACGCGTTCGACGCGTTCCGGACCGCGACCGAACACGACCCTCCTGAGATGGAGGCGCTCTGCCAGCTGCTGGAACTCGTCAACGAATACCCTGAGCTTTCCAAGAAGCTCGACCAGCGCAACTGGTTCACCCGCAATCTCTTCGCCATCTTCTCCAATGAAGCCGACATCGACTCAAAAGGCAGGGCCATCGCATACATCCGCCAGATCATCTACGACAACGCGACACGCCCCGAGCCATTCGTCTATCTAGGAGAGATGTATGTAGAGAATGGCAATCTTACAGGAGCGTTCCAGGCCTATCGCGACGCGATCTCGCGAATGGGTGCCGCTGGCATCGACGAATTCCTCCGAGCCAACGACCGGGACGAGGATGCCAAGCGCAAACTACAGGTGGCACTCCGACTCGAGCCCGACCGGATCACGCGCGTTTTCCCGAGCAAGTATCGTATCCGCGACGTCGTGCTCAAAGCGTATCCTCCTGCTGAAGCGAAGAACGCGAACATCGAGGACCTGCTCATCACGCACGCCCAATACCACCGCGACCAGTTCAGGCTCCCCGACGGGAAGCAGATCAACCTTCCGACACGCTCCACGAAGCTCAAGGACCCGAACGATGCGCGCACGATCCTGCGCATCGACCGCGTTCCGGGCAAGAACGCCTACGACGACCTCGCCAGGCTCGACCCTGAGGCCAGGTTCCAGCTGCTCAAGAAGCTCACTATCACCGCCGCTACGCTCGACCACAACTTCACCCACGTCGTCGCGCCGGAATCCCCCGAAATCAGGTTCCTGCTCAGCGATCCCCCCGAGAATTTCCTCCAGGACAGGCTCCGGAAATTCTTCGATCCGCTCGAACGGATGCTCGGCGCGCCCATCCCTCGCGAAGACCGCCAGGTCATCGATGCAGGAGCGCGTTTCGCCGACCACCAGCTGCTCCACGATACGACTCCTTGGTTGACCACGCTCCGCCTCGACCACGTCCCAAAGAACTACGTGCTTGACTTCGACGGCAACCGATCGGACACCGCGAAGTTCATCAAAGAGTGCGTCCCGGGCCATTTCGACATGGAGCACGCGCAGCTCGTCAACGGGCTCTGGGGCGTCACGACCTTGTTCGGATGGCCCGGTGCGGAGATAGACCGCAAACATGCATTCCAGCTCGCGCTGCTCTACGTGACGACCCGGCTTATCGCGTACAAGAACCTCTCCATGCAACCTGAGGAGGTGCTCAACGTGCCTGAGAAGGAGGGTGACCGCTACCGAGTGTTCAACGCGTTACTGAACAAGAATGACCCTTCGTACGCAGTGGTGGAACCGCTCAGAGGGACACGTGCAGCCCCGGCTGAGAAGACACGGTTCCTCTTCCTGCTCGAACGTTGGGCCCGGCACCTGGAGATCGCGGGCACCTGGCTCACCTTGGAGGCCGAGAACAGGCAACTGTTACGCGAAGTCGAGCGCAGGATCCCTCCCGCGGCGTTGAGCGCGACCGGCGTAGAGCTCGGCACGGGAGAGGAAGCGCCTTATGCGCAGATGCTTCGCGTGCACCAGAAGGTGCAAAGGTACGGCGGGCATCTCCACGGGGACAAGCTATTCCACCTTGGCTGCGCCCGTGAAGCATTGCGGTTGCTCGCCCAACCGCAGGACATCCATCAGCGGTTCCCTGAACTGATGCGCCTGCACACGCTCTTCGAGAACCGCGGCTACTTCAAGAAAGCCGAGGACGTCTTGTCCAACGGGTCGTAACGCGATAGCACGAGCGGTCCATCCAGGTTGTATATCTTGTCGGCGATGATTAGCAGATTATAGACCGTCATGAATTCTCCCGAGTCCGACCGCTTCATCAGGGATGGCATCATATCCTGGACCTGCGCGTTGAGATCGGAGAGCTCGTTGAGTTTCTGCCATTCGAACTTATAGAAAGCCGACGTGAACAGCTCGAGCATCCTGTTCGCGATCTCGAACAAACGCAGCGCGGGCTTCCCGAGCTTGCGTACGCTCGTGAGGCGCCTGGTGCATACGAACTTGTAACGGTCCGCGATCTCCTCGAGCTCCTCGACGATATAGTAGAGCGGCGATGTGATGCTGTAGGGTCCTTGGCCGTGCTTGTTGAGCACGCGCCTCAGGAAGTAGCTAAACTTGTTGATGCTGGCATCCATCGCGATTATCGCCGCGAGCGCATTGCGGTCGTTAACCTTGACAGCCTCGTAAGATTCGCTCGCCATGTTCTGCACGAACACCATCATCCTGCGGAGCACTGACTGGAACTCGTCCGCGATCGGCTCCGAGACCTTGCGCGCCACGACGAAGTCCTTGCCCTGCTCTACGAGCTCGAACCCGAGGCAGCAGTCCTTGACGATGCGCTGGATGAGTTTGAGCTCGTCCGCGGTGCCGAACCGGACGCGGAACTCGTCATATCCCGCCTTATAGAGCGCAGCGACAAGAGTGTATGTGCTCCTGCCCAGACCTGAGACGTTCACCTGGACCGCCTCCGGCTTCTCAGCGGAAGGTTTGGCGAGGATCACGACGCGATCCGGCTCTTCGACGACCTCGACCTCGTCGCCCTTCTTCAGGTTGTGCTGCACGGCCCATTTCCGCGGCAATGATACCAGCTGCGTGGACTCGGCGATCTGGATGATTTTGCGTTTCATGAGCTTTGCGAAGGAAACGCGAAATCTTGCCGAACACCTTCGGCATTGATCTTTCGTTTCATTCCACCCTCAGATGACAGGAAAGTAAAGGTCATTTATAAAATTTGCGATTTTATATAATGATTATAAATTATAAGGACAATTTATATAACTTTCTCCATCTGAAACAGAGGTAACCGGATAATTTCCGAGACCATCGGGAGGTGTGAGATGAAACGAAGCTGGGGGGACGAGTTCGAACAACGACGCGACCTCGAGATCAACGAGGACGTCGAGGAAGTCGCCGAGGACAAGTGGGACGAGGAAGGCGCCTTGGCAGGATTCGAGGAAGCAGCCGACCACGCCTACGACGAGGACATAGCCCGCGAGGACAAGAACAAGGCGGACTGGTTCGACGATGAGCTCGAATAGGTTCATAGCGGACGTGGATGAACTCCGCGAGTTCATCCGGCTCAACCTCGAGCACGAGGCCTTCCTCGAGAGCGTCTGGAAGGAACACGCGCGATGAAGCAACGCTGCATCTCGTGCGGGAACACCATAACCAAGACCGCGCGCGAGGACCCCTACACGTGCCGATCGTGCGAGAACGACCACGGGTGGGAACTCGAGCGCTACTCTTGGTTGGACGCATCATAGTCTTCACTCACTGATTGACGGGTCCGCCAGCTCCTCCGTGGACTGGCGGATTCTTTTTCATCATGGAACATCTCGACGAATACCAGGCGTCATACGACGCCACCGTGCACCAGCGCCTCGCATGGATGCTGTTCATCGGACTTGTTTGCTTCTCCGTGATTGTTTCATTGATGTAGGACTTCTTCTGCGCACATGCTCCGACGTGCTGAGTTATGGCATAAGCTCCCCAAGCAGGTTTGACGTAGCTTTATTGCAGTTGAATCGATGGCAGTAATGCGACTACCAAACTGCCTTGGCACGGGAAGCCTGGGAAGACAACGCAAGGAGTAAGACTTTTAAAGCGAAAGAGCGTCTCCCGAAGTGATGCCAGCGAAGAAATCGGAAGAGGCGAACACGCTCGGGGGCCAGCCGTGCCCGGTGTGCGGCAAGAGCACGCTCACGCTCTCCGAAGCCGAATCAGAGGTGCCGTACTTCGGCAAGCTCTTCATCTTCGGCATGAACTGTTCGGGCTGCGGCTTCCACAAAGCCGATGTCGAGGCGGCCGAGCAGAAGGAGCCGGTCAAGTGGACGCTGGAGGTCTCGTCAAAGGAAGATCTGTCAATCCGCGTCATCAAGTCCTCTGAAGCGACGGTGAGGATCCCGTATATCGGCGACATCACGCCCGGTCCCGCGAGCGAAGGCTACGTGACGAACGTCGAGGGCATCCTGAACCGCATCAAGGAGCAGGTCGAACACCTCCGAGACTCGGCAGAGGAGGACGAGGACCGCCAGAAGGCGAAGAACATCCTCAAGAAGATCATGCGTGTCATCTGGGGCGACGAGAGGATCAAGCTCATCATCGAGGACCCGACAGGGAACTCGGCGATCATCTCCGACAAGGCGCAGAAGGCGAAACCATGAAACTACAACGGGAAGGATCGAGATTGACCCCGACATTCAAGCTGACCCAGTTCGACATGCGCACGCTAGACACGAACGTCGTGCTCCAGCATCTCGAAGAATTGATCAAGCTGCGCGAGATGCCGGTCGAAGCCCATCTGAAGAAGGCGTTGAAGCGTTAAGGCTTCTTGTTCTGCGAGTAAAGCGCGCTGATCTCGAGGATCTTGTTATCGATGTCCTCCGAGCGATAGCCCTCGATCGCGCAAGACACGGATTTGTCAGGAAGCTCAGGCACAGGATCGAAATGTTTAATCTCGCCGAGACGTTCGAGCGCATCGCGAGGATCCGAGCCCGCTCTGGCATGCCGTTCTGCGTCTCCGATCAATGCATCGATAGCGTCATTCTTGGCGTGCCACAGCCTCCTCCTGAGCGTAGCATCTGTTATCACCGGAGAGCCTGCCGCAGAACGCATACGCTTGACGACATGCTGGACAAGGTCGCGATACTGCGGAGCAAGCTGGATAGGCCCTGCGCACAGCACCACTTTGTATCCCTCGAACAACGCATTGAGATCCCTCGGAACCGATGCAACGTTGCTGAACTCCATCAAAACCAAATCATACTGGTGGACGCGGGACGCGTCCAGACCGGTGATGCGACCCTCGCTCAGGTGCTCTTCGGCCTCTCTCAGATATTGAGCGGGATCCTCACCGACAAAATCCAGGCGGTCATAGAACGCGTCCATCGCTCGCAGGTGATGGAGCGTCCGGTCCGATTCGCGGAATTGCTCATTGGAGCACGTTGGATCGCTAGAGCGAGTCACCATTTTCGTGGCACGCGCGATGCGCTCGAGTAGCGTCTGGTAACCGTCAGGAAGACCATCGTCGTCCGATCCATTGCGACGCACTGAATCATCCATCAGGAAGTGCATCCGCGTCTCGAGGATGAAAGCAGACTCTTCTTCCGAAAGAAGGACATTCAACCGATCCGCGATCCCCGCTAATTGCTGCTCGGGCGTCTTCTCTTCACCGCAACTCGAGCATTCGTCCACACCCATATGAATCACCTGTCCTAGATGGCTAATATAAACATTATGACACTTCGAACTATGCTTCTCGTGCGACACTTCTGTGACGCGAGCGTCCCAGAAAGTATGATTTTTCTGTCCCGCATTTGTCGCCTGGAACGCACGCGTAGATATAAACGCCCGAATCCTATTCTCCAGTATATGATTCAATTGTCATCGGAGGAATAGCTATGGCAGACAAGCAAAGCAAGGAAGAACAAATCGGGTTCCACAAAGGCTCGCTCACGACGCTCGCGAAAGAACGCTCTGAACTGATCCGGATCCTGAACATCGTGGAACAGATCATGCAGATGCACATCAAGGGCCTCAAGGAGCTCGGCGTGGATTTGGAAGCCGAAGCCAAGAAGGCACCGAAACTCGAAGAGCAGCTCAAGAAGTAAGATGTACTTTTCCGCGTATAGTCCTGTTGGCTCCCGCGCCTACGCGGCGGGCTCGCTTGACAACCTCGTTGGCCGCGTTTATGCCAATGACGTCACCGCATCGCGTGAGACCATCGAAATGCCTCGACCGTACAGGGGGAGCAAGAGCGGGGGCAGCGAGTACGACGGCAAAAACGGGAGCAAATCAGGGGACGCGAACGATGAGCCTCACAGCCAAGTTGCGCGCGAGTACCACTTCGTCGCCGACGACTTCCTGACAGGCATCGCCACTAAAGCGATAAACAAGCGCGAAGAGCTGATGCCGCTCGTCGAGGAGGCGTTCGAGAAGCGCACCAGCGTGGCATTTCCGCACGACATCGCGATAACTCTCTGCACGCCTGTCGAACTTGAACAGGCGTTTGGTGCAGGATTCACGCCGGATGTCCAAGGGTTCTGCATAAACAGGCACGGCCGCGGCGTCTCAGAGGTCTTCGTCAAACGCGGCGAGCTCGCGCACGTGATGCTCACGCTCGGCCACGAGATCGGGCACGCGCTCACGCCTACGCTGCGCGACTCGCGCGACGAGGAAGCGAAGGCGTTCGCGTTCTCGCTCGCATGGATGGAGACCATCCGCGAACACAACATCGGCGGACTCAAGGTCGCGATCCAGCCCAACCCTGCGAAGAACGGCCTGCACAACGTCGCGTTCAACTTCGTGATGGACACCGCGAGGAGAATTCCGTTCATCGAACAGTTCGCGCAATTGGGCAAAGGCATGCTGACAATCAATCAAAAACCGGAACAGATCACGATCTAGGGGGAAGACCATGGCAAAGAAAACAGAGAAGACGGAAAAATATGATAAGAAGGACGAGAAGTACGCTCCAGCAGCGCCACAGATGACCCCTGAGCAGGCAGCGCTCGCGCAGCTGCCGCCCGAAGCGCAGGAGAAGCTCAAGAAGATCAAGGAAAAGATAGAGACGTTCCAGAAGAAGATCCTGGAGAAGTTCGACAAGTACATCGTCGGCATCGGTCTCTTGCCTCCGCCACGGACTCCGCCCGCGAACCTTCCGCCCGAAGTCCAGGCAGAAGAACTCAAGCGCTACAACGAGACCAAGGACAAGGTTCATGTGCTCGTTTTGGTCGACGATTCCGACAGCCAGAAAATGAGCAAACAGGAGCTCAAGGACAAACTCACGTTCATCGTCCAGAAGGATGCGAAAGAGACGGACGAGACGCTTTTGCCGCAGGTCGTCATCCTGTCAGAGGTCTGGCAGAGCTGCTACGACGGCAAGTACGAAGTGCTGCAGACGATAGCGCTCTGCGCGCCCGTCTTCGACCGGGGCATGCTCGGCGCCATCAAGCTCGCAGAGGTCCACAAGCAGATGGTCCTCAAGAAGTTCGAGAAGTACGTCGTCTCGTACGTGCTCGCCGGCTCGATGGTGACCGGCAAGGCGACGTCCCAGAGCGACATCGACGTGTGGATAGTGGTAGACGACACCGACGTCAAGAAGATGACGCGCGCCGAGCTGAAGGACAAGCTGCGCGCGATCATAATCGGCATGGGCATGGACGCAGGCGACATGACCGGCATCAGGAACAAGATCAACATCCAGATCTACATCCTCACCGACTACTGGGAAGGATTGAAGGACGCGAACGCGGTGTACTTCACGCTGCTGCGTGACGGCGTGCCGTTCTACGACCGCGGCATCTTCATGCCGTGGAAGCAACTGCTCAAGATGGGCCGCATCAAGCCCTCGCCCGAAGCAATCGATATGTATTTGTCTTCAGGCGAGCAGGCGTTGGAGCGCGTCAAGTTCCGACTGCGCGAGATCGGCGTGGAAGACTTCTTCTGGAGCATCCTCACGCCCTCCCAGGCAGCGCTGATGCTTTATGGAGTGCCGCCGCCTGCGCCGAAAGAGACCCCGAATGTGCTGCGCGAAGTCTTCGTGCGCAAAGAGAAGCTGCTTGAGGACAAGGATGTGGACACCTTACAGAAAGTGCTCGACGTGCGCAAGGCCATCGAACACGGCGACAAGAAAGAAGTGACGGGCAAGGAGATCGACGAGCTCTACGACCTCTCCGACAAATACCTCAAACGCATCAAGCGCCTGTTCACGCAGATCGAGACCATCAAGGAACGCGAGATGATGCAACAGCTCTATGAACACGTCGCGACAGTCGTACGCGACATCCTCCGATTGGAAGGCGTCGCGAAGACAAAGGACGAGGAACTGTTGAAACGCTTCGAGGAGGAACTCATCCATTCAGGGAAACTCCCCCAGAAGCTGCACCGCAGTCTCGATACGATCATCAAAGCCAAGAAGGACTTCGACGCAGGGAAGCTGACCAAGACAGAGATCGACCAGGTCCGCAAGGAATCAGGAGAGCTCATCAGGGAGCTTGTCGAGTACCTGCAACGCAAGCGCGGCCGCGAATTGGAGAAGGCGCGCATCCGGTTCAAGTACGGGCAGAAGTTCGGCGAAGCGTTGCTGTTGGGCGACAAGGCGTTCATCACGCACGACATCGACGCAGAGACGAAGAAGATCTCGCGCGCAAAGCTTAATAATGATGGAAGCATCAGTCCGCTAGAAGACAGCACATACGATGAATTGGAAGCGGCATTAGCAAAGATCGATCTTCCACAGCGCGTCTTCATCAAAGCGCCCATCTTCAACGACCTGAAGAAGATATTCGGCGCCGATGTGGAGATACTTGTGAACGCGTGAATTCCGTATGACAAACTACCAAACTACCAGTGCAGCCTATGCGGGGAAAGCCCCTGCGCAATACATAGTGAGCAAAGGCAGCGGGAGCATCCCTGTGGTTTATTCGACTACCGGCAAGAGCGCAGAGAACCTCCAGCGCTGGGCAGGCTGCAAAACGACCTGCCGCACCGGCGTCTGCACATGCGGGGCCGGCGCATGAAAACAGGAATCCCTGTCGAGAAAGTCATGACGAAGAACCCGGTCACAGTTCCGCCAGGGACGTCATTGCAGAAGTGCGCCAAAGTTATGTCCGACAAGCACGTCGGCTCGTTGCTCGTAAAGGACGGACCAGGCGTGGTCGGCATCGTGACAGAACAGGACATCGTGCGCAAAGCGGTCATCAAGGACCTCTCTGCCTCGAAAACGAACGTGGACGACATCATGGCGATGAATCTCATCGTAGTCAAGACAAGCCAAGACCTAGCCGACGCCATCCAGCTGATGCGCGCCAACAACATCAGGCACCTGCCTGTGATGGATGAACGCGAACAGTTCGTCGGATTCATCACGAGCAAGGACATCCTCCGCGTCCAGCCAGAGTTGTTCAAGCTTCTCGCATAATATTGGCGCAGGAGTCAAGTTCTCCTGCACTACCAGGGGCCCATCTGCATCGCAATTTAATTCTTCAGAAAGCATCTTGAAAAATAAGGAGACAGCGGGGCCGGCCCCGCGAAAAACCGACCCTCGCAGCCCCACACCCCTTTTCTGGTTTTCTCGAGGGGTCACGTTGTATTTAAGGATTGTTAGCGTCGAAACTAACATCTTCAACCATTACGACGCGCGAGCATAAGATTCAGCACACAAATCTTTTTATACCGACGAGGCGGCGGCCGAACCATGCGACGCAAGACGAAGCGGAACCTCCTGATAGGCACGTACGCTGTGCTCATCATCGCGATTGCATATCTCTCGTGGCTCGACGTCTCTCTACGCGGTTCGTTGGATGCGTACGCAGACGGCTACCGCGACCTGCAATGGATCACCGGCGTCGGAGATTTCGGCAGCACCCACGAGCACGCCGACTTCCTGGTCTTCGTGAACGGCAAACAGATCGACTTCACTAGACCCGAACACCAAGAGGTCCACGGTCTGGTACACCTGGAGGACCCTGAAATCGCGCCGTACGTCATCCACAAGCACGCGACAGGGATCACGTACGGCATGTTCTTCACCACGCTGGACATCGATGTGGGCGATTGCCTAACGGTCAACAGCAAGGAGTTCTGCGATTCGAACGGACGCCTCGTGAAGTATTATTTGAACGGCAAGCTAACACCCGACCTGGCGAATGCCGAGATCTCAGATGTCGACAAGGTCTTGGTCTCATACGGCGCCGAATCGGTGTCCGAAGTGCAACAACAGCTCACCAGCATCGGAGACAACGCCTGCAAGCAAAGTAAGAAATGCTGATGGACCGCAGAATAAACCTTCTCAGGAGATATCGGAGCATATCAGAAACGTCGCTTCCTGCTCAAGTGCGGGATGCTTCGAAAGCGTACTGGACGAGCGTGCAACAGGAATACGACCGGCTAATGGGGGAGTATCATTCACGGCTCGATGGCGTGTTCGAGGTCACCTCAAATCCTCTCAAGGATCAAGCAGCCATCGAGGGTTCTGTCTCGGACATTTCTGAAAAGATGGATCGGATCGATGCTGCCGACCCTGCCCAGAAATGGCTGGACAAACGCCAGGCGGTCCTGCTGCGGATACTGGACAGGTTCGGAAGGAATGCTGAATCAACGGCCGACCGCTGAACCACGCCCGGTTTCCCCGACGGTCACAAGACTTAAATAGCATGAACGCATGTATTCCTACGGGTGGTTCCGGTGTTGGCTTACATCCAGATTTCGCTCGATTCTGCACAAGAGAACCGGATATACGAGTCTTTGAAAGCCATGAAAGGAGTCAAGGACGTCCACGTGCTGTTCGGCGAGTGGGACATGCTCGTCAAGCTCGAGACGCATTCCCCTGAGGACCTTGCGGCTTTCGTGATGGACAACATAAGATCATTGCCCGGAGTCAAGTTGACATCGACGATGATTGTGGCGCGCTAGACGCCCAACTGCACTATCTTGAAAAGATCGCTTACGTTCGAGAAGAGCTTCTCGCCCAAATTCAGGTATCTACCTGGCGAGATGCCCAATTGCAGCGGCGTGATGAGTGTCGTAGTACGCTCGTCGTTGTTCAGCGTCGGGCTCTCGTTCAGCACGCCGATGATTCGTTTGGATGGGTGGAAGTAGTGCGACGAGGGGTGTCTCTTGTCAAAGTCCTGCACGAGGAAGAATTCCGCTCGGAGTCCGGTGTGGTCAAACAGGCACACTTTGCCGCAGCTAGTGCGACCGAACGCGGTCTGCTTCACGAGGTAAGCCCTTCCGCCACGCAAGCCGGCAGCTAACGCGTTCTGCGTCTTGGTGCCGATTATCCCCCCTTTGCTGTAGTCTGAAGGCAGTCCGCGTTTCTGGAGGTTCTCCAACGTGCGCAGCGCGTTGTCACGCAGCACGCTCTGGACGAGATTGTGCACGTACACCTTGTTGCTGAGCATCTTCTTCTCAAGGACATATGCACCGTCCTGGTTCGCCTCCTCGATCAGGACCTGACGAAGATCGAGGCCGTCCAGCTGGCGGAGCTTCAGTTCCTGCTTGACGAAGCCACGGATCGTTGGGAGGTCGCGGATTATCAGCGGCGCGACGAGCTTGTGGTTCTCGTCACCGTCACGCGTAGACGCCCTCAAGGCGCGCTTGTAGAAGTTCTCAACGACATGGAATTTGACGAGGTAGCGGAAGAGGGGATCAGAATCGATAATGGTCGGCATCGGATGCCGCTCAGTGAGGCCACTAGTATTTAAACATTGCTGGTATACTAAAATGTATACTGAATCGGGAACTACCGTGCACGAAAAGGAGCGTACAAGCGAACACGCCAATACCGTCGCTCTGCTTCAGTCTCCGCAAGGGCGCGCTCAACCGATTCCCGACGTCGATCATCAAGGAAAAGGCGCAAATCCGCGTTCGCGTATAACTTGCCCATCGCATGACGATAGAGCTGACGGACCCGTTCATTGCTAATATCCAAACGCCGCGCGATGTCGGCGAACGTGTCGATCTTCTCCTCGTCGATGCCGTGATAGAACCGTACGACCTGCGATTCACGAGCCGTAAGAACCCCGAATGCCGACTCTAGATGGTCCTTCAGCTCCTCCTGGACAAGCGGATCAGTCGATGCCGGTGCAGGGATGCGCACGTAGTCGGCGTCCTCCAGTTTAACCGCCTGAGCTGCCATAGCGAATGGCAGAGCGAAAGAGAATAAAAATATTACGCAGATGCAGCCGGCAGGATTCGAACCTGCGAAGGCCTGAGCCAAAGGATCTTAAGTCCCCCGCGTTTGTCCACTTCGCTACGGCTGCAGGAAAGATGAAGCGCGCTTTGTTTTTAAGCGTTTATGCTGTCCGATAACTATCTGCTAACTTCTCCAACTCGATGTGCCTGCGCCCTTCAGGAGTCATATTATTGTAGATAAAATCCCTGAGGCGGCCCATATGCTGCAAAATCTCCCTAGGAGACATCGATTCGTACTTACGTATGTACTCCCGGATTTCGCGGTCCTGCGCAGTAGGTTCAGCCATCCTGCCTTTCCCTCAGCAATGCCTCTATGGCGAGTATGTCGTATAAATCTTTCGGACGATTGGCCGCTTTCTTCATAGTAAGCAAATCACGCAAACTCGCAACATGCACCTTTGTTTTGCTGATAAGCACCTCTCGCGCGTGTGCTTTGCATTCAGCGTATGTGAGATGCGGATAAATCACCAGGTCGATCTCATCAACAGGTCCTCTGAAAAGGGTGAATGCTCGGAGATTCTTTTCTTTGAACCAATACGCACGAATCTTCGCGTCAGCGACATCATACGGATCGACGGGCAAACGAGGACGGTAATCAAGCTTCAGAAGCACATCAATCGCACGACGTAGATTCGGTCTCGTCAATTTGGGCACGATATCCAGATCAGAAGTTGATCTGGGAAAACCTTGAAGACCCAGCGCAATTGCGCCAATGATCACGTAATCTACTTTTGCCTTGTTCAACCCCTTAATCTCACGTTCGTAGAGAGCAGGATACGCCATGCGTTTAACAGGTCATTTCCACTATTTAAATCTTCTCCATTTAACTACCAATAAGTGGTTATCTGTGCCGTTTCGCACATACAACCTTCGCTCCCTCCAACTGACGATGAGTTCACAATTGAGCGAACACAAACCGCCCAGTCATCCGAGAACGCGGAAACAAGATAAGTTTCAGTCAGGGATAGATGCGAGTTACCTTTCTAACTGACTATATTACTGAAAATTGACCGGCGCCGTTGCGAATCACAGAAAAAAATCCTTCTGATTGAACGGGCGGTCGTGAAGATAAGTCCAGCCAGGGACAATCTGAAGTCACAAAATTATTTTTTTGACTGAATGTATGGCTGAAAAGTGTGATTATGCTAAACCTCGCTCCTTGACGACGCGTTGGAGGATGTGCACGAGCGCGTCTGTTTCTCGGAGGTGGAGTTCGCTTGTCCGCAACGCATCAGGGAGGAAGCGCACGTGATCAAGCATCTTGTTGCCGTCGTTCACGTATGCTGCGCCCGCCACGGTGCCTGCGAGCAATGCCTGCCAGGACAACCGCACCATCTCCTCGGTGAATTGACCGTGCTTGACATACCAGTCACCCGAAGGCTCGATGCGCGACGGACCATTAGCCGGGACGATGAAAGCCTCTTCAGGCAGCACCACATATGAGCGTTGGTTTCGCCTGCCGAGCTCGTGGACGCGCTGCTTGTCGAGCTGGACGACGTTACGCGGCCAAGTGATTGTCTCACCAGTCACCGCGTTCCGTATGGAAAAGTCAGGATAGCCGCTGCCGGTGAAATTGCGCAAACGCTTCGAGACAAGATGAGCCGCAGCATAGTCCTGATCGGGAGGGATCGACTGCGCGAATTCGAGCAGTCTCCGCCATCCAGGACGATGCGGATGCTGTTTCGCGTGTTCCGCGAAGTACGCATTCACTTTGTCAATAGAATTTACATCCATCTAATCCCACTTGTCCCAGTCGTTAGAGACCTCTGCGACGGCGACGTGTTCCTGGTTGAACCCGGTGTGTTCGGCTGGCGCGGAGTAGTCCTTCTTCGGCTTGGGAGCGTATTGGAATTCCTCGGCAGGACCGAGGGCTGCTAGCTCTTCGGCGTTCATCTGCTTGGGCTTGGCGACCTGGATGGTGCCGTCGAAGTCAGCCTTGATCGGGATGACGTCGAGGAACATCTGGATCTCGCGCTCGATGCCCTTCAACAGCGGCTCGTCCTGCTGCGTCAACAACGAGATGGCGTCGCCATCCTCGCCTGCGCGGCCGGTACGGCCGATCCTGTGGACGTAGTCCTTCGGGTTGCGCGGGAGATCATAGTTCACGACGTGCGTGACGTCGTCGATGTGCAGGCCTCGGGCAGCGACATCCGTCGCGACGAGGATCTCGAACATCCCTTTCTTGAAGTCGTCGATCACGCGCGTCCGCTGGCTTTGGCTGAGATTGGAGTGGATGCTCGCGACGCGGAAGCCCTTGCCGCGGATGATGCGCGTCATGGTGTCTGCCCAGGTCTTGGTGTTGGTGAACACCATGCAGCGCTTGACGTTGTTCTTGCGCAGTATCTTGATGAGCGTGTTGAGCTTCTCGCGCTTGTCGACGCCGTAGCAGACCTGCCTGATCGTCTTGACTGTGATCTCGTCCTGGTCGAGGATGAGCTGCTGCGGGGAAGTCATGTATTCCTCGCTCAAACGGATGACTTGTTCGGGCATCGTGGCCGAGAACAGCATCGTCTGTCTGGTCCGAGGAGTGTGCTTCAGGATTTCCCTGACGTCGTCTATGAATCCCATGTCGAGCATACGGTCGGCCTCGTCGAGGACGACGAACTTCAGGTTTGAGAAGTTTATGGTGCGCCTCTGGATGTGGTCCAGGACACGCCCTGGCGTGGCCACGACGATCTGTGCCCAGCTGTGCAGTTTCTCTATCTGCGGATTGATGCTGACGCCGCCATAGATCTCTATGGCTTTGACGTTCTTGTCGAGCTTGCGCACTTCCTTGAAGGTCTGGTTGGCGAGCTCGCGCGTGGGCGCTAGGATCAGCGCCTGGATGTGCGACGTCTGTTGCAGCTTCTGCAGTATCGGGAGCAGGAATGCGATGGTCTTGCCAGAACCTGTCTTTGCGCGGGCGACCAAGTCTTTGCCATCCAAAAGGAGCGGCAACGAGCCGGCCTGCACGGGCGTGGGATCGGTGATGCCCATCTTTGCGAGGGCATCCTTATGTTCTTGCTTTATGTCCAATTCACTGAATTTCATGTGAATCACTCTGTTATTAGAAACCGTTCGGTTTCCATCTTCTTGTTCTAGATGACAAGAAAGATAGACACCGATTATTCAATCGAGAATAATCATTCCGATCCCCGCAGTTACCGTCGGGAATCGCTACCTTTCAATGCCTCTATGTGTGGTTTGAATACAGGTTGGCTTTTAAATGTTTGCATTATTGATATATTTTGTATATAGAAATCGATATGATTTATTGCCTCGAGAATATAGATGCACTCCTCCATAATCATTATAAGCTAAGAGCGCATCACGCCTGAAGGGTGGCAACGTGAAGGACTTCATACTCTGGCATGAAGAGATCGGCACCAAAGGGGTCACTGGCGCACCAGGCCTCTATACCTCCCGCGAATGCCCTTCCGCAGGGTTTGCCTACAAGAACGCGCTGCACTACGGCCGAGGACTGTTCGAAGGCATGCGCGCATACTGGGACGAAGGACAGCGCGCGCTGTTCATCGCGTGCCTTGACGACCACGTCGCACGCATGCATCGAGGCATGCGCACGCTACGATTCTTCCGCGAACAGAAACATCACGAAGGCATCTACGCAGACAAACGGCTCACGCCAGCGCATCTCCGCAAGATCATCCTCAACGTCGTCCGCGAGAACGTGCGCGAAGGTCACGTCAACCCCCAGGATGGCTGTTACATCCGTCCGTTGGTGTTCCGCGGCAACAAGACCGATCTTGATGAACGCCCGCGCCCTGCGCTCGGCGTCTCGGCGATGCACAACAACATCGAGTTCATCGTGACGCTGGCAGATATGGGCGCCAAATATCTCGACAATCCACGAGTGCTCGTCGCGACGACAGGCGTCCAGGACGAACTGCGCAGGACAAAGGCGTGCGGCAACTACTGCCGAAACGGACTGGAGACCGATATCGCCCGCTCGCACGGATTCGATGAGACACTTCTGACGGATACGCGCACCGAGCGCAACGTCCTAGAGGGAGGCGGCGAGAACCTGTTCCTGCTCTCAAAGAAGCGCGGAGGTTACGCGCTACTGACGCCAGGAACCGACCAGGACATACTGCCCGGAACGAAAAGGAACGTCGTAATGCATATCGCGAGCGCGCTAGGGTACAACATCACCGAGGGACGCGTACAGCTAGACATGATATTCGATTCACACTGGGAAGCCGCATTCTTCACCGGAACAGCCGTCGAGACAGAACCGATCTCGGAAGTCTACGATCCAGTGACCAAACGCAGACGGCACTTCTCTCCCGACCATCCCGCGTTCACGCGGATCCGCGAACAATACCAATCGCTCTTCCGCGGCAAGCCAGTCGAGAGGAAACTTCTGCGGTTGCAGGAAATCAAGCGCACGAAAGTGCCTGTTTAACCCGATGCTTCTTGAAGAACGCCGCTGCAGATACAAAGATTTATAATCCATCATTCGAGCGTAATAATCACTATTCTGAGACATATCGAGTAGTGAAGTGAAGACATGCCTTTTTCCGCGCTGCATCTGCCCGCACCCCTCCTGAAAGCGGTCCACGAACTCGGCTACACCGCGCCGACGCGTATCCAGGCTCAGGCGATCCCCTTGATCCTCGCGGGCAAGGACATCATAGGACAATCACAGACCGGCTCCGGCAAGACTGCAGCGTTCGGCCTGCCGATGCTCGCCAAGATCGTGCCGGGCAGACTGCAGGGATTGATCCTTACTCCCACGCGCGAATTGTGCATCCAGGTGAGCGACGCGCTGCGCGGCTTCGCGAAACACACGCGCCTGCGCATCACGCCAGTATTCGGTGGCGTCGGCATCGGCCCCCAGATCCAGGCCGCACGCTTCGCAGAGGTCATCGTCGCGACGCCGGGGCGTTTGCTCGACCTCATGGAACGCGGCTTGCGGCTATCGACAGTCACGTATCTAGTCCTGGATGAGGCTGATCGCATGCTGGACATGGGCTTCATCGATGATGTCGAGAGGATAATCAGGCAGATCCCGAAGCAGCGACAGACCTTGCTGTTCTCGGCGACGCTTTCTCCAAGATTGCAGTCACTCGTCCACAAACACATGCACGCGCCAGTCACGATCCAGACAGAGCTACGCGTAGATACAAGCCTGCTCACAGAGCGAGCATACCCTGTGGAGATGAGCGACAAGCTTTCGCTTTTGGCGCATCTCCTGAAGCACGAGACGCCCGGAGTCGCGATCGTGTTCTGCAGGACGCGCCACGGGTGCGACAAGGTCGCGAAACGCCTGAGAGCGCAGCACATCGACGCGACAGCCATCCACGGCGGCCTGGCGCAGAACAAGCGCACACGCGTCATAGAATCATTGCATCAGAGCAAGCTCGGAGTGTTGGTGGCCACGGACGTCGCGTCGCGAGGCCTGCACATCGAGAACATATCCCACGTCTACAATTACGACATCCCTGGCACGCCGGACGATTACGTGCACCGCATCGGAAGGACAGCCCGAGCCGGCGCGAAAGGCGACGCCGTGACGTTCGTGTCGCCGCAGGAAGCGCACGACTTCAAGAACATACTACGCACAGTGAAGCGGGAAGTCCTGTTCTCTCCGTTGCCGAAGTTCGAACGGATCGTTTTGCCGCCTTCGCAATTCGTGCACGGCAAACCGTCCCATCACCCGCAAGGCGGCAAGCACCGAAAGTTCTGGAAAAGACACTAACCCAGCTTTCTCTTGAGCTTCGCCAATTCCTTCTGTTCATCCTTGCTCGCGTTGCCGTCTTTGCACTTGACTTCAAGAATCGCGATCTGCTCTTTGATGACGTGCCGCACTTTGTTCATCCTGTTGTGGTCGGTTGGCATGGTTCCCTCCGGATAAGCCCCCGGCGAGAATTGCACTCGCGGCCTCGTCCTTTTTGTTCCGCAAAGCGGTTACCAAGGACGCGCTATACTGCTAAGCTACGGGGGCGTTTGCGCATTTGCTCGGGCAGCATCTTTTAAATCTTTGCGTGCCTTTCTGATTCTGAGCAATCTCGACTGTTTCTTGTTCATCCGCATCCGTTTCTCAGCAAGGTGACCATAAAGAGAACGTTTGACGGCATAGTTGAATTTCTTGATCTTCTTGAAATCCCTGGACCAGTCCCGCGCGCCATCGCGATAATCGGACCAATCATCATAGAAGGGTTCAACCACAAGATGGTTCCTTTCCAACTCCTTTTTAGAAATCATTGCGTCAGGCGTAACGTAACCGCTGTGCCGCCTGTCTTTTTTCGTGACCATGAATCCTCCGAATGCCGGGCAATCGCCACGTGTCAAGCAACGATTGTTTCACAACAGCATTCCTGTGGAGGTCGATGGATCACGAGCGTCAAATAGCGGCCAGAATATTTTAATGTTTGCAAACCGAATTCAGGCAAATATCTGAAACTTTCCGGTAGACTTTTAACTTCAGAATGCTACGAATCGACCGTGCCCGAGAAAGTCCCCCGTAATGTCGTCTTTCCGCAACCGTACACGCCGCATCACGTCAAAGGCTGGCTCGCATACCTGCATGACGCCGTGCCCTGCTTCTATGAAGCGGACATCAGCGACAGGGTGCGGCATCACGATACAGAAACGCACGGCGGGCACATCGACGGCACCATCAGGAACGACGAAGCGCACATATCCTTCAACTGCTACACGCGAAAAGAACCGCGGCGCACGTTCGAGGGCTGCAATTTCTCGATCGTGACGAAGAACGACCAATACCGCAAGCGGTGGCCCAAGAAAAACCTCGACCTGCTGCGACGTATCCAGAAAGAGTCAAGAAACTATTTCAAAAAATGATCACTCTTCTGCCTTGCCTTCTTCGCCCTTGACTTCAGAGACCTGCTTCGAGCGGTAGATCGACGCGAACGAGGGACACACGACGATGTAGTCCTCACCGAAACCCGCGATCTCGCCCTCGATGGCATCTGTGGTCTTCTTGAGCTTGTTGATGGCGCGCTTCAGCTCCACGATGTCCTTGTCCTTCAACGGACGGATGTTGACGAGCGCGATCGTGTATCCTTCCCTGAGAGAATCCAGGATGGGCTTGACGTCCTCGAAGTCCTCGAGCAGGAACGGTCGCACGGTGATCTTGCTCTTGCCTTCCTCGCGCGCCGTGTCGATCTCGACGTAATTCTGTTCGGCGTTCTCGATCTCGTCATAGGACGGACCTGCCAGTTTGTCCTTCAGTTGCGAAAAGAATCCCTTGCCCATGCCAACATCCTCCTCTTCACCAGTATCTATTATCGCGGATGACCACTTCTGGTCCAAGTTTCTATTTAAGCTTTGTGCTTCCGAGTATCATTCGATAATGGGAACACCCCTGAACAATAAGCTTTAAATACTCCCCCGGTGCAGCGTCGACTATGGGCAAACGCATCGGGGGCGCTCGTCACCGCACGCGGCGCAGATTCGCCAAAGAACCCCGCACCAAGGGCAAGATCAGCATCGCGCAGTACTTCCAGCAGTTCAAGACTGGAGACAAGGTCTGCCTGCAGTTCGAACCCAGCGTGGCAGAGGGAAGGTACTTCCACCGCTACCATGGCGCGATGGGACTAATCGGCAAGAAACAGGGCGACTGCTACGAGGTAGTCGTGCGCGTGAGCAAGAACCTCCGCAAGCTCTACGTCCACCCGGTCCACCTGAAGAGGCTCCCATGAAACAGAAACTCACAGAGACGCCGATCTGCATCGCAGAAGTCAGGGAACAACTGACAGCGATCAAGGACAAGGAAGGCGAGCTCAACTACCGCGCGGGCAGGGCTTTCGAATACCTCGAACAATTCTCCAAGCTGAGCTTGAAGGACGCGAAGGCGCTGATGAAGGCGATCACTGAATTGAACGTCCCGCGACTGAAGGAACAGCACATCGTCAAGCTCGCCGACGTGCTTCCGACGACTGCGAAGGACGTCAAGACCGTCCTGCAAGGCTACGCCGTCACCGTCACGAACGAGAATCTGGATAAAATCGCCGCAGCCATCTCTGAATACGCGAAGAAGTAAGATTTTCGTCGTTGATCTCGTCACATTCATTTCTCCCCCCGGCACGATTGACGTCGCTTTATTAGCATCGAAGCAATCGCAATGAAGCGACTACCAACCTGCCTGGGGAGATCGCGCGCAGACTCGCCATGTTGCGAACGCTTCCAATTGTCAGGCGCAATCTTTAATAAGCACTGCGCACTACCATTTTCAAAAGGGTGGCTTAATCCTCATGGAAATGAACGAAACACCTAGTCAACAGGCGGAACGCCGGCAGCCGACAAGGACGGTGCCGAAGGAAGAGATAGCCATAGTGCTCGACTTCCTGCAGAACGGCTACCCGCACGACACGAGGCCGAGCCACATCAAGACTCCCATAATCCAGGCGGTCGGAAAGCAACACTTCCTGCTCTTGGAGCTCGTGCCGAAGAAGGACGTGTTCGTGCAACCGTACGAGGAAGTCTACATCGGAGAAGGAAAGCGCGACAAGATCCACCACATCCTCGGCAAGCTCACCATGGACAGGCTCACGCCCACCGCGAGAGCAGAATTAGAGTTCGTGCTCCAGGACCTGGTGAAGAAGAACGAGTCGATGTTCGTCGAGTTCTTCAACAAGGCGCAGCCTTTGACGATGCGCATGCACTCGCTCGAACTCATCCCTGGCTTCGGCAAGAAGCACATGTGGGAAGTGATAGAGAGACGCCAGGAGAAGCCGTTCGCGAACTTCGCTGACATGCGTGACAGAGTCAAGCTCATGCCCGACCCAGAGAAGGCGATCGTGCGACGCATCCTTGCGGAATTGGAAGGCCAGGAAAAACACAAGTTGTTCGTAGACCTATAGTTATTTTTCATATAGAAATCAATTCATTTCTTGAGCACCGACCCAAAAGTATTTAAGCACCTATGAAGGAAGATGCGTTTAGCCTAATCATAGGCAATCGTGTGAAACCTTCGGGGTGATCTGAAAATGGTCGAAGCGAGATGCATGAAGTGCAAGAAAGGCGTTGAGATGAAGAACGGCAAGGAAGTCATCATGAAGAACGGCATGCGCGCCATGAAGGGCGTCTGTCCGCACTGTGGCACAGCCGTATTCCGCATCATGGGCAAGGCAAAGTAAAGCCCTGTTACTTTCTTTTCTTTTCTGTTGTTCTAAACGGTCTTGATACGATACGCAGATAATCGATCAACTGGTCGATTACAGGAGCGCTCGACTTCAACTTGCCCTTCTTCGCGCAATAGCCCTCCCTGACGCCAAGCGCGTACAGCGACGCCGCGTGCTCATCCACGTTCACGAATCCTGGCTCGCCGGCGAACTCGACCAGCCCGAGCTGACCAAGAGTCCACCGCATGCTTCCGTGCACGGCCGCAAGCGGCCATTCTGCGTTCGTGCCGGCCAAGAGCCTGAAGCACACGAGCTGATGCTCATCCAGCAAGGCGTCAAGGCGCTGCCTCTCCGCATCGTTCGTGGGAGTGTACAAAGCATCCCGATGCAACCACAACGTCGGAGGCGCGTACACGGGATGCTCATCCCGCTTCGCCTTGACGGATTCCTCGAGCTCCAACGGGAACTCCCTACTCCTCAGCTGCGCGAGACTGCTCCACGAGCGTTCCGCCGCAAGGTAGGCCGCTTCACGCGAACCAGGACAGTTGTGCGCGACGAGAAGCGCTTCACCTGTCGCGATGATGACCGCATCATCGAGCGCGCCTGTCTTCGGGAACAAGCGATACGTGCGCAATTCGTCAGCTGCCACCGCATCTGCCCGCCATCAAGCGAGTATATAACGATTATTGCGCTCAGCAATCGCAAGCTTTAAATACAACTATTCTGTCCTGAAGTGTAACATTCTCCATTCGGGGATTTCTGATGAGCGAAACTCAAGCAAAGACCGGGACGACAACCGTCGCCATTGTCTGCAAGGACGGCATAGTCCTCGCTGCAGACAAGCGCGTCACGGCAGGCTACGTCGCGAACAAGAAGTACCGCAAGATCGTGTCCATCACGCCGCGCATCGCGGTGACCGTCGCAGGCACGGTCTCTGACGTACAGCTGCTCTCACGTTTACTCACCGCAGAACTCAAGCTCAAAGACATCCAGACCGGACGCATAAGCAGCGTCAAGGAAGCCGCCAACCTGCTGGCAGGCATGGTCTACCAGAACTTCCGCAAGTTCTCGGCCATCCCGGGCATCACCGGATTCCTGCTTGGCGGCATGGACGAGAGCGGCTACCACTGCTTCGAGATCGGCATCGACGGCAGCGTCATGCAGATCGAGGAATACACCTCCGACGGCTCGGGCTGCGTGTTCGCGCTCGGCGTGCTCGAGACCCTCTACAAGAAGGGCATGAGCATCGAGGAAGGCATCAAATTGGCAGGAAAAGCCATCAACGCGGCCATCCAGCGCGACACCGCTTCCGGGAACGGCATCGACATACTGACCGTAACCGCAGACGGCGCAAAGTTCGTCCTCGAGAAGGACATCACGGTCAGATTGGAGATTTAATCATCTGCTTCCCCGCGTGATAACCAACAAAGGGAGCTCCCCGGCAGTTTTGGGGTCGCTTTATAAGCATCGAATCGATAGCAATAATGCCACTACCAACCTGCCTGGGCAGAGCAGCCTGGGACGACCCGCAAATACGACTATCTCAATCACAAGGTGAACAATGCCAGACATCATAAAAGAAATCATAAAGATGCTTCCCGAAGGGAAAGTGGCCGACGCCGCCTTCGAGGGCGCCAACATCGTCATCTACACGAAGGACAAGGACTTCTTCCTCAACAACGACGGCATCATCAGGAACATCGTCAACGAGTTCAAGAAGCGCGTCGAGCTCAGGCCCGACCCGAGCATCTGCATGGATGTCGAGAAGGCCGAGAAGGAGATCCGCAAGATCCTGCCGGAAGAGAGCGCGATCAGCCAGATAGTGTTCGACCCGCCGCGAAGCATGGTCGTAATCGAGTCCGAGAAGCCAGGCCTCGCGATCGGCAAGCAAGGCGCGCTCCTGCGCGAAGTCCGGGAGAAGACCCTCTGGGTGCCGGTCATCCGGCGCACTCCCGCGATCAAGAGCCCGATCATCGAGAACATCCGCGCGGTGCTGTACCAGCACACCGACTATCGCCGCAAATTCCTGGACAAGACCGGCCACAGGATCTACGACGGCTGGATGCGCGGCAAGAAACAGGAATGGGTGCGCCTCACGTTCCTGGGCGGCGCGCGGCAAGTCGGGCGCTCGTGCATCTTCCTCCAGACGCAGGAATCGCGCATCCTGATGGACTGCGGCATAAACGTCTCCGACGACCGCGAACCCTACCCGATGCTCGACGTGCCGGAATTCCACATCGAAGACCTCGACGCGGTCATCATCACGCACTCGCACACGGACCACGCAGGATTCCTGCCCTACCTGTTCAGGTACGGCTACCGCGGGCCCGTGTACTGCACCGCGCCCACCAGGGACGTCATGGCGCTGCTGCAATTGGACTACGTCAAGATCGCGAAAGGCGAGAACCGCGAACTCCTCTACGACGTCGATGACGTCAAGGAGGAGGTAAAGCACACCATCACGCTCGACTGGGAAGAGGTCACGGACATCACGCCCGACGTCAGGATAACGTTCTACAACTCGGGGCACATCCTCGGGAGCTCGCAGGTGCACCTGCACATCGGAAACGGTCTGCACAACCTCGTGTACTCGGGCGACCTGAAGTTCGGCAAGACCATCCTGTTCGACCCTTGCACGACACGCTTCCCGCGCGTCGAGACATTGATCATCGAGAGCACGTACGGCGGCAAGACCAACATCATGCCGCCCATCAAGGAACAGGACGAGTTCCTGCTCAAGATCGTGAAAGACACCATCGCGCGCAAAGGCAAAGTCCTGATGCCCGTGCTCGGCTCGGGCAGGGCGCAGGAGATGATGGTATTGATCGCGGAAGCTGTGCAGCGCGGCGATCTGGAAGAGATCCCCGTCTACGTCGACGGAATGGTGTGGGACATCATGGCCATCCACACCGCGTATCCGGAATTCCTGAACAGCACCATCCGCAAGGCGATCTTCCACAAGGACCAGAACCCGTTCCTCAGCCCGATATTCAAGCACGTCACGAGCGCGAAGGAAAGGGCGCAAGTCATAGAGAACGAGGGCGCGTGCGTCATCATCGCGACCTCAGGCATGCTCGTTGGCGGACCGTCGCTGGAATACTTGAGGAACCTCGCGGACAACGAGCGCAACTCGCTTGTGTTCTCGTGCTACCTGCCCGAAGGGTCCCTCGGCTACAGGATCCTGCACGGCGAGCGCGAGATCTCGTTCAACCTCGGCGCCAAGACAGAAGTCGTTCCGGTCAAGATGGACGTGTGCAAGATCGAGATCACCGACCACTGCGACAGGAAGCAGCTGATGGGCTACATCTACAGCATCGAGCCGCGACCAAAGAAGGTCATCATCAACCACGGAGAACAGTCACGCTGCCTCGATTTGGCAAGTTCTATCCACAAACAGCACAGGATCGAGACGATCGCTCCGAGAGTTCTTGAGACGCTCAGGTTGAAGTAATACCACGCTCCCCGCATTTCTCTCCCGGCACGATTGACGTGGAGTTAGCGCTACCGATTCTGTCCCGATAAAGCCGCTACAAACCTGCTTGGGCGGATCACGCTTGGAACGCACTTGCTTAGGCGCGCAAAACTTGGGCCGCGACAGCGCAGTTGGACAGATTACGCAGCCTGTCTCAGCACGGCCTGCGTCGCGGGCTTGAGTCTCGCGACGTCCGCCATGAGCGCGGCGTGCGCCTTCTGCCAGTTCACCTGCGCGGCCGCGAGACCGTGCGCGGCCTTGCTCAGGATGCTCCCCTGCTGGCCGCGCGTGAAGTCGATGACTATCATGTCGCGGATGCCGGAGAAATTGCCCTGCACCTCGGCCAGCCAGCCGCGCGCCTCGGCAGATATGCTGGTGTCCTGCAACAGCACGTCGCAATGGCTGATCCTGTCGTTGATGATCGACAACGCTTTATCCAGGTCACCCATTATCCTGCCGATACTTGCCTGGTATTCCTTGCTGTCCGTAGGATAGTTCTTCGTCCTCAGACTGTCGAACCGGTTCGCGCCGCTCACGAGAAGATTGATCGCTTCTTGGACTGTGGCCATGGATTCACCTCACTGCACGTTCCACGAACACGCAATAAAAACATTTGTATGCTCCACAACGAAAACCTTAAGAAGCGTCGCACGCTCGATCGATCAGAGGTGAATCCTGTGCTCAACAAACAGCTCGACAAGATCGGTCCTTACTGTTATTTCATCTTCCGCG
Source organism: Candidatus Woesearchaeota archaeon (assembly GCA_016203225.1). Lineage (GTDB taxonomy): Archaea > Nanobdellota > Nanobdellia > Woesearchaeales > ARS49 > DSQK01. The sequence goes on along the minus strand of JACQNC010000013.1, from coordinate 54,230 downwards.
TCATCATCGGCGCGCTGTTCTTCATGGCAGGGAGCACGAAGGTGTTCGGATGGTTCGGCGGCACGCCGATGCCTATCCCGTTCGGGAGCCTGTTCTGGTTCGCGGGCGCGATCGAGGTCGTCGTAGGAACGCTGCTCGTGCTCGGACTACTCACGCGCTACGCATCGACTGTCGCAGCCATCGAGATGGTGTTCGCCTGGTTCATCGGACACGCGCCGCAGGGCTGGAATCCCATAACAAACATGGGCATGCCTGCCGTGCTGTTCTTCGCGGCGTTCCTCGCGCTCGTCGCGAAGGGAACAGGCGTCTGGGGACTGGACAAGAAGTTCGGGCTGAAATGACCCACGCGTGGACGATCCCTCTGGCGATCGCGGGCATCGCCATCTCTGCGTTCATCTGGTACAAGAAAGCCAGTCATCAACGCCTCGTGTGCCCGCTCGGAGAGGACTGCAACAAGGTCGTCAACGGAGCCTACAGCACCGTGTTCGGCGTGCCTAACGAAGGCCTAGGCATCGCGTATTACGCGTTCATCCTGTTGGCAGCCCTGCTCGCGTCCGCGGGGACAACGAGCGTCGCGGGCATCGCGCTCTCAACGCTCGTGCTCATCGCATCAGGCGCGGCAGCCGTGTTCGGCATCTTCCTCTTCGGGATCCAGGCGTTCGTGATCAGGAGCTTCTGCGCGTACTGCATCGCGAGCAGCGCCATCTCTGTCGCGATATTCCTTATCGAGCTTCTCTGAGTTCTCGCATCCGCAGCCCCGCTTAGCTCCCCCTGCAGTTTTGAGGCCGCATCGTGACTATCGACTCAATTGCGATACATGCCGAGCCCAAAGGTCTCGGCTGTACAGCAGAACGCTACGTTCTGCACGTAAAGCCACAAACCTGCTTAGAAAGATCACGCCGGGGACGCTCGTCACGGTGCTAGCCATGACTGTTCTCAATTTTTCCGACACACGTAAACGAACGCGGGCGGAAGGTTCCATAGAACGAAGCGTCTCTTCTCGACCGCAAAATACCGCTTGAGCAACCGCTCCTGCATCGTCGTATACTGGAATTGGACGAACAATCCGCCCGGCTTCAATCGCTTCGCGGCGTTCGACAGCACGGCGTGCGAGACGCTTGCGGGCAGCGCGTTCAGCGGCAGGCTCGAGATGATCGCGTCGACCCCGACGTCCAACTGTTGCGCGCCGACGTTCCGCACATGCAACCGTTGATCTGCGATATTCAGCAGTTTCCTCGCAAAAAGAGGATCGACTTCGTACGCAACCAAACGTGCCTGGGGCGCCATGCGTTTCAGGATCCCACGCGTCATCACTCCCGTTCCCGGACCGAACTCGGCGACAACGCCGACACGCGACCAGTCTATCGGCGCCAGCATCGCGCGAACAAGCGCACGGGATGAAGGTTTCACCGCACCGACCGAAGAAGGCTTCTCGATGAACCGCAGAAAGAAACGCCAAGCACTCATGATTCCTGTTCGAACGAAGCCGCTTTTAAGGCTTTTGTTGGGAGGATGAACGTTCAGGCAGCCGCCTTCACGAAATCCCAGAACAATTCCGTCGCGTAGTCGACGTGCAGGTGGCAGCTGGGAAGGATCCATTTGCGCACGAAGAGCTCGTTCTCGGGCGTCATGGATTCCATCGCGGCGTTTATGGCCGCGTTCCTGTCAGGCATCCTGTCCCACTTGCTGAAGTCGCCGACCCACGTGGTGGGTTGCAATGTCGGAAGGCTGCCGTAGACAGGTTCGTTCAAAAGATCACTGAAATGCACGAACTCCCATCCTTTCTCTTTCGCGATCTCGAAGAATCTGCGCTTCATCTCCAGCTGATGCGGGTTGTGGTAGCCGCCGAAGCTCTCGTGGTCGAACGCGAACATCACCGGAAGCTGATAGGATTCGATCTTGTCGAGGACGAGTTGCAGGTCGTGGTCGGAATGGAATCCGTTCACGGGGAACGCGAACTGGCCTGACAAGATGCCATTGTGGGCGAATAGCATGAGGCCTGATGCTCCTTTGAACGTTCCGGTGGTTTCCCAGCCGGCGAAGTTCGGGGTGCCGCCGCTCATGATCATGCCCTGGTAGTCGAGGGATTTCAAAAGATGCTCTGTTTCTTGATCGATAGCCATCTCTGGCGGGAAAAAGACCTTCGGCGACTGGTTGAAGTAGTGCTCGATGAACGCGTGCTGCTGACGGATCTCTTGCGGCAGGACCTTCTTGAAGCGCTGGATGGCAAGGATGTGGTGAGCGGTGGAGCCGACGTATTCGATCTGCGCGCCCAGAGATTTGTAGATCTCGAGGACGTCCATTGCGTCGTTCTGCTTGAAGAAGTCGAACATCGTCTGCGTGATGTTCATGTTGATCTTGAGACCGAGACGCTTCATCAGGAGCGCGTTCGGGCGATAGCACTCGTCGATCATGCGCTTCGGATCCCAGCCTTCACGCTTGGTGAAGTTCCAGCTCGGCTGGTACATGTGCTCGAACCAGATGATGCGCCTCATCGCTTGGTCTCGCAAAGCGCGCGCCAGATCCTTTCTCCCCAGAGTTTGGCGAACTCGGGCTCTACCGGCTTGAGCAGGTTCACGCGGTAGACGCGATGCTCATCCTTCCGTTCAGAAGGCTCGCTGCGGATGTAATCTTTGTGTCTGTCGTCCATTGAATCCACCCCATTTAGGCACTATGAGTGCGTTTGGAGTATTTAAAGGTTTCTGTTTTAACTACTTACTGGTGGTTACAATAAGAAGTTTTAAATAGAAGAACTGCGTAGAAACAGCTATGTCTGACAGAAGTGGCAAAGACCGGTTGACGGGGCTCCCGAGACGCGACGAGATTGATCCGCGAGACACTCGGACACAAGCAGTGTTTGCGGACAACACCTATCGATTGCTGCTTAAACTGCCTTCTGATACGAAGGAGTCTTTCCTCGCGTTTGCGCGGAAATACGCGAATCGTTGAACGATCGGAGCCACCAGTCTCCGAGCATATCATAGTACGATGCCCGAATAACATCGTAGCTGACAATCAGTCCTTTGCTCAAAGAAGCAGTGCAATAGGCAACGACTTTGCCGAGGAGTGCTTCATCCTTATCAAGTTTCGAGTAAACGAGCGTTTTGTCCTTGCCAGAAACTCCTGCTTCTCCGACAAGCCGTTCGAGTTCCGACAAAATGGGCCTTGCCTGTTTTGCGTTCCTGACCGTAATACGAACTCCATACTCATCTTCATGCTCAACCCGTGCCTGGTGCATGGATAAGCTTTCAATCGGATTCTGTTGAGGCATAGCCACTCATAAGCGATTAGTATATAAATAACTTCTGACCAAAAGTCGAGAAACGGACGCCACCAGTTCATCGCGCGAATAGACGTGCACCAGTTTCGGAAAGTTGTTCCGGACCTCGCACGCAGTCCAAGTTCTCAGTAGCGGTTTGCGTTAGTAACGTTGGCCTTTCCCGAGATTGCTTCCGCCGGGAATCAGAACTCCCGCTTCATCCTAAGGTATTGCTCTCTCGTCAACGTCGAAGGGAACTGGCTGTCTATCACGATATTCTGCTGCTTGCTCCAGATCCATGGAGGGTTATCCCGGACGAAACGCGCCCAGAATTCGACAAATGCTATCCGTTCAGCATCCATGGAGCTCGATCAATGCTCCGTATCTCTTAAGCTTTTCTGCGGAAAGCGCCCTCTCGAACACTATCTCCAGATGACGGGCGTCCTCGATATCCTTATCCGACTTGAGACAGCGTTGCTTGTACAGGATCTGGAGCTCGATGGGTGAAATGAACAGGGGTCGGTTGTTGAGCTCGACCGTGATGCGGTCCTTCAGCGCGACCTGGCTCAAGTAGGTCGTCGCGAACTTGACCTCCATGTTTGGCAGGACCTGGCCTTTCCTCGCGAACTGGATCGCGGTCTTTGCGGAGATGTATTCATGCGCAGTTTCACGCCCCGCAGTGATGGACTCGAAACCCGCTGCGGTGAGCACGTCAAAGAGCGCCAGGAACCCACTTTTTGTGAGAACCGGAATGATGATATTGATATCCTCGCTGCTCCGCGACCGCCCGAACAGGATAGAGACGTAACCGCTGACCAATACGTAGGAGGTCTTGCCCAAGGCGGCGACGAAATCGAGCACGAACCTGTCCAGTTCGCTGAGTTCGCGATCGAGCTTCATGATATCGCAGAGGACAGGATGGATTATAAAGGTTGCTCGCGCCGAACAGCAAGATATTTAAAGACGCATTCGGTCACATACACCGAAAAAGAGATGGCAAAAGCGCAAGTCAGACAACGAACGCTAGTTTATGTTAGTATCGCTATCGTTTTCCTTTCTGCAGCAGCACTCATTGGATATCGCGCGTCGCAGGGACAGGTCACGACACTACCCCCGTCAAATATCTTTGTCCTTGACAGACTGCTCATTCCCCAATCCTCAGGACCTGCGTTTTTCGCGATCAACCCCATAATCGGTTTTGCGTTCAAGTCGTCCGAGAAAATCATATTCGCCGGCGCCGACGGGTCAAAATCACGGCAAGTGATCATCGACGAGAAGGGTGATGTCTTCGCCATCGATTCAGGCAGTCAGGTGAGTAAGCTTAAGGGTGACATGCCGGCAAATACAAAAATCATCAATGCACAAAACGAGGGTGATAAGATAGCTGCGCAAGGCACGGTAAATGACCAGCCAGTTACGTTCACAATCACACCCTACCGCGACACGTTCGAAGTTCGAACAGAGAGTTTGTCATTACAAAGAAACGAGATCAAACTCCAACCGCCGCAAGACATAGTCAAGATCGACGATAATGTCTATAGCGCAGAAATCGCAACGGGGCCTGATGATGTCCTGGCAAGAGCAGAAGGCATCGCAGAACAAATCGGTGAAATGATCACCTACAAGCTGCCTGCAAACGACTTCACGCAAGCAGTCTACAACAACGTTGAAGCAATAATTGCACTCGAAGAGACGCCTGTTCCAAAGGAGCCCCCGTCTGACCTAGTAGTAGGCACAGAACAAGTCGCGGCAAACACGTTCATCTTCAAGATCCTCGTTCCAGCAGGACGCGACGTAGTGGTCACAGCAGTGCAGTACGTAACTGAATTAGACCAGAAAGCAGCAGAAGAACAAATCGCGCAGGGAAACTTCCTCTGGCAAGAGACAATCTCTAACCCGACATCCCAAGACATAATCGCGGACACATCCTACGTCCTCGAACAATCGGCCAGCGTATACGGCCACGTGCTCGCGTCAGTATCAGGCCTCACAAACATCCCCCCGGTCTACCTGCCAGTCCCGAACGGGAACATCAACGATGCCGTGATGACTAACCTAGAGCAGAAAACTCGCGAATACAGCGCAGCACAAACTGCAGCGATGAAGGAAGTAATCGCACGCCAAGCGTTCACGCTCATCAGCCAGCAACTAAGAGCAGCACAAGAACAAGCAAAACAAGCGGTTGATTCTACGACTGAGAATCCGAATGCGATCGGGAAAGGGGGAGGAGAAACAGACACCATAAATGCCGCACCCGTCGTCGATCTTCCAAGCATCACTAACCCAACAGCAAGACTGTTTGCAATCGCTGCTCTCGCACTCACTGTTTTGGCAGTGCTTTTCATGACCGAACGAACAAGAAAAGCTTAAGTTAGCGCATCTTCTCTGAGCGGCAATAAAACTTAATGTTATAACTCGCGACCGTGCTCAAGCGTAACATCTCGTGCTGAAAGCCAGTCTCCGACGAACTCAAGATAGCTCGTGCGTGGATTCTTGGGATTCACGACGCGCAAATCGATCCGGTTCTTCCTCGCATACTGCCGCACGTCATTAAGGCGTGCTGAAGAGTGAGGGCCGCTCGCAAAGACTCGATGATCGCATTGCGCTGATGGAGACTACTGATGTTTCGCAAGAATGGAATCACCCGCGTTTATCGAATGCGCCCGGCTTTGGTCATTCCGAAAACGTTGTGTATTCCATGATCTCCCAACGCCCACGGCGAACACCGCAGGATATACAGAGTTAAGAATACTTTTTCTGCAAATCAACGAAATATTTCCTGTCCCAGAAGTTAAGATAGATTTCTGAGCCAACCCACTTTTTGAGTCTGCTTCTGGCTTCAGATTCGGTAGCAACATCAAATGATCCACCGAGTGTGCGATTTTGTCGTTCAATTATAACCGCAGGCTCACCAGTCGCATGCGCAAAGTCATCCAAAAGTGCGATAATACCTGAGATCTCGGCTGCATCCGTCACCCGCTCAGGATTCCTTATTGCAAGAGTTGCCATCGTCCTGATAGATATATAGCACTTGGATTATATTAAACTTACTCATTATCAACATAGCGCTCTATAAATGAGGCATTCCCAAGACAGCTCTCAACACGGAATCCTTCACTTTGCAGCACACTAAACTCATTTCTTGCCGAAAGCAATGGAAAGTGTTTATTCACGACAAAACTAATCTCATTTCCGGCATCTGTAAGAATAATGTGCTTTGCAACAACGAAATCAGGCAAATCTGCTGCATACGTAACCGCACTTTGGCCAAACAAGAGCACAGGAACATCATAAGCACCCGGCCAATGCGCATTGTTCTTCCTGTTTGACTTGTTGACAAACAGCGACGCTAACGAAATAAGATGCTCACGATTCTTGAAGTCCAAATCAAGCTCCCAGCCTTCACTTTCTCCTATGAGCGATGTGCCTGCTAGATCAGAGCGATGCTCAAGTGTTTGTTCAGGAACTCTATCGAGTTCGATATACGCACCATCGCACGACCTTACTCGCAGATTCGGAAAGAGAGAACCATCATCATCGCGGTGAACGAAATGACGTTCCCATCGAAAACTTCCATATTTGGCACGAGTACATCGATCAACCTCATCGATACCATAGCCTAGTACGAGCAGGTCTTGCGTCATTGCGGCTTTATATTCCGGTATCTCGTGCATATGCGAGAATGTCACAATACGCTCGGTTGTGGGCTGAACGGCAAACCAGTTATAACCCGAGATGAGATGATCTCTAAGAAGCCTATCGAGACTTTCTCGAATGCGCTCTGTTCTCGATGCTCCTATTCCTGTAAGCTCAGTAATGCCTAGCATTCTTATTCCTTCATGATACGCTTAACTTATCTACAGAGATGCCGTATTTCTTGCACAATTCCATGATTTCCTGTTGCGCGAGTATCGCGCGCATCGGATTTGAACTATAGGCACGTCTCAAGTAAGGTATTGCCTGCTCAGGATCTCCTTTTTCGCAAAAAAACGTACCGAGCAGTTTAGACACTGCGAAAACAACGCCCTCATCTTGGACTTGTTCGCCTAGTTTCAACGCCAACTGACCATGCTCGAGCGCCAAGGATTCATCACCAAGCGCTGAGTAAATATCTGCAAATCTCCGCTGAAGATGCGCGTCTTTTCGAGGGTCACTCGCAAGTTTTGTTATCCAAAATTCCTTTTTTCCCAGGATTTCGTGCATCATATCAAAATCATTAGCGACAGTTGCATACGCGGTTAAGATTCCCATACCGTCACTGATTCCTGACTCATAGTCAATCTCGACAGCCAGATCAAGCGCTTTCAACGCATATTCCTTCGCGATAGGCAACGCATCAATACAGCCTAGTTTAGCCTTATCAACATGCCACCCCGCGATGTGCGCCAGCATATTCACTTTACGATCTATATCACCAAGCTCTTCTGCACCAGCCAGCGCATCTCTTGCAAGATGAATCGCTTCATCATAGTTTTTCTGGGCTGCAACCGCGATCGCCTTTCCATGCTGTGCGCGGTTTTTCGTGCGCTTGACATCAATCACGAACTGCTCACTGAACTGGTCGACAATTGTCAGGAATTCTTGGCATTGCGAATACACCTGTACCGCTCTGCCAGCCTCGTTGAGCGTCTTATATTCCTTCCCCAACTCAAGACACTTCGTTGCCGCGTCGATCCGTAATTGCGCTGCGAGAGCGTACTTCTTCTTCCCTTCCGCTTCTCTTATCTTCTCGGTAAGCGCAGCTATCTCGGACTCCATGACTGGAGCGGCGTCGCGTCTGCCATACACCTGAGTCTTCTCATCGAGCAATCGCTTCTCTGTGCGCGACTGGATATCGTTGAAATTCCCATCGAAATAATCATTAATGTCCACCAGCATCTCTCCGACGTTCTGGTAGCGTTGTTTGATGTCGCGGCGAAGCGCGCTCATGATTATCAATTCCAGAACAGGGTCGACCTCTTTCAGTTCGAGCTTACGCGCTTCCTCGCGGACTTTCTCATCCGCTTCAGCGAACTCCGCCTGTATCTTCGTGTTGTGCTCATTGATGAGCGTGTTGACGCTCACTATTTCGCCGCGGCAGATGAGCGCCTGCCAGTACTCGAGCGAGTTCATCTCGTGCCTCTCGTCCGGCGGCATCTTGTACCACGGGGCTTCGCCGCACATCATCGTGTACAATACGGCGCCGAGGGCATAGATATCAGAACGCTCGTCGAGCGGTCGTACCTTTACGCCGGAGCGTTCGTCGAGCGGTTTCTCCTCGAGCCGTGTAGGATCCACCTGTTCGGGGGACATGTACGACAGCGTCCCCGCGATGCCTCCCTGGATGCTGTTCAAGGAATCGTCATACTTTATCCGTTTCGTGCTCGGCTCAGGGACGGCGATAGCCAACTCCTTCACGGTCTTCGCAAGACCCAGGTCAAGCAGCTTGATCTCGTTACGATCAGAGACGTACACGTTGTCCGGCTTCAGGTCGCGGTGGATGACCCCTGACTTGTGCAGGAACTGCACGGCCTTGCACAGCTCAGTGAACTCCTGCAGGAACCGCGCCTGAGACCACGCAGCGCGCATGTCGGGGTCGCCAGAGAAGTACTTCCTGATCGCGGAAGAAAGAGGCATTCCCGGGATGAACTCCATCACGTAGGCCTCGCAGAGCTCGTCAGCGAGGACGTGCGAGAGGTCCTCAGTCATCCGCTTGACGCGCACTTTGGTTACATCATACATGCGCACGATGCCCGTCACTTCCGCCTGTTTCAGGATCTCTATCTCGCGCTTGAACGTAAGCTCGTAGTCAGGGCCTGGCTTGCAGACCTTGATGGCGACGTCGCGGTCCACGCTCCTGTCCCTTGCGAGGTAGACGTCGCCGAACCCGCCGCCGCCGATGCGCTTGATGAACTCGTACCTGCCGTCCACGCGAGTATACCCTTCGATCTGGCCGAACGCGTTCTTGCGAGGCATCTCCAATCGGGTGAGGTCTGTCGCGAACGTTGCGCCGCCGCGATTGTCCTCTATCGGCTTGCCGCTCAGCTTGACAGTGACGTCGCCAGGTTTGTCAGAATCGAGGGTTATCTCTTCCAATGTGAACTCGACGCCGGGAGGGACCTCGGGCAGTTTCGAGGACTCATGTTCCTTCGCAGACCCTTCCGGCGGAGTCATTCTCTTGATTTCGCTTGAAGAAAGCGGGATGATCTCTTCCTCTATAGAAAATGTCGTAGGCGGCGTGGATTCCACGCCTTTTGGAACATCTGGCTTCTCAGAATCGGGACGCTTTTCCTCAGGCTGCGGACTATCCCCCATATCAGGTTCCATGTTTCAACCCTTTATAAATGTTACTGTTGAGTGACAACTTTCTGGCCAGGGAATGCTTATAAAGCACAGAAGCGCTAGACCATCGAAAAGAGGCAGCATGAACTGGGAAGACTTCAAAGAGATGCTAGTCGCAGAGCTCGTCTCCATGACCGGAGGCATCGCCGCAGGCACGATCCTCGCGTTCTACACCGACAAGCTAGCACTCATCCCGGGACTGTTCATCCTGATGCCGGGCTTCCTGGCGATGCGCGGCTCCATCTCGGCGTCGCTCGCCGCGCGCATCTCTGCCGCGTTGCACCTGCACAAGAAGTCAGCCGAACGCGAACGCAGCTATTTCGGCAAACAGAACGTCCACGCGAGCTTCCTGCTGGCGATAGTGACGAGCTTCATCCTCGGCATCGTCGCCTACGCAGGCACGCGCCTGATATTCAACGTCGACTCACCCGCGATACTGCTCATCAGCGTCATCGCCGCGTTCATCTCGAACGTACTGATGATCCCGATAACGTTCGCCACGACAGTATGGCTGTTCAAGAAGGGCTACGACCCCGACAACATCATGGGCCCATACATCACCACCATCGGAGACGTCGTCAGCATCCTATCGCTCCTGACCGCGATCTACATCATATGAGACACACACCGACAGAGAAACCGTTGAAGAATCTCGACTGGCCTATCAACCGCTTGGAGAGGATCGAGAAAGAACCCACCACGCGCAAGATCCTCAAAGAGAGCATCAAGATATTGATACTTTCCAGCATCATCAGTTCGATAGGCGGCATCAGCATCGAAGCCGCAAGAGTGAAACTGTTCGCGCTGCTGCCTTTCTTGATAATGCTCCCTGCGCTGAACGACATGATAGGCGACTTCGGCACAATCGTCGCGTCGAAGTTCACCGTGCTGCTCTACCAGAAGAGGATCAAGCGCCACGAATGGTGGAAAGGCGCGGCAGTGCACCACTTGTTCATGACCGTGTCAAGCGTCGCATTGATCGCATCATTGTTCATGGCGACGTTGGCGTACGCAATCGCCTGGATCCGCGGCTTCGCATTCGAACCCATCCTGTTCGCGAAACTGGTCGGCATCTCCTTGTTCGCGACGCTGTTCCTGGTGCTGATCATATTCGCGGTCAGCATCATCGGCGGACTCTACGTGCACAAGAAAGGACACGACCCGGATAACTATCTCATCCCATTGGCGACGGGCATCGCCGACTTCGGAAGCATGCTCGTGCTCGGAATCGTGCTCAGGTGGTTGTTCTGATACCTGACTTCGCTATTGGAATGCTGTTGAGCGCAGGGACGCTCGTCGTATTGACGCTCGTCAACACGCTCGAGACACAGACGACGAGCGTCGTCGAACCCACGCGAACGACAGACACGAACGTCTTCACCGTCTCCCAAGCAGCGCAATAACGAGCCCCCCGCCTTTCTCCCCCGGCAGATTGGTAGTCGCTTCATCGCTATCGATTCTATGCCAGTAAAGCGTCAAACCTGCCTGGGCACGGAGAGCGCACGAGTCTGGCACGCAACATTTTTATACGGGACTATTTGACGACGATGCCATCAAAGTGAAAAGGTGATTCCATGGCAGACAAGAACTCCATCCGAGACGCCGAGAACTCCGTGCGCGACCTGAAGAACTGGATCTTCGTGCTCGCGAAGGAGCACGGCCTGCCGCAGGACGCGTTGGACGAGCTGCACAAGCGCGTCGATGAGGTCGCGGTCAAGATCGGCAAGATCAAGTGAACATTTTTATTCTCTCTTAGTTCTTCCCCGCACATGCTATACCGCTACATAAACGTGGCCTTGCTCTGGCTGATGCGGCTGGCGTTCCTCATCAGCGCGCCGCTCCTGCTCTGGCAGGGCGACCCGCTCGGACTCCTGGCGATCGTGGCGTTGCTGGTCACGTTCATCCCCACGTTCCTGCGGCGGTACGACATCAACGCGCCGTGGTGGCTCGAATTCCTCATCGCGCTCGCGTTCTTCCTTGACGTAGTCGTCGGCTCAGAGTTCGCGGTCTACAAAGCGATCACGGGCTTCGACTGGATAACGCACATACTCGGGACGTTCATCATCTCCTTGATCGCGCTATCCATAGTCTACAGCCTGAAGGTCACCGGCCGGATCAGGGTCAACAACGGCATGATCTGGTTCTTCGTGGTGGTGTTCGCGCTCGCCGTGGGAGCGTTCTACGAGATACTGGAGTTCCTGACCGACATAATATTCGCCACGAACAGCCAAGTGGACCTGACCAACACCATGGTAGACATGATGAACGATCTCATCGGCGGCATCATCACCGCGACCTGGGGCACGTACTACCTGACGAACCTGCAAGGCAAGAAGATGCGCGACGTGCTCGACCCATACATCAAGTTGCTGAAACTATTCGGCGTGCGCATCAAGGAAGGGGCACGCAAGATCAAGGAACACAAACACTTTAGGCCGCACAAGCATGGTTAGGATCCTCGCAGGCTGTCCAACGTCGGAACACAAAGCGTACTGCCTGCAGGAATACGCCGCGGGGATAAAGGGATTGAAAGGTGGATTCGACGTCCTGCTGGTCGACAATTCCGGAAATGACGACTACATCGAAAAGATCCGAGCAGCAGGCCTGCAGGTCGTCAAAGGCCCGTTCCTCGAACACGCGCGCGACAGGATCGTCGCATCAAGGAACATGCTGCGCAAGAAAGCGCTCGATGAAGGCTACGACTGGTTCTTCTCGCTAGAGCAGGACGTGATCCCGCAACCGGATGCGTTGCGGCGATTGCTGAAGCCAGGCAAAGAGATCGTGTCCGGCATCTACACGAAGAACTACATCCTCGAAAAGGATGGCAAAGAGGTCGGGCGCAAGGAACTGCCTTTGGTCTGGGTCTTTGACGGCAAGGTGCGGCAGCTGGAGATGGCCGAACTCGAACCCGGACGCGTCATACAAGCGGTCTTGACAGGGCTCGGATGCATCTTGATCCATCGCACGGTGCTCGAGAAGGTCGAGTTCCGCTGGGATCCTGGCCACAAAGGGTTCGACGACGCGTTCTTCTGCCACGACGCGCAGAAAGCGGGCTTCAAGCTCTGGGCGGATACTGGAATAAGGTGCCAACACCTGGAAATGGATTGGGAAGGGATCAAGAAATGACTAGAAAGTCTTGCGTGCCTCATCCTGCGCCTCGGACAGGATGTACATCGCCATGTCACGCATCTCGCGCAGGTCGTATTTCGCGCCCTTTTCGTGGAAACTGTAGAACATCTTTCCGGGTTCTGCGGTGATCGCATCTACGTAACTCCATCGATCACCCCATTTGGTGAACACACCGAATTCCTCGGCGACAGCACCACGAGACACACCAAGAATACGTTCGATATCAGCGGGGGATGCATTGTTTAACGCCTGTCGGGGCCCTCCGAGCACAATATCGTAAGTAACAAGCACGAGCCCTAGTTCGCGTGATTGGCGACGGACCACGACAGGGTCACCCGGAGACGGAATTACTCGAGAATACACATCAGGCACGTCGAAAACCGCGGCCGCTTGCCGAAACACCTCGTCCGCAGAATCGTCCAAATGAATCTCTCCCGTTGAAGATTCACGTCCGTGCTTCAGATACTCCCTGATCAGTTCTGCGCGATAGACCGGTCTGCCGAGCACGAAACCATCCTCTGAGAGCATATCCGCGAGGATCGGCTGGAATGGCGTCTGGAACATCAATCCACCTCGGGCGCGTCGGTCTTCAATGCGCCCTGCGATTCCTCGAGCATCCTGTCGCGGACCTTGTCGGCCATGCGGTGCGCGATGTGGATGGGCTCGGGGAGCTTGTGGGGAGGAATGACGCACTTCGCGGTCAATTGTGCGGCGGTCTCGATAGTGATCAAGTGTCCTGGCGTGACGAATACCGGCTTTGCGTGCTGCCGTGTCTGGACGATCTTCCCGACCTCGATGCCGTCGAGTATGATCCTCTCGCCGTCTACCTGACCGAGCAAAAGGCTCTTGGCGACGCCGATTGTCGGTTTGTGCAGCTCCACGCCGACGTAGCACGCGAGACCGCAACCGACCGGGTGCGCGACGCCGTGCCCGTCGACCATCAGGACATCCGGGTCGTTCTCGAGCTTGTAGTATAGTTCAAGCATCAAAGGGCCTTCGCGGAACGCGAGGTAGCCCGGCACGTAAGGCATAGGCGCACGCTTTATGAGGTATTGGCGTTCGACGACGTTCATCGAAGGGTAGTCGAGGACGATCGCCGCGCAGATGAGCTTGTCGCCCACCTGGCTGCAGTCGAAGGCGCCGATGCGCTTGATGGATTCGATAGGCAACTGGTCCTGGAGAACGACCTCTTTCGCGATGGTACGTTGGATGTCCCTAAGGGATTCAGGGATGTGCGGCATCGGCTCACCGGGTCGCTTCACGATAGAGCTGGTGCGCTACGGCGAAGACAGGGATTCCTACATACATCTCGCTGAAACGCTCGCGGATAGCCTCAATCGGAGGCATCTCGTCCCAGCACTTCTTGGCGACCGTCGTCACGGGATGCTTGAAGCACTTGCTGGACAGGAAGTCGGATGCGCGTTCTGCGAGCGAGCGCTGCGGTACCGGCCTGCTCACTGCCCTAAGCACCGGATGTCGATGCGTCTCTTGCTGGGCGAAATATTTCGCGGGCTCCGCGAGCAATGCGCCGACCACGAGGTCGGGCAACTCTTTCTTGAACGTCGCTTGCTGGTCAGGGGTGATCGATCCGACCGAGCGTGCGCCGGTCAGTTCGCGCTCGAGAGCAAAACGTTGCTGGACAGAGATCCGGTCAGGATCCTCAAGGATGTCATAACCGATGCTTGCGACGAGCAATGCGGTGCCGATCGAACGCTTGCGGCCGGTTACGAACCGTTGCCAACGGCTAGCGGCATATGCCGCGCCGTTGCCGGAATCGATGAGCCGCTGGATCTTCGTGGAGATACCCTGATCCTTGTCGATGTCGCAGCCGCCGTAATGCCGTACGTCCTTCACGATCGGCTCGTACTCGTTCAGATAGGCGTCCCAGATCGTCAGGACAGGATCCTTGTCGGCTTTCTCGTGGCCGCGATTGGCGAATCGGCGGGTATCGAGCCAGTTCGTGACGCACGCAATGGCCTCCTGGAAACGTGCAGGCTCCAGGAAACGGTTGACGTTCTGCCGCGAAGAACCGATGATGTGGTCTGCGGCGTTCTCCGAGGCATCTAGGACGTAGTCTGTTGCCTCTTCGGAGCGCGAAGGTTCAGCCTTTCGGTTTTGCGGGTTCACCATTTTACTCAAAGTAGGCACCATGGATTTATAAAGCTTTCTGTTTTAGTAACTGTTAAGTGGTAAAGAACCAAAAGATTTATATATTTGATAGTAACTATAAAGTGATTACAAATTGGGGTTGGCATGTTAAAACGGCTCATAATCGGAATCGTGTTGGCGTTCAGTCTCGGCTGGCTCGCAAGCCTCGCCGTGGGTACGCCGAGCGTCCCGGTGCCGGTCGAGACCGCGCAAGCGGTCTTCGGGCCGAACGACGTGCCTGGCCCCATAACCTCGCTGCTGGCGAGCCAAGTCCACGTCTTCAACGACCGCGTCGAGATAGACATGGGCGACATGATCCCCGCGGTGTTCACGGACACGGACAGCATGGGACACACGCTTGATCAAGGCACGATCGCGCTCGAGCAGACCATCACAGATCCCCGCCAAGTGCAGGTCGGCGACATAGTGTCGTACAAGACACCCCTCGCGCCCGACGCCATCATCATCCATCGGGTAATCGAGATCGGCAATGACGAGGAAGGTGTGTTCTACATCTTCCAAGGCGACGGACTGTCTGAACCCGACCCCGCGAAGGTCAGGTTCTCCCAACTCCAGCGCGAAGTCATCGGCCTGCTGTACACCAACGAAGGTTGACACTCAACACCTCCCGTCAGTCAAGCACTGACAATTTCTCGGTCCTCAAGGACCGGGATCTTACTCAACACCTCTTTTCCTTTGCTCCGGGTCGAAAGATCCGGGGCAAGGGTTTTCACAAGATACATTTTTATCTCTCGCCTCCAATGAGCGCACTATGCCCGTTCACAAGATCAAAGCGATCATTTTTGACTTCGATGGAGTCATAATGAATTCTGAACGGAAGAAATTCGACCAACTTAAGCGAATATTGCGCGGAGACGGGGTACACTTACGAAAATCCCACTTCAGGAAAATGCTTGGCAAAAAGACAGAACGGTTCTTGAAAGAATGTTTCCGGGATAGATTAAGCCAGAAAAGGATATCTGAGATCATTGCACAGAGACGCGACGCATTGAGGAAACACCCCTCGGAATACGGAACAATGATAGCAGACACAAAGAAAGTCATTCTGAGGTTGAAATCGGACAAAAAATACTCTCTCGCGATAGCAACGGGAACAGAAAAAAGAATCGTGACTGTTTTGCTCAAACGAATGAAACTGCACGATGCGTTCAAAGTGATAATCACCGGAAACGATGTCAAAGAATCAAAACCTAACCCCGCAGTTTACGAAGAAGCGCTTAAAAGATTGAAAGTAAAACCGGCAAATGCCGCGGTTGTTGAAGATTCTCCTGCGGGAATACGCGCCGCAAACAGCGCAGGAATCAAAGAGACCGTCGCGCTCACAACAACTCAATCGAGAGCATCGCTTTCCCGCGCGAAACATATTTTTATGTATTTATCCCAGATGAAAAACTGGTAGTCCGAAACTCTTTTATACGCCTGTTCTGAAGATAGGGATATGGATTCTGAAGAGCTCGCGAACTGGCGCAAGGCCGGGAAAGTGGCTGCGCAGGCATTGCAGTATGGCAAGACGCTCATCAAGCCCGGCGCGTCCATGCGCGAGGTCTGCGACAAGGTCGATGCCAGGATCTTGGAGCTCGGCGCTCGGCCCGCATGGCCGACGCAAGTCGGCTGCAACGACGTCGCGGCGCACCACACCCCCGATCCCGATGACGACTCGGTGTTCAAGGACGAACTGGTCTGCTTGGACGTCGGCGCGCACGTCGACGGTTTTGTCGGAGACAACGCGCTCACCGTCGATCTGAGCGGCAAGTACTCCGACTTCGTGAAAGCGGCGAAGGAAGCGATGGAGAAGGCCGCGAAGCTAGTCGCGCCAGGCGCCGAGATCTCCGAGATCGCCAAGACCATCCAGGAGACTATCCAATCATACGATCTGCAGCCCATCCGGAACCTGTCAGGCCACCACATCTCGCAATGGGTAATCCACGATAGCCCGAGCATCCCGAACGTCGCCGCAAAGGACCTCGGCGTTTTAGAGACGGGCCGCGTCCTGGCCATCGAGCCGTTCTGCACCGACGGCAAAGGGCTGATCTACGAGCAGGAACAGGCGAACCTGTTCGCGTTCCAACAGAAGAAGCCGGTGCGCTCGCAGTACGCGCGCGAAGTGTTGCAGTTCATCGAGAAGGAATACAAGGACCTCCCGTTCACCACGCGCTGGCTGTCGGCGAAGTTCGGCGTCGGAAAGACGAACCTCGCGTTGCGCGATCTCCTGCAGGCGGACATTCTCCATAGTTATCCGCCGCTCGTCGAGCAGGC
This sequence comes from Candidatus Woesearchaeota archaeon, assembly GCA_016203225.1. GTDB lineage: Archaea > Nanobdellota > Nanobdellia > Woesearchaeales > ARS49 > DSQK01. The sequence continues at coordinate 37,096 of JACQNC010000013.1, read as the reverse complement.
AGGCGGCATGGTCGCGGTGCACGAGAACACGCTTCTCGTGACCGAGAAAGGCCACGAGTGGCTGACGAAAGCTGATTAGTATCTGACATAGGCGTTTAACGCAGTCGACAGCAGCATTTATAATGCGCGCGGAATCCCGCGCAGGCATGGATGATTCGGAGTATGCGCGCCTGTTCGAAAAGGCCGTCAGCCTGCACAAACAGCGACAGATCACGGACGCGAAAAGACTCTTCGAACAACTATTGGTCGTCCGTCCACAGGACCATAATGCGCGTTACCGGTTGGGTATCCTATTGCACGGCCTGGGCCATTTTGATAAAGCGCTGGAATGCATCGAGAAAGCCCTCGACCAGGCAAGCGACCGGCTGGAGTACAGATACGCGCGAGGCGCATTCCTGCAGGGGCTCGGCCGCGTCGCAGAAGCGATCGACGAATACGATAGGGTCATATCGACAAATCCCCGCATCCCCGAAGTGCACGCCTTCCTAGGGTCTGCGCATGAGCAGACCGGCGCCCACGCAAAGGCAATCGCCGCTTTCGAACGCGCGCTCGCGTTGCGTCCAGAGTATCCTGAAGTGTATAATGAGCTCGGGAATGTCTACACCGCGACCGGAGATGCCGCCCGCGCACGCGCGTGCTATGAGAGAGCGCTCGAGCTCAAGCCAGGCTACGCCGACCCGAACAACAATCTCGGCACGCTGCTCCATAACCAGCGCGACTTCAAAGCAGCCATACTGCACTATCGAAAAGCGATCGAGTCATGCCCCACCTACACGAAAGCCCGCTTCAATCTGGCCATCGCGCTGCGCGACAGCGGAGACCTAGAACAGGCTAAAACGGAGTGCAGGCAGATACTTGCGCGCGAGCCGAGCAACGTCGAGGCGCACGTGCAACTCTCGTTCTGCCTCCTTCAAGAGAAGAATTTCGAGGAGGGCTGGAAAGAGCACGAATGGCGGCTCAAAGTGCCCGGCATAACGACGCGGAAGCTCGAGAAGCCCCTCTGGAAAGGCGAGGACATCTCGAAGAAAACGGTCTACGTGTACCACGAACAGGGACTCGGGGACACTATACAGTTTCTCCGCTACATCCCGCTTCTGGCAACGCGGTGCCAACGGATCCTGCTTCGGGTGCAGAACGAGCTCAATCCGCTCATGCGCGGACAGGAACTGCCTGCCGAGATCGTCCCTCCGGAAAGATCCGATGAAGAGCTCGACTACGATGTCCACATCCCCCTGATGAGTATGCCGATGATGTTCAAGGAAATGCCTGTTTCCGCGCGATACATCGTACCTGATCAGCACAAGGTATCAGGATACCGGCAGCGTTTCAGCCACACCGGCGTCAAAGTCGGCGTCTTTTGGTGCGGGAACCCGTCGTTCAAGCGTAACAAGTACCGTGCGATCACGCTCGCCGCTCTTGCGCCACTATTCGATTTGCCGCGGATCTCATGGTATTCGCTCCAGAAAGGGCAAGGCAGCGAGGAGCTGCATCAGGCACAATCCTCCCTCGTCGACTTGGGAAGCACGTTCGCGGACTTCTCAGACACCGCCGCGGCCCTCGAGAACCTCGATCTGCTCATCACAACTGACACCGCCATCGCGCACATGTCCGGGGCACTGGGCAGACCGACGTGGCTTCTGCTCGATATCGCGCCGGACTGGCGATGGGGCACATCAGGCGAAGAAAGCTACTGGTACCCGAGCGTGAGGCTTTTCCGGCAGACGCGACCCCTCGATTGGACCGATGTTATCAGTCGAGTGCGATCCGCGTTACGCGAACTCACGTCGGGAAGCGGTTAACGAAGGACTAGGCAACGTATTCTTTCTTGAGATAGAGCGCATCTTCAGATGGAATTGGACCGCTGCGCTTCATGAAAAGCTCGAACTGGGCTTCGCGCTCTGCGCGCGTGAGCCTGCGCTGGACGTGCTTCACACTCTCGAAATCCACAAGCAGCGTCTCCAAGTCAGGCTTGACCACGAACTGCCTGCTAGCGATGTCCTCAAGGATGTAGCCCGCATCGGAAAACGCCCGCCAAGTGCACGCCGCGTTGGCCAGGATTGTCCTGCGCTCCTCGTCCGTGACACGGAACGTTCGCTTGAGACGTTTGAAGAGTTTCTCGAGCGCGCGTTCAGCCGCGATTTCGTCGGCGATCGAAGCGTGGTATGCCTGATGGAAGTCGCGCAGATCTTCCATGACCTTGGCGTCGGGGTCAGAAAGCTGAAGCATATCCTCGGTCCAGAATGAGTAGTAATGATCACGTAAAAGCGCGGCGTTGATTCCTGCGCTTTGCCTGCGCGCATGCGCCACCACGAATTCATCTGTCTTGAATATTCGCTCGAAAAGCACCCCGTACACCCCTATCACAGACCAGAGCGTATCGGTCCCGTGGTACTCGGTCAACACAACATTGTGTTGGATCCGGTCCCTTGTGTCGGAGAACAGCATGCCAACCGGAAGCGGGACCGGCAGACGTTCAGTATGGAATGCCGCAAAGTGATTGAACTCACGGAACGCGGGCAGCATGCTCTTGTGTCTCTTGGGAAACGCGTATCTCACTGGCGCGACCGTATTGACCGGGAAAAGACGTCCTTCCAGGAGGTGTATGTTGCCGAGCGCGCGGCGCGAGAGCGCCATCCTCGATCTGCTTTCGGGATCGCGGGCTGAAGAACGCGGTTCAAGATACCCATCGATCGAGCCAACAGTCAGGAACGCGTCCGACCAATCACTACGGACGACACCGCTTCCATCGGAGAAAAGAAGGTCGACATAAACTCCGCTGCGGTAATCGGTCCTCTTTAGAAAGCCAAGCTGACGTTCAGAGATTGATGCCATACTTCCGCAATTCCGTCTTCCACTGGAGTCCGATCTTCATGAGGTCGTTCGAGAACTTCGCGGAGATCTTGTAGGTCTTCTTGTAGAGGTCGTAGTCGATGAGCCCCATGGCCTTCATCGGCGTGAGGATGCGGTCGTAGAACTGTCGCTTGTTGTAGCTGAGCTTGACCTTCTTGCCCTTGTACTGCGGGTCGTCGAGAGTCGTCTCGTAGACGCCGTCGTGCAGTTGCGTCGCGAACAGCGACATCTCGGTCTTGGTTATCTCGCCCGTGTGCTCGGACATGAATTTTATCAGTTCGCGTGCGACGATCGTCTGCTGTCCAGTAGAGAAGATTATCTCGAAGATGTCTTCCGGCAGGTTGAATCGATCGAATAGGATGACCATTGTTCATTCCCCCTATCAACAACTGCGTGTTTATGAATACTAGTATATAAATGTTGGTCACAAAACGCGCGTTTCTCGACGACAAAAGTATTGACGGTCACAACCGAGAAATAGCGAAATCAGGCTCCTAAACGTAACATTTATATATAAGTAGACCCTATAATATCCCAGTATACACAATTGTGATATTGCGCCCAATGACGCGATATCGGCACACGATCAACAAACGGGCTCTCTCGCGTTTTCTTAAGAGAAAACCACCCCCCAAAACCCACACCGGAGGGCCCGTTTCCTATCACAGCTATCATCGAGAACGATAGCAATCATCGACCAATGTCGCGCAGACGCGCGGGAAAAAGAGGGAGGAGACATGGACTTTGTGGTGCAAAGCGCCTTGAAGACCCAATCGGGGTACAGCAACGAAGACGACCTGCGCGTGGGTCAGGCCAACATCAAGGTCATAGGTGTGGGCGGCGCCGGGAACAACATGGTTTCCTGGCTGTACAAGAAAGGCATAAAGGGTGCCGAGATCATCGCGTGCAACACGGACAAGCAGCACCTGGACATTTCTGAGGCTGACAAGAAGTTCCTGCTCGGCCGCGACACGACCCGCGGATTGGGCTGCGGCGGTTACCCCCAGAAGGGCACCGAGTCAGCGCAGGAATCCATAATGGCTCTCAAGGAAGCGTTGCGCAGCAGCGACATGGTCTTCATCTGCGCAGGCATGGGTGGCGGCACCGGAACCGGCGCAGCACCTGTCGTGGCCTCCGTCGCCAAGGAATCCGGCGCGATAGTCATCGGCACAGTCACGATGCCGTTCAACATCGAACGCGCACGCGTCGACAAGGCAGAGTTCGGACTCCAGCAACTCAGGCAGAACTCTGACACAGTCGTAGTCATCGACAACAACAGGCTCGTCCAGATCGCGGGCAACCTGCCAGTACAGCAGGCGTTCGCCGTCGCCAACGAACTGATCTCAACCATGATCAAGGGCATCGTCGAGACGATCGCCATCCCGTCGCTCGTCAACCTTGACTTCGCGGACGTCAAGGCAATCATGACGAACGGCGGCGTCGCAGCCATCGGCATCGGTTCTTCCGACACGAACAACCGCGTCGAAGAGGCAGTGCGAGGCGCGCTGTCCAACCCGTTGCTCGACATCAAGTACAACGGCGCGACCGGCGCGTTGATCCACGTCACCGGCGGACCCGATATGACGCTTGACGAGATCAACCGCGTCGGCGAGCTCGTCACCGAATCGATGGACGACGACGCAAACGTCATCTGGGGCGCGCGCGTCGAGGACGAGATGAAGGGCAAGGTAATGGTGATGACCATCATCACAGGCGTCAAGAGCCCATGGATCCTAGGCAAGAACGACGCACGCCGGCCCTCTCCGCAGGCGTTGCACGTCAACGAAGACCTGGGAATCGAGACGATTTAATCATTTTATTTTTCCTTTCTTATGGAAACCGAACAGACAACGGAAACCCGTCTTTCTCGACTTGAGAATTTGTTTGAACGCCAGTACGTCCGAACTGTGGTCAGGCTCGATGAAGTTCAAGCGAAGCGCCTCCTCAATCTGAAACACTCCTACTTCGCAGAACGCGACAGCTGGCCGAAGCCGTACGATAGGAACGCGGCCTGATTCTTCCGCTTCTTCCGTGAAGTTTTCGCCAAAATCAGCAGGAATGCCCTCTTTTTCCGGCAGAACCGGAGAGCTTCCGATTCTCTCGGAACCTTTCCGAATCTTTCTCCACAACACTTGAAAAACGCGCGAGTCTTATGCGTTGAGTGGCATGGATATTCGAGGTTCGCGATAAGACAGGAAGGCTAATCCACCTGTCAGATGAACGGTTAGCTCACATCATGACACACCCCGAGATGACAAACCAGCTCGAGCAGCTCCAAGAAACCGTTGTTGAACCCGCCATCATCTCTCAAGACCATGTGCGTCCGTCCATTCATTACTACTTCCGATACTATAAAAATCGCGGAGAACATCTTTGCGTAGCGGTAAAATATTTAAATGGCGACGGCTTCATCATGACTGCGTTTTATACCGACAGGATACCATGAAGAAACTCAGGATATACTATGACCGGGAAGGAGATTTTCTCGAGCTGCATGCCGGCCCATTCCGGCAAGGGACGTTTAAGACCCTCGAGGAGGGCGTTTTTGCGCGAGTCGATGACAAGACCAAGAAGATAACCGGCATCATGATTTTCGCATTCAGCAAGCGAACAGCAAAACTCCAGGAGTTACGCGTTCCTCTGCCTGTCGAGATGTTCGCGTGATCACGCCTGATTCTTGCTTACCTTCGAGCTCCAGAAACTCGGCAACGACACCTTGCACACGCCTTCGAAGTCGTTATCGAAGACATAGACATGTTGCTGGCGTTCGTTTGCAGGGATGGCTGAAAACGCCTTGCTCGCGCTTCGGTATATCTCCTTCATCACGCTGCGCTCCATCTTCTCCTGCAACAGGCTGCCCTCTTTCAGCAGGATAGTGTCCGTGAGGTTGAGCACGTTCTTGTCTATCATGCCTGTGTTCTGCGTTATGAGGACGAGCGTGAGGTCCTTATGGCGCGCGACAGCCAATAGCTTTCCCAGTTCCTTGTTCTTCTTAGACATCGAATCGCGGCTGCCGAAGGCTACCGCGCCCTCATCCACTAGGACAACCCCGCCGTTCTTGACGTCCTCGAGTTTTTCCACCGATTCTATCCAGACGGGAAGCACGCCTTGCTTGACGCCGAGAACGTAGCACGGGCGTTGCGTCTTCGCGTGGATGTTCTCGAGCAGGCGGAAGCCGAGCACTGATTTGCCAGAACCGCGCCTCCCTGCGACCAAAACGATCGAGCTCGCCGTCCTGATGCGGTCGCCGAATCGCTCGAAGTCGCCTTTCAATGTAGAAACAGGCTCCCACGGCACGAACGTCGCAGGCTCCTTGCTCGCGGACTCGTGGCGTTTCTTGGCTTCCTTGACCGTTGATTGGACCGTCGGATTCGATCTCACCACAGAAGAGACGGACGACGCGATGCTCTTGACGCCCAGATACTCGTACTTCGCGCTGAGCCAAAAGAACGTGCCGATCTGCTTCAGCGCCCAATAGACGCCGTTCAAGGCTTTGATTGTTCCATGCTGCTTGCGTTTCGTCATAGATGCATCCTCTGCGAATCAGTCATGCGCTGTGGAACAGACGCGTAAGCGAACCAGCCACGGTATTCAAAGCAGATCACCTCGGTGTTCTCGAGCGTCATCCTGCGGGGCGTCTGGCGTTCCTGCTTGGCGAACTTGTTCAAGTCGCCCACATAATCGAAATACACCCGGAAAACGCTTTCCCCCGATCTCCGCGAACCCGCGACGATGTCGATGCCCTCTGTGATGCCGCATTGCTCCAGCGCGTGCGTCAGGCTCCGCAGTTTGCAGCGCTCACCCATACAGCATACGATTGAGAAATGATATTTAAGTGTTGCTCCTGTACTTGTTCGGCGGCGTGATGTCACCAGGGATGTCTTTGTCCGCCAGGGCATACACTATCCCGATACGCCAGAACGTCGACCAGGACCAATCCTGGTTACGCGAGAACAACCCATTCCAAGTCCAGGAATATTTGCCCAAGGATGGATCATACGTGATCAGGCCCTGCTTGTCGAGGAGATCTGTGCATGCCTTGAAAAGCTCATGTGAAATGTTCAAGTCGGACCGGACAGCGCCCTCTGAAGTCGGGCTGAATCCTTCATAGATGCAGGCCTTGACGTAATCCGCGATGCGGTCCAGCGAATAGCCCAAGTTGCCGCACTCGCGCACGATCAGTTGCGTAGAAGTCAGTTCCGCCGCGCGGCGCGTCGTGTCTGCCAGAGCGCTGGCCGAAGGGTCTCCCAATCTGTTCTCGAGGTCTTCACTCACAAAACTCACCGTACCGAAAAGCACGAATGAGCTTTATAAAGGTTGCTAACGCCCGAGGAGTTGGAGAACCCCAATGATTATCAGGTAGCCGCCAACGACGAAGCGCAGGAATTTCGGCAGCGCAAACACAAGGACGCCGAACACTATCGTCACAATCGCACTCAACAAAGCCATACGTTCACCTCAAAATGGTTGTTCCTCATAAACGACTTCGCGTTTCCTGTCTTTCGCACGCAGACGCAGGACGTGCTCGCGGGTCGAGTCAGGCGCGACGTCGAGCACCAAATCTTCGAGCGCGCCGAGACCTTTTTGGCGCACGAACTGGAGCGGTTTTGCGATGAACGCATTATAGGCCTCACCGAGCGCGCCTTCGAACCTCGCGCTGAACTCAGCCGCTGTCACGACCGCGACATTCTGCTCCTTGAACATCGGCAAGACGCCGTCCTCGATGCGGTCTTCTGCGAAGTGCAGATGGGCCTCGGAAAACGCCACAGGCGTCGGATCGTTCTCATCCCAAAGACGGATGGGATCGTCGGGGCTCGATTCGTACTTCCTGAGACAGAATCTCGCATACGACCTGGTGTAGTTGAACCCTGCCTTGACCTCGGTCAGTTGCAGCCCGGCATCGCGCCCGAAATCGAACACTCCTACGTCAGGAAATGATTTACCCGACTTGCTCCGCATGTTGTTCGGCGCATACACCTGGATCCTGTCCGCGTAGAACGGGAAGCATGGCTGCAATTGTAAGGATTTGCCATCCTGCATCTGGAGGAAGTACCACGCGAATGAGAACAGCTCGCCGACGTTCCCGATGCGGTCATACTCTCCCTCAAGCGGCGACCGGTAGCGTTTCGGGAGCCTGCGCTCGATGAAACTCGTGTAACTCTTGAACCCATTCTTGCGCATGGCCGCGCGCACGAGGCTGTATTCGGGTTTGAAATGACAGCGCAACGCCTCATGGCTCACGTAATCGTGCTCACGGAACAGCTTCCAGAGCGCAACGCGGGCCTCGCCCATCAATCGCTTGCGGTCGAAGAATTTCTTGCGATGGTGCTTGACCGATTGCCGGTATGATCCTGGTTGCCAGGCGTCCATCGCGGCAGGATATGAACCGAAGAGCTTCCGGGCATGCTCATAGATGTCCGCATGGTTGTGGAGCACCCTGCCTGGCGGAAGATACCTGCGCTCGCCATCGACAAGGGGATGGAGCTTTTCAAGCTCGGCCCACAATCGCTTCTTGCGCTGCTCCTCTGACCTGGGGCTCTCGAACGGGACGCCGAGGTGATCCGCGATTGTGCCCAAATCACTGCTATGCTTCCGTCCAAGGTTCGCGATCGCGAGCCGCGTGAGGGCGCGGCTGATCTCCTTGCCCTCCTGGCCGTTGTTCAGCAACGCACGGGAATGCCATGCGTGCGTCGCTTTGTATGCAAGGAGTTGGTTTCTGAACGCTTCCAGGTCAGATGGTCCTGATCGAGGGGTTGCTCGTAGGCTGGAATAATCTATCCCACTCTCACCAATCCCTTTTTCCACGAATACGGCGAAACGCGTCGTTTATAAAAGGATTATTGTTGTCTAGAGATGGTCAATCCCTATCGTGGTCTCGTTGCCTGACTTCATGTCCTTGACCTTGGCCATTCCCGTCTTGAGCTCGTTCGGGCCTATCACTACGACCTTTCGTGCACCGATGGCATTGGCGTATTCCAACTGCTTCGTGAGCTTGCGTCCCATCAGGTCGAGATCGCATGACGTCTTACGGCTAAGCTTCGCCGCGAGCTTGACGACCGCAGGTCGGACTTCGTCCGTTACCGAAATGAGATAGTATTCGGGACCGATGTCGACCAACGGCAGTTTGCCCTTCTCTTCCAATAACAGCCAGAGGGTCTTGTCGCCGATCGCGAAACCGACCGCAGGACAGGGCTCGCCTCCGAAGAGCTCCACGAGGTTATCGTACCTGCCGCCGCCCGCGATGGCGCGATACTTGCCTTGACGGTCCGAGAGTTCGAATACCGTGCCTGTGTAGTACGCCAAACCCCTCGCGAGGCTGAGGTCGACGACGATATAGTCGGGATTGAGGAAAGCGAGGACGTTCTCGAACTCGACGAGCCCGAGCTCTGCTTCCTTGCCGAGTTTCAATTGCTTGATTTTTTGGATAGCCTCTATAGGGCTTGCCTGGATTGCGACTACCTTCTTGATGGCATCAGCAACTTCCTGGTTCAGGCCGTCGTCGAGGAGGAGCTTTGTGAAGTCATCTTCAGTCACTTTCCCACGCTTGTCGATTGCGCGCGTGACCGATTCCAGTTTGCCTTGGGCAACTCCTGCTTGCAGAAGCAATCCTTCAAGGAGCTTTCGGTTGTTGATCCTGACCATGAAGTCCTGGCTCGTGAGCTTGAACCGGTTCATGCAGTCAATCGCGAGATTTATGATCTCGGCGTCAGCTTCCGGACGATTACTGCCGAACAATTCCACGCTCAACTGGTAGAACTCGCGGAAACGGCCCTTCTGCGGCGCCTCGTAGCGCCACATCCTGCTGATCCCGAACCACTTCACCGGTTTTGGAAGCGCCTTCTGCTTCGTGACGAACATCCGCGTGAACGGCACGGTGAGGTCGAAACGCAAAGCCAGCTCTTCAACTCCTTTCTTCTCCAACGTGAAGAGCTGCGACTTGATCTCCTCACCGGACTTGGCAGTAAGAAGAGAAAGCGGTTCCATCGCAGGACTCTCTACTTCCTGGAAACCGAAAGACTTGGCAGAGGCGCGAAGCGTGTCGAACATCGCAATCTGCACCGCTTTTTTCTCGGGATAAAAGTCCTCAGTCCCTTTCACGGGTTGGAACATGGTAGTCCACCTCGCATGTTTGCCTTATAAATCTTCTCGGCCGTCCCCGCGGCGCGACGGCTGCGCCTGCTCGCCACCCCGAAGGGGCCAACACCCGGCTCGCCGCGCGCGGGACGGCCCAGTCCGGCTCGCCTGGATCGATCGACAGACTGATATCGGCGAGTTTTGTCGCACGTCCGCAGAAAAAAGAGGGCGGCTACCGGGGATCGAACCCGGGTCATGCGGGCCACAGCCGCACGTTCTACCACTAAACTATAGCCACCGATGAACGGATTGAGCTGAAAACGACGAACTATGAAGACGACCACCAACATTGCAGGGGAACGGAAACATCTGGTACGAGAGAGCGTTGAAGCAGGGCGTCGCTGTTGTGCGTAAAACTACTTCGGAGAAAGGATTACCGGTGATGAAGACAATCAACTGCCATCATGGATGTCATGGATGCTGCCTTGTTTATAAGGCTTTCCCTTCATAAAAATGTGCACTCCACCATCGAAGTCTTTATAAGCGAAACGAACGGAAATAGTTGTATCAAAAGGAGGTGACGTACCATCGCAGACGTCAACGTAACCTGGAGTCGGATTATCGGAGCCGTTGTCGCGCTCGTCGGAGTATTGGGCTTCTTCATGAACCCCGTGCTCGGACTGCTCGGCGTCAACATGCTCTCGAACATCATCCACCTGCTTGGAGGCGCGCTTGTCATCTGGAAAGCGGGCAAGACCGCCAACATGTGGCTGGGGATCGTCGCATTGGTCGTTGGTGTCCTCGGATTCATCCCGGGGATCAGCTTCATCGCGACAGACTGGCTCGGCTTCGACACCAACTTCCACATCCTGCACATCGTGATCGGTGTAGTGAGCCTGGCGATCTACAAGTGGGCGTAGACCCTATTTTTCTTTCTTTTTTATGATCCTCCACAAAGCGGCGTATTATTCAGGCGCGACAGTCTCGTTCGCGGGGCTGTTCCTGGCGTTCTCCTCGCACGTGTTCCACGACCGCGTCGGGCTGATCATCGATCATCCCATGCACACGTACTGGGGCATGGGGCTCGCGCTCGTCGGCCTTTGCGTGATGTTGTATTTCAGGAAGAATGCGTGAGACAGACACCGCTACCCGTGCAGGACGCGCACTTATCGGTGGTGCTGAACTGTTTGAGCGCATCCACCACCCGGTTACCCTCGCCCGCGATGGAATACGCGCGATCCTGCAGCAGGACCATGCCTGCCTTCTGGGCAGAACGCAGCGTCGCAGAAAGCACCTTGTTCGTTATCGGCTTCAATGCCTTGCGCAATGAACCGAACGAGGCAGGCCGTTTTCTTAACTCGACGAGAAGCGGATATGCCCAGCGTGAATCGAGAACTTTTACCGCAGAGTTGACAGGACATGAGTGCGAATACATGGTTTCTCGACAGATACCGCTGTTATTTAAGCTTTACTAACCGTTACACTGACTGAAAACCATGAAGCTCCACACCCTGCTCGTCATCTCCATCATCGTGAGCGCGGCTGTCGGCGCGTTCGCGGGCTGGACCGCGAACGAACTCGACAAGCCCACCGAACAGGAGCTCATCAAGGGATTCTACGACACCGAGAACGCGGTGCACGTCAGCCCGCACAGCATCCGAAAGAAGATAGACTCCGGAGCCGGCGATTACATCCTCGTCGACCTGCGCTCGGCAGAGGAATACATGGATGAACACATCAAGGGAGCGATCAACATCCCCGCGTATCGCGATCCTGACACGCCTGCGTACTACGATGTCGACCGCATCGTCGGAGCGTTCGCGGACCTGCCTGATGACCGGGAGGTCATCGTGTACTGTTATAGCGTCCCGTGCATGACGGGCAGGAAGATCGGCAAACTCCTCGCTGATCGCGGCATATTCGTGAAGCATCTCGGCATCGGCTGGAACGAATGGAAATACGGCTGGACAGGCTGGAACCACGAGCACGAGTGGAACGCCACGAACCCAGAGGAGTACATCGCGACCGGCCCTTTGCCCTACGGGACGCGCCCGGATGAACCGATTGTTTTATAAGCGAATTCTGGAAAATTCCGATGTAACGCAACCATTTTCGGGGCCGTAGTCTAACTTGGTAGGATTGGCGCTTGGGGTGCGTCCGATGGGGGTTCAAATCCCCCCGGTCCCATAATCCGGATCTCATTCGACGGGCAATCGGAGGGGGATTTGAACACGCTCGCCGAACTGCGGTTCGTCGGCGCCGCGTTCGCGGAATCCCCCCGGCCCCATATAAAACCAGTATTTTATATATTCCAATATATATTTTCGAGACATGAATTCGCTTTTTAGGACACCCTTGACCGAACGCAAGGATCTCGCAGAGATCTTCGAGGTTCCGCGACTCTTCGTCAAAGATGAAAGCGCGAACCCTACGGGCACGATCAAGGACAGGAAGGCTCTGCAATATTGGGCAAATTCGCTCGTCGTCTGTCTCACGAACGGCAACATGGGATACAGCCTCGCGACGCTTGTGAATAGACCGACAAAAATCATCAATGTCGTCGACAAGACCATCGACGGCGTCGTTCTCGCTGCGCTCAGGAAAGTCAGCATCGTCGTCCAACGCGATCTCAGTCGTCCGATCACCGAGGCGGCGCTGCGCGCGATCGGACATCGATACATCACCGAAAAGCTCGGTCTTCCGCGAAAGATCACTGAAAAACTCCGTCTTCCGCAAAATACCCCTTTCGCGATCGTAGCTGAGTTCGGGACAAATATGCATGCATATAGTGAAGTAACCGAGGACATCATGGAGTATTTCCTGCACTCGGACATAAGCCCCACGAACGTGACTGTCGCGGTCCCGCTTGGCGGCGGCGAGCTGATGGAGAACCTATTGTATTGCCCGAGCAAGCATCCCTCGAGCGGCCGCTACAAGACCAGTTTCAAGACGATCGGAGTTACGTCGCGAAACGTGCTTCCCCTGCCAAGCAAAAAAGTTCTTACGCCTTGGCCGCTCACAGACCCGTACGTGCCTGACAAACTCAGAACGGCGTACATCAGCACCGAAATCCTTCGGCGCATCAGCCAAAACATCACAGAGGGGACCGCTGAAGTCATCACCGGCATTTCGCTAATGGAGACGAAGCGCGCCTACGACCTGCTCCAGCAGCATGGCATCAGAGCAGAGCCTTCCGCGGCTATCGCGTTCGCGGGCCTCTGGCGCAAGAAATGGAACAAGGACGATGTCGCCTGCGTAGTCAACACCGGAGAGGGCATCTACAACAGACAGCATCCGTTTCCGAAAGCTACTTAAAGGGCGCTGACGGACTGCAAGGTTCCGTCAATCAAATCAGTGAGGAGTGAGGACATGAAGACCGTACAAGTGAGTATCGATAGCGTTGTCGAGCCGCTCGCGCTCGACGCGAAGACCGTCAAGACCGACACCAAGTTCATCCCGGCGGGAGCTCCGGTGCCGTCCGTGAGCGTGACGTGCTACTGCGGAAAGACCTACGATCTCGACGACAAGCCCGCAGAATGCGAACACGCGGAGCAGGAAACTCAGATCGTGTATGAACGCGTCGTCCGTGGCAACGGCACGCGCAAGCTCAACGTACGCGCACAAGTGCAAGAACTCGTGCTCGGCGAACGCTACCGCTGATCATTTTTTGTTTCTTCCTCTTTTTTGGACTTTCTCTAGGCGGTTGAAAACGTCCTGCCAGGCAGGGTTGCCTTCCTTGTATCCCTCGAGCACGTGCAGCATCGATCCAGAGTAGACCTCGTGATGCTTGCTCTCGAGCGCGCGGTCCAATAGATGCAAGTCGACAGCCTTATCTTCCGCTTTCTTCGATATCAAGCTCAATCCGAAATCGATGAACTTGATCTCATTATCGAGTATCATGTTGCTGGTCGTGAGATCGCCATGGACGATGTCGTTGGCGTGCAGAACTCCGACTTTCCGGCCGAGCTCCTTGCTGAACCGGACATTGTCGGTAGGGAAAACGTCGCGCAGTTTAGGGCCGTTTATGAAGTCCATCGTGAGCCGCATATTCACGTCATCCATCAGCTTCAATCGCGGCGCAGGGAAATCCATCACTGCGAGTTTCCCGAATATCTTGGCCTCACGGCGCGTGCGCGCTTTCCGCAGCGCATTGTCGATCACCGGATGGCGATAGTCCTTCACTATGCGCTCCTTAAGGACAGTCGTTGCGTCCGTCTTCGTGACTATGGCCTCCGCACCCTGGCCGATCATCATGCGAAATACCCCCAATTCTTCAGGCTCACCTTGATGATGTCTTTGCCTTCCGCAAGGCACGCATCAAGCTCTTCTGGATGATCTATCACGAAATCTATGCTCTCCTGCGCACTTCGCCTTGCGTCCCAAGTGGCGACTCTCCGCATCGCAAGGCTGCCTACGGACATCATCCCCAGTCCGGCCGCGATATCGAGGCCGCCCGCGAGGACAGCAGGCACCGCAAATCCCGCAGTGACGAGCGCGTTCGCCAGATAACCTCTCCTGCTCGACCCGCGCATGCGCTCAGGAGCGCGTTCGACGAATTGCCTCATATACGCCACGACCGTGTCCTCCCACATCAAGGGGCGCGTGCCTCTCACGAACGCGATGCAGCAATTGACGAACTCCTGCGACTCCAGATGCTCCTGTGACTCCTTGTCCTCGAAATAGTCCTTCTGGGCGGCGCGTTCCGCGAAGTAGTCGACCGTCGCCGCAAGGAGCCTGCCGACACGCGGATCATGCATGCCGTTGCCTGTTGTCGCCATACCCTCGAGAGGTCCGCGGATCCTTTAAAAAAGCTTCTGAGAAATCACTGCGCTGCTTCGGCTTCCTTGGGCTCTTCGATGACCTTCGGCTCCTCTTTCGGGGCTTCCGGAGGCACGCCCTCGCCCTCGAACGCTATCCAGCGCAACTCGCAGGTCGCCAACGGGTAGAGCTTGCGGAGCGAATCCGACAACGCCTTCTGCACGGTGTGCCCGAGCACGTCCTGCCAGAACTGGTCGAGGGTCATCTTGCTCAAGTGGAGGATGAAGAATTGGCGGGTTGCCTTCTGCAACGCTGCGCGCGTGCCGCCCTGCGCCTTGCCGCGCGTGACTATCATCGGCTTGATGCGCAACTTCTTGCCGTCTGAAGTGACCGCGGAGAAGCTGTCATCTATCTTGGAACGGGCGCGGCGAACGAAACGCTTGGTCGAGCTCGGACTGATACGGTAACCGATGAGTTCGGTCGTCAACGCGTCCTTGGTCTTGCCCGCGATCTTGAAGCTGAGATTGATGTGCTGCTGGCTCGGGTCGTTCGTGAGCGTCGTCATGCTGACTGTCACGAGGCGGCCGAGCGCGGTCTCCGGCTCGGCTATGAACGTCTCGCCGATGAAGCCCTCGCCGAACAGTTTCGGCGCAAGGATGGCCATCCATGCCTTCTTTACCAGTTGCTGCTTTGCGGTCGGTTTTGCCATCTGGTTCGTGGGCACGAGAGGGGGTTTAAAAAGGTATCGCTGGGAGTGCCGAAATCGTTAAATAGGCCGCGATTGGGCGCGCAATCATGGAAGTCGGGGCGGTTTTGCACAGCGAGCAGCGCTTGTTCATCACGAAACGTGTCGATTGCGACAGCCACGCCGCGCGGCTGTACGCGATCCTCCCGCACTGCAATGTCTGGCTGCCCACCAACTTCAACCATCCCAACCTGGAAGTGATCCTCGGCGCGCTGCCGTTCTTCGGCGCCGATCGCGGGATGCGACCCCGATTCTTGGGGCAGAGCTCATCGTACCGTGACGCTGAAGCGAGCCTGTCACGCATCGCGCGCACCGAAGCGCGGATCTACCTAGGACTGACCAGCAGGGCCTACGAGAGCGAGGACATCCAGGACCTGCGCCGCAAGGTCAGCAGGGCTTGGAACGACCTCTGCAAGCTCGCAAGACAGACCTATGCATACTGTCAAACGCTCAAGCCGCGGCAGGAACGCAAAGCGCAGGGCAGACGCCTGTTCAAGGAGCACTCCAACCCGAAAATCCTGCTACGACGCATCGAGAGGTCGCTCGAGAACGAACGCATCGCGAAATACACCGACCGCAACCTCGCCGAGACCATCCAACTGAGCAACGGACTGTTTCCAACGATCGCTCCAGTTTTGCTCAGCAAGTATTTCGCGCTGCTGCGCGAGGACTACGAGACGGCCGCGCTCATGCGAGACCGTTCCTCGCGCGCGATGGCCGAACAGGAGATGGAAGACGACCTAAAACGACGCGTGCTGCAACGAGTCTAGCGAAACATTCATATCTGTCGACGATAATGGTGCGAGAATGGGGTGGCGGGACGAACGACCGGATGTCGAAGACATATTCTGGGAGGATAAGCCGAGTGAGCGCGAGGCAAAGGTCGGGCGCACGATCGTCGACATCGTCAGAGCCCATCAGGGACGCTGGAACTGGAAGGAAAACGACAGGTTTGTCCTCGATTTCACGAACGCCGAGGCGATGAAAGCGGCGTACTGTGAACTGTTCAAGCTCCAAGACCCTCTCGTGTTCTGGAACCTCTTCCCGCACACGAACAAGACGTCCCTCAGCATCGAAATGAACGATTCCGGGCTCGAGACGTTCCTGCAAAAGAATCTGGGTCCGCAGCTCGAACGGGATCCTGAATTCATAGAGAAACTCTACGCAACAGCCACGGAAGAGGGAAAATGGGACAAGTGGGAGAGCGAGCCACGGATAAAGCTCAAGTTCAAGGACAAGTACTCGCGCAACAAGACCGCGCAGAAGCTACGGGAACTCATCGGCGACCGGCCGCTCAAGGTCCTCTCCGACTCCACGCTCACGCACGGCATCTCGAAGAAGAGCCTCGCGATCGAGCCATTGACGCAGCACATCGGGAAGACCGTCTATCAATACTTCTCCTATCGCGACCGGCGGGACTTCATCGACGACCGGAAGGACGCGCATCGGCGCGCCGCGGCGTTCGAACTGCGCGTGAGCGACCTGTTCAAGAGGCATGGCATCGAGATGAAGCCGCGCGTCAAGGTCAAGGGCGATTGGTGGGACTCGCTCTACAAGATCGCGAGCAAGGAAGTCGACATGTTCACCACGTTCTCGGCTACTGTCTCGGACACGGACATGGAGGAACGATTCGTCTCGCTCAGACGCGAAGGCGAGCACCGCAGGAGCGTCGAGCTCGACGCCGTGGCGCTCGTCGGCAACACCGCGATCGTCGGCGAACTGAAGACGCTGCCTGACGAGAAGGACTCGGTCTGGGCATGGTACGCGCATGGCTACGCGAGCGCCATCCACAAGTACGTCCTGGCGTCGGGATTCGCGCTCCGGCACGCATTCGAGCAGATGCCTCCCTTCGTCATCCCTGTCACGATCGTGAACCGCGACGTGAAGCCCGAAGAGCTGAAGGAGCGCAGGATCTCCCCCGCGCTGATCGCCGCGCTCGAACTGCCGGGCTCCGGTGGCACACCGCGAGAGATCTCCGAGAGCGGACTCATGGGCGTCATCGACCGCACCATCAGCGACGCGTGGCACGTGGCGCGGAACGGGCAGCATGGATCGTTCCCCGCGAGTGTTAGGCGGTCGCATGCGCTCGCGATGGCACACTTCGCGCGCCCATATGCTTCACCGATCCTGACCCCGGAAGAGCTTGATCTTCTCGTGCACGCGGTGAAACAGGACCCTCCGGCCGGCGCGAAGGCGTATACTATCAACGGGAAAGAGGTCCGTGCACATCCCACAATGCCGTATGTCGGCGGTTTGGATGTCAGGTCTCCTTGGCCAGAGCGGCAGCTCACGCTGCAACAATTCCTAGCATTGCTGAAGCACCTCCAGACGCAGGAAGGCCGCGATGCCGCCATCCTGCGCGCCTACCGCAGCCACCTCGTCAAGTCAGATTCACCGGCAGACCCGGGACAGATGCAATTGTTCGAACAGCCTGAAAACCTCGAGGACCTCGCGATCGAGGTCGCGAAGCGCAACCCTGACGTGCGGGCAGAGCTTGTCGAACACTTCCGCAAGCAGGAAAGCATCAGCATGTTGCTCACGCTCGGCGCGTACACCTCAGCATATGCGCTCGCCGGAGAGCGCGCCGCGAGCGCGATCACGGATGAGCAGAAGAGGACCGAACGCGAGAAATATGCCCTGATCGCACTGCCGCTATACAACAAGATCGTCGAATTGATCGGACAGAACGGCCACGCAGAACTGGTACCGAAGCTCAAACAGTTGCAGGAGCAACACGCACATGACCCGGTCAGCCTCGGCTTCGAGCTCTGCCTCGCACTCGGCGAGAACAGGAACGCGAGACATCTCGCCTGGCGCCATGACCGCAAGGATCTGGAACAGAAGCTCGGCGCCGAGGATCACGAACCATTGCATAGACTGTATAAACTGAAGGATACGATGCCTCCTGAGGAGTTCAAGGAGTTTGTCGAGCAGGAATACCACAAGCATGTGGCGCGCGGCACCCATCGCGGTGCTGCGGAATGCGCGCACTATCTTGAAGGCGAAGAATGGCGCAAGCGGGAACTCGATCATCTGTTTTACACCCAAGAGACCGGACAGAGCCATTGGTCGGGCGACCCTCTGGCAGGGACCAAGATCCTGGATGCATTGCTGCGCCTTTACGGACAGAGCCGCTCTTCGTTCTTCGAATGCGAACAGTTCAAGAAACTTTGTTCGTCAGAGAATATCCACGAGATCGAACTCGCGGCCATCGTCTGCGGACAGACCGCCGCAGGCCGTTACGAACAGTCAAAGGAACTCTGGAAGAAGGCGCTCGCGATCTCGGAAGAGCGCGGCGACCATCAATCGCTGCGCCATGCCGCATGGATCGCGAACCACCATCTGCATGACAAGAGAAAGTACGTCGCGTTGTGCGAGCGCGCAGGGCTTGACAAAGCGCTCGCGGAACACTGGATCGAACAGGGAAAGCCCGAGAAAGCGATCGATTACTACCGTTGGAACGATAAGCACAAACTTGCGATGCTCTACGAGAGCATGGGCAAGCTCGAGGAAGCGCTGGAATGCCATCAAGAGCGAGGAGACACGAATGACATCATCCGGTTGGCATACAAGCTAGGCAAACACGATCTTGTCGCTGCCGAGATCCACGTGCTGAAGGCGCGGCTCGAGATGCAGGGAACCTCAGGCCTGATCGATGTCGCGATACTCGAGGAGATGTTCGGCGACAGGCAGAGAGCTGTCTCCATCTACGAGAAGGTCGGCTGGCACATGCCGCTGTTCGAGATCGCGTTGGAGCACGGCGACCGCAAGCGTGCGGAGCAGGAATTCCTGCCTGCGCTGCAGGAGCACGAACGCTCAGGCGACTTCGGCTATTGCGCATATCTGTGCAGGAGGATCGGTGACGACGACCGCGGACGCGTGTACCAGGCGCTCGCAACGAGCTTCAAGCATCTCTCAAATGTCGCGGAGATACGCGAGAGCTTCAGGAAAGGTATAGAGGAACAGCGCGCAAAAGCAGCCGAGTACCGTTCCCAAGGTGATCTTGCGAAAGCGAAGGAATACGATGACCTTGTTAAGAACAACGAGGAGAAAGCGGCGCACAACGAGCAGATCTTCGCGAAAAAGTATCGCAATCGGGGATTGGATGCTGATGACCGCGAAGAAGACGATTAAACATCCAATTCCTTGACCAGTTGCGCGTTCGCCAAAATGAACTCCTTGCGCGGCTCGACCTCGTCGCCCATGAGCACGGAGAACATCTGGTCTGCCGCGACGGCGTCCTCGATCGTCACCTGCTTCAGGATCCGGAATTCGGGATCCATCGTAGTCTCCCACAGTTGCTGCGGGTTCATCTCGCCAAGACCCTTGTAGCGCGCGATGCTCACATTGTCACCCAATTCCTTCACGATCGCGTCCTTCTCCTCGTCAGTGTACGCATACTTAGCGACCTTGCCCTTCTGCAGCTTGTACAGCGGCGGCGTGGCCAGATAGATCTTGCCCTGCTCGATCAACACAGGCATGTAACGGTAGAAGAACGTCAACAACAAGCACGAGATGTGACTGCCGTCGACGTCAGCGTCGGTCATGACGATTATCTTGTGGTAGCGCAATTTGCTGATGTCGAACTCGTCGCCGATCGACGTCCCGATGGCCGTGATCATGGTGCCGATCTCGTCGTTCTGCAAAACCTTTATCAGGCGCGCCTTCTCGACGTTCAGGATCTTGCCCTTGAGAGGGAGAATCGCCTGGAACTCCCTATTGCGGCCTTGCTTCGCAGAGCCGCCCGCGGAGTCCCCTTCCACGAGGAAGATCTCGCTCAAGGTGGGATCGCGCGAGGCGCAATCAGCGAGTTTGCCGGGTAGCGTCGAGTATTCCAACGCGCCCTTGCGGCGCACGAGCTCACGCGCCTTACGCGCCGCTTCGCGCGCCCGCGATGCTTCCGCGCATTTCGAGATTATCGCCTTGGCCACCGCGGGGTTCTCCTCGAACCACGTCGCGAGCGCTTCTGAGACCACCGAATCGACGAGCCCTTTGACTTCGCTGTTGCCCAGCTTGGTCTTGGTCTGGCCTTCGAACTGCGGATTGGGAACCTTGACCGAGATGATGGCGGTGAGCCCCTCGCGCACGTCGTCTGCCGAGAGCTTCTCCTCGCCGAGCAACTTGTGCTTCTCTGCGTAATTGTTTATCGTGCGCGTGATGGCCGACTTGAAGCCGGTCAAGTGCGAGCCGCCTTCGTGCGTGTTGATGTTGTTCGCGAACGAGAACAGCGTCTCGTTGTAGTCAAGCGTGTACTGCAACGCGACCTCGATGCGATGGTTGTTCGTCTCCTTGTCGACGTAGAACACTTTCTGGGATAGCTTCTGTTTGGACTTGTTCAGGTGCTCGACGAACTCAATGATGCCGCCTTCGTACTTGAACGTCTGCTCCTTCGGCTCTGCGCGCTCGTCGCGCAAAACGATATCAATGCCTTTGTTGAGGAACGCGAGTTCCCTGAGCCGCGTGGCGAGCGTGTCCCACGAGAAGTCTCCCTTCTCCATTATGGTGAAGTCGGGCTTGAAAGTTATGGCTGTTCCGGTGGACTGCGCAGGCCCGAGGTTCTCTAGCTCTGTCGCGGGCTTGCCGAACTTGAACTCCTGACGCCACACGCGACCGTCGCGCTTGACGTGCACGATCAGACGCTCTGACAGTGCGTTGGTGACCGTGATTCCCACACCGTGCAATCCGCCCGAGACCTTGTAGACGTTCTTGTCGAACTTTCCGCCCGCGTGCAAGACGGTCATCACAACAGTCACCGCAGGGATGTTGAGCTTCGGATGGATATCGACCGGGATGCCGCGGCCGTTGTCCTCGACAGTGAGATAATTGTCAGGGCGGAGCGTGACCTTTATCTTTGTGCAGTAACCGGCCAACGCCTCATCTATGCTGTTGTCGATTGCCTCGTAAGCCAGGTGATGCAGGCCGCGGACGTCTGTGCTGCCGATGAACATGCCTGGACGCTTCCTGACCGCGTCAAGACCCTCAAGTACCTGGATCTCTTTCGCACCATAGCTCTGGTGCTCGTGCTTGACAGGTTGGTCTGGCATGGCTGTTTCCGACGCAAAGAAAGCCCTTTGCTTCACCCACTTTCTGACTGTTTGTGGTGGCGGATTCTTTATAAGCCTTTCTGTTGTAAAATGAGGTTATAGAGCCTGAAAACGACTTAAAATGCACTTTTGGAAGACAGGACAAACCAGAAAAGCGAAGGTGCAAGGGGCTTCTTCCGCCAGCCCCTTGCGACCCCGCGGTGTACGGGAGTGAGGGGATTTGAACCCCCAACCCTCTGGTTTCTCCTGCTGCGGCAGCAGACCTGCTGGCGTAGCCATCAGTAAGAGCCAGATGCTCTAGCCAGGTTGAGCTACACTCCCATGTTCGGAACGCACAGGTGGACGATTTATAAAGCTTGCGAGAGCTCAGAAGAAGT
The DNA here is from genome assembly GCA_016203225.1 of Candidatus Woesearchaeota archaeon. Taxonomy (GTDB): domain Archaea; phylum Nanobdellota; class Nanobdellia; order Woesearchaeales; family ARS49; genus DSQK01. The sequence goes on along the minus strand of JACQNC010000013.1, from coordinate 15,248 downwards.
ACGTCGCGATGCCGAACACGATGAAGAGCACCGCCACGAGCGTCTTGATGAGCCTGCGCGGCATCTTTTCAACGACTTTGCTCGCGACGAAGACGTTCAGCCCGATCGCGAAAACGAGTCCGACAAGAACGCCGATGAACACGACCAATGTGTTCGCGTATTCCGCGCCCAAGAGTCCCGAGATGATCTGCGATTTGTCGCCGAGCTCCGAGAACGCGACGAACATGAACGTAACGAGGAACGGCGAGGCCGCCTTCGGAACCGTCTTCTTCTTCGGCTTCCCTCGACGGAGATATAGCTTGTACAGCTGCCACAATCCGAGGAGCACGAACACGACCGCGATGACCGGACGAAGCACTGCCTCGGGTATCGAGACGCCGAAGAACGCGCCCAACACGATCGCGACAAGGTCCATCAAGGCGTGTGCCGAGAGCGCGCCCAGGAAGACCTGCAACCGGCTCCGGTACTGCAATGCCAGCCCCAGAATCAGGAGCATGGTCTTGTCTGCGACCTCGGAAAGCAGCAACAACAGGAATGACGTGAAGAACGCGGCGAGGCTCACTCCTCTTCCTCTTTCGACTCTTCCTCTTCGTCCTCATCGTGCTTCTTGTGACGATGGGCGTGCTCGTGCATCTGTTCCTTCTCCTCGACTTCGTCGAGCATCTTCTGGAGCTCCTCCTTCCCTTCTTCAGGCATGATATTCTCGACCGCAAGAATCTATATAAACATTTGCGACCCTGACGATACCAGGGCACGATATCTATGTGTGGTGCAGTTCATCACCCCACATTTTCATATACGACGATACGCACCCGAACAGCATGGCACTTGACTACCAAACATGCAGAACCTGGGCACCGGCAGGCGAAGAAGCTCCGCTGCAACGCATCCTCCGCAACGACATCGACATAGCGTACGGAAGGAAGACGAATCCCGCGACAGGCAAGAAATCGCTCAACCGCAAGGCCGTCGCCCGGTTCGAGTTCTTCTACACGAACTTCAAATCAGAGAACCTGCCTAACGCCGTCCGCGCGGTCGATGTGATCCAACGCGTGAACCTCGAAACAGAGCAGAGCTGCTGGCTCTGCGGCGAAGGCCATCTCGAGGGTTTCCTCTGCCGCGCACCCACCGACACATCGCAAAGGGAGCACTACATCGGCAAGGACTGCGCGAAACTCATGGTCAGATACGGACTCCGCGCAGGAGTGCTGTCTGATGCCGAGAAACGCGGCAAGATCGCGGTCAAACAAGACCTGATAAGGGACCTCGACGACCTAGTGATGGACACGAAGAGTCCCGTCTCGGTCATAATATCCTCAGCCCCCGGCGGGCACGATGAGGATTTCGTGGGAACGCAGTACACGTGGCTCGTGCGCAACCTCGCGACGATCCCGAAAAAAGTACGCGAGGAGCTCAGGCCCGCGCTCGAGCGCTTCCGCGACCCCTACTGCAGACCAGACAAGACCGATCTGGACCTCATCCTACGCGCAGCGGCCGAATACCGCACATTCCCTGCAGAAGCTTACGAACCCATCGCGCAGGACGTGGAACTGATGGAGAAGGACGGCCTCGCGCCCGCGAAGACGGCCTGGCACCTGCGCCAATTCGACGAGCTCACGGCAGCGAAAGCGCACGAGCTCCTTGAAGGGATCGACCACCAGGGTTACCGCAGGCGCAAGAACGAGGAGACTCTCGGCGCGTATGAGCGGAACGGCGTGGTTCTCGGAGCGCTGCTCAACCTGCTCGCGCCCATCGTCGAGCACGACCGACCGCACTGGGCAAAGGTCTTCAAAGGCAAAAAGGTCCAAGACACCATCCTGAGCGAATCCGATTACCCGATCGTGGCGGGCTGCTTCAACCGGTGGCGGTTCGGGTACACCTCCGAAGTGCACGGCGCGGACAGCCGCGCGCTGCGCGAACGCGCGATCAGGCTCGAACCGGTCGGCAGATTCAAGGACGGCGTCGAAACGCTTGTCGCGGTCGGCAGGAAATTCGAGTACGCGCTCAACGCCACACAGAGCGACGCGTACCATCTTCTCGGTGAAGCGCTGAACGCGCTCACCGATATCCCTGCAGACCAGCAGGCCGCGGAATTCGGCAAGGCCGGCGCGAAGATAGTCGAGCTGCGCCAAGAGCCGCTGGTCATGCTCGGCGAACGCTGCATACCGAAGGAGGCATTCATCGATCATACGAGCGAACGATTCCAGCAGGACCACGCCGGACTGCCGCTCGACCACGCGTTGAACATCATCAAGAAGTGCGTGACTGAAGATAAGTACGTGACCGAATTCCGCAATACAGAACTTGCGTGCATCGAAGAGCGGGCGAAACACGGCATCATCCGCGCAGATGATCTGCCTCGACTGCGACGCGTGATCGACCGCGTGAGCAGGTTCAGAAGGGTGCTATGATCAAGGAACTGCCCGATATCATCCCCCTCGCGCACAGGCTCGCGGCGTATCTTAACCAAGGGCTCGTAAAGTCAGTGGCAGGTATCCCTGATTTCGCGATGCTCGCCGACCGGGACGCGATGGTCGACGAACGCTTGTTCAAGCGCGACCTCGAAGCGCGCACCAGGACATACGAGAAGGTGGTGCGATGCCTTGATGACGGAGTCGCGTGGCTCGCGAAGGATGGAGTGACCGTAAGCCAGGCGATGATGTCATTGGACGATCGCGTCACGAAGGGCGACCGGCTCTTCTATGCATGGGGCGAGTGGGTGGTGTTCAGCGAAAGCCCTGTGCCGCAGACGTTCGAGAAAGTGCATCCCGAGACCGCGCGCAAGGAATCATCGCGCGCGAAGGAGCAGCGAGAACGCATAGCGGTCAAGTACATCGACGCGGAATCAGTGGCGCGGAACTATCACGGTTACGCGGATTCGGTCCCGCTGACCAGCGCGAGATTCAAGACAACATGGGATGTGATGCTCGCGGCAGACAAAGAAGGCATCTTCTACTTGCACAAGTATTCACGCTGGAGCGGCGCTCGGGACGAACAGATGGTCTCCGCCGCGGCGAAGAGTTTCGTGGCCGAACACGGCGACGATCCGCACTATCTGGTAGACCAGCACACGATGCGAAATCTCGAGCAGATTGCCTATGATATACCCGCGATGCGCACAAGGCAAAGGGTGCGCCAACAGGTCGCATCAGGGAGGAAGTGGTGGCAGGTCGCGGAGGAATTCGCGGACGCGCTCGCGCGCCGCGCGGAGATCGCGCCTTATTGGCGCGTCATCAACATCTGCGGCGCAGGACACATCGCGGGCACGGACTCGAAGTACTTCGTCCACGAACCAGATTTCAACGCAGAGCCGGGCAACGGCACCGAGAACGCGTTCCGCGTCCGTCACGCGCTCGAGCACTACGCATCTAACTCGTTCCGCGACGTGTTCCTCGGGAATGGCTGGAGGTTCCCTGAACGGAACCGCGAATTCGATGACTACGCCAAGAAAGGGCACATCCGCGCAGAGGATGTGCCTGTACTGAAGCGGGAATGGCAGGAATTCGTCGAACTCGCAAACAAGACATTCAGAGAATACTTCACCGCTTACCGAAGTTGAAGATGCGGGATAGGTCTGATTTCTTCTTCTCCTCTTCGGAGAGGGTAGGGCGTGGCTTGACAGGATTCTCTTCGGGACGCGCGAACTGCTGCATCGGAGGCGTCTGGCGCTCGAAGCGCCGCTCGACCTGTTTGGCCTGCTCCAGCTGCTGTTTCGCACCCTCGATCTCGCGCTGGATGCGTTCCAGCTCTGAGCGCTGCTTCTGGAGCTGTTCCGTGACGCGGTTGGTCTCCTGCGTGAGATCCAGGCTGTTGAGCTCGTCCTTTGTCTGGGCGTCCTTGAAGTCCGCCATGGAAGTCACGATACGCTCGGCTTCCTTGATCTCGGTCGTCTCCTGGACAGCGGTCTTCTCAGTGTCCTCGAGCATGCCTTCCTCCTCGAAAGCTTCCTTGAGGGTCTTGCCTTCAGATTGTGTGCCTAGAATTATCTCTCTCGCGCGCTGCAACGCTTCGTCCATAGAAGAAGCCAAGCGCAGATCTTTCAGGTTCTTGGCGAGATTATTGATGCGTTCGACGGTGGCAGCATCCATCTTTTTCACTAGAAACGCTTACGTCATGCTATATTAATGTTACGATGAGGAGTCCGTAGTCCCAAGCTGACGTGCCCAGGCAGATTGGTAGTGGACTTGTGGCTTTCGAATCGATTCCGATAAAGCTACGACAAACCTGCTTGCGCTCATCACGCTTGTGCACGGAGAAACCTGGGAAGTGAACGTCAATCTTTCGTCGTCGTGAACGCGTCGCCGAGCTGGAACAGGCGTTTCGCGCGGGCGTCCTTCATCTCAGACGCGACGACCTTGCCGACCAGAAGCACGTGATCCCCAATCGTGCGGTCTTCCTGCAACTCGCACTCGATGTGCGCGACGGCCTCCGCGATACGGGGGCAGTCTATCTTCTCGCATTCCGCACCCGTGAGCTCGGTCTCCTTGAACTTGTCGATGTGCTCGCCGGCGTGCCTTGCGCAGAACGCGGCCTGCGCGCGGAGCTCATAAACGATGAAGTTGACGCAGAACACGCGCGAATGCCTCAGGAGATTGAGCGCGAAATCGAGCTTGTTGCTCACGAAGACCGCGTACAATGCCGGGTCCTGGCTTGCGGGCGAGTGCCAGCTCGTCGCGATTATGTCCTGCGCGTCACGCGCCTTGCCGAGGACGACCGCCTTGCCCCTACACGTGATGAGGACGAGCTGCCGAGGGTCGTGTATCGCCATCTTTTCTGAGCACGAATATCTTGTCTGTCGGGTCATCCAGCTCGGCTTCGACCTTAAAGAGCTTTCGGATGAGCGCTTCGATTGCGGAATGTTCCTGCGACTTCTTCAACAGTGTGATGACGAAGAGGTTTGTTCCGACGCGCTGCATCTCGCGAAGGCCTTTCTCTACATCGTCGAAGTTGTGGACAGCGGTCAATGAGACAACGATATCGAACCAGTCGTCGACGAACGGCAAGCTCTCGGCGTTGCCGTGCACGAGCTTGATCGTCGCGTCCTTGCACCGCTTGAGGAGCTCCTTCGATGGATCGATCCCTGTCCTGTCGCCCGGGAAGAGCGCGGTCGAAATACAGGTTCCGCAGCCGACATCGAGAAGGCGCGAGTGTTGGGATATCAAGCGATGCTGTTCGAGATACGCCAGTATCTCCCTGGCTTTCCGCGTCTGTTCTGCGCCGTGCAGTTCGTCGTAGCCCGCTGATGTTTCGTCGTAATATGTCATTTTTTGGTCCGTTCCAGGTAGGCACAGATGGCGTCTGTCGCGGCGTCGAGGCGTCCTGTCGTCTGGTCTCCCAGGAACCTGTACAGGCAGGGATCGCTCGTGAGCGCGCGTCGCGCGACACGCTTGAACAGGTCGCGATCGAGCAGGTCATCGAGCGTACTTGCGCCGACCTTGAGGAGCGTGAGGCGACTGCCCAGCGCTTGGCACATCACATCATAATATTCTTCTGGTTTTTGGTAGTCGCTCTCGTCGCGCAGCACGAACTTGCATCGCCTGTCCAGGACGCGGTGCGCGAAGACCCGAGAATGCTGGCCCAGGAGGTAGAACTCCCCATCGTGGGCGACGATCTGCGGATAGAACTGCTCCTTGTCGGGGATGTCGTCGATGTTGAGTATCGATAGATAGAGCCTCGCGATGCGGAGGAGCTCCTCCGGGTAATCTGGCCTTCCCTCGCCTGTTGCCGGGAACCCATACGCGACAGGTTCGAGCCAGCCAGTAGGCAAGACCAGTTCCGGCTGCAGAATCTTGACTTCACCCATCATTATCCACCATGCAGTGGTGATTTGAGCAAGTTTTATAAATGTGACTGTCGCCGCGGACATCATGATACGACCAGGCACGTACGACGCGCGGATCCACTCCGACGGGTGGGTCAGACTCGATCCCCGCATCCTGAACGGACACAAGGAGCTGTTCGCGCCCTGGCCAGCAGGCGAGATGTACGTCGCGGTCGACCGCGTCCCCGAAGGCGCGTTCCTCGCGTTCGTCTCTTCTGAAAAGGATGCCGCTGCGCTCGCCTCGGCTCGCCTGAAACAACTCGAACAGCGCCTCGTCAACGAAGGCGTGCCTAGGAGCGACATCAGGCATCTCCGCGAGGACATCGCCAAAGCAGGGCTCACGTTCGAGAAGCGTCCGTTCTTCGAGAACGGCAAGATCGAGCTCGGATGGCTCTGCGACGAGATCACCTTGCACGACTACCACGTCTGGCATTCTCCGCTTATCCCGTTCGTGCCTGGCGTCGAGCACTATGTGGAGCTATGGCCGTCGAGGGTGTTCAACCGTTACCATCAGCGCATCGCGTTCGAAGTGAACGCGCACAACCCGGGCCTGATGAAGCGCGCGCTCTGGTAGATCCCGAGCAAGAGACGAAATCTTTTTAACCGCATCCGCGGATAGGCAGTCCATGCCTCTGAAGTTCCCCGAATCGATGGACGAATGCGTCTATTTCACGCGCCGCGCCGATGGTGCAGGCAAGACGATGTGCTGGGTGTTCCGCGAGAAGTGCCCGAAGTGCGGCAAAGCACTGATGAGCAAACCTGTCGACGAGAAGAAAGGCACCGTCAAGATCAGGGCAAAGGAATATGTCTGTTCTGCCTGCGGTCACACCGAAGAGAAAGAGGCGTACGAGGGCAATCTGACGGCAAACATCGCTTACACGTGCCCGAAGTGCAAGCATCAAGCCGAGACACAGGTGCCGTTCAAGCGCAAGTCCGTCGAGGGCGTCAAGGCGATAGTTTTCAACTGCCAGAAGTGCGGCGAACGGCTCCTCGTTACGAAGAAGATGAAGGCGCCCAAGAATAAGGGCGAAAAGGCAGAACCAGAGATAGGGGATGACGAGTAAATATCGTCATTTTTTAGTAGTAACAAAAACGAAAGGTTTATAAATAGGGAAAACAGACTTCTAGCCATGGACCCTAATAGTCACGAGGCGATCCTTTCTTTTGTAAGATCCATGGAAGCGGCCTCGTTGGAGATCGCGAAACGCAAGCCCGACTGCATAATCGCGCCCATGTTCGGCGCGGTGCCCTTCATCGACGTCCTCAACATCATCGACGAGGCGTTCCCGAACGACAAAGTGGAATACGTCCCTGCCTCCAACAAGCTGCACCGCGTCCGCGACGTGCTCCGCGGCGCATTCGAAAGCGTCATCCGCAAACACGACACCCCTGAGGGCGCGAGGTTCCTGAGCATCGACGAGGTGGTCAGCGGAAACTCGCTCACGCGCGTCTACAAGCAGTTCGACGCGGCGCGGGTGGATTACGCCAACAAGAAGACCGTCGAGACGTTCGGCGCGGCGACCGATTTCACTAAAGAGAACATCAAAGCATTCAGGGACAGCATAGTACAACGTATCGCATACAACAGCATCGGCATAACCGAGTGCGGCACCCGACGCGCGAGCAACCGGCGCAATCCGGAATTCCAGGATCTCGCGCAGAGAGGCATCGTCATCCCTGTCGACACAGAGTGCATAGTAACCATGGACCGCACGGAGTTCTTCCCCTGCGAATACCGCATGGTCGAGCCCAAGAAGGGCACACCGATCTATCTTCCCGTGGTAGAGAAGTTCGACATCAGTCCCGAATACATCGATTTCCTGCGCATCGTGGCAGCCATGCTCGGAAAGGACACAGACCAGGTCACTGTCCAGAACCTCGTCAAGATCCGAGAGAGCTACAAGAACGTCCCTGAAGCGCTGCGCGTCTACGACGGCAAATAAGCCTGTAGCTTTAAATATCCCTTCTCGTTCGGCAGCGATATGCCAAAAGAGACGTTTTACATCACCACCGCGATCGACTACCCTAATGGGAAACCTCATCTAGGGCATGCGTACGAAAAGATCGTAGCTGACACGCTGGCGCGCTGGCATAGGCTCTCTGGCGAGGACGTCTTTTTCCTCACTGGCACTGACGAGCACGGGCAAAAGACAGAACGCGCAGCAAAGGCGGCCGGCAAGAAACCGCAGGAGTTCGTGGACGGGAACGTCGCGTTCTTCAAGGAGCTCACGAAGGCGTTGAACCTCTCGAACGACGACTTCATCCGCACCACCGAGACGCGGCACACCAAGATAGTCCAGGAACTGTTCGAGAGACTGCTCGCGACAGGCGACATCTACAAAGGCACGTACGAAGGACTGTACTGCACCGGTTGCGAGGCATTCTACACCGAGAAGGACCTTGTCGAAGGTAAATGCACTATCCACAAGCGCGATGTCGAGAAGGTCCAGGAGGAGAGCTACTTCTTCCGATTGTCGAAATACCAGGACAGGTTGATCAATCACATCGAGGAGAATCCTGACTTCATCCTGCCGAAGTTCCGGCGCGAGGAGATCCTAAACCACATCAAGGAAGGGTTGCGAGACATCTCCGTCTCGCGGACGTCAGTCACGTGGGGCGTGCCTGTGAAGTCCGACCCGAAGCATGTCATCTACGTCTGGGTCGACGCCTTGCCGAACTACATCACCGCTTTGGGCTACCCTTCTGGCGCGAAATTCAAGAAGTACTGGCCAGCGGACGTCCACATCGTGGGCAAGGACATCAATCGCTTCCACACAGTCATCTGGCCGGCGATCCTGATAGCGCTCGGCGTCAAACCGCCACGCAGCGTGCATTCGCACGGATTCATCAACGTCGGCGGGGAGAAACTGTCCAAGACTACCGGCGTGCGAGTCGATCCGCTCGAACTGGTCGAGAAGTACGGCGCGGACGCGCTGCGATACTACTTCCTGCGCGAGGTCCCTGCCGGCGAGGACGGCGATTTCACAGAGAAGGCGCTGATTGAACGGGTCAACGGCGATTTGGCTGATGGCGTAGGCAATTTACTTAATCGCGTGTCGACTTTGGTGCACAAGAACTTCGACGGCACGATACCGAAGCCGACCGCGTTCCAAGCGGTCGATAACGATCTTGTCGCGCAAGCGAACATCGCCAAGGATGTCGATGCCTTGATGCGAAAGTACGAATGGAACAAGGCGGTCGAGAAGATCTGGGACTTCGTGCGTTACTGCAACAAATATCTCAGCTTCACCGAGCCCTGGAAGCACCAGGACGAGAAAGAGCGCCTCGCGACCGTGCTGTATTCGCTCGTGGAGTCGCTGCGCATAATATCCATCCTGATATCGCCATTCGTCCCCGCGTTGGCAGAGAAAGTCCGCACGCAGCTGGGGCAGAAGGAGGAGCTCCTTGAGGACGCCGCGTTCCGCAAGACGACCAAAGGCAAGCTCACGGCAACGAAACCGGTGTTCCTGAAGCTCGAGATGGTCCAGGAAGACCCCTTCTCGATGCTGAACCTCCGCGTGGCAGAGATCAAGGACGTCCAACCGCACCCGAACGCGGACAAGCTCTACGTGTTGCAGATCCATCTCGGCAAAGAGCACCGGCAATTGGTGGCCGGCATCAAGCCATGGTACAAGCCTGACGAGCTGAAGGGCAAACGCGTTGTCGTGGTTTCGAACCTGAAGCCTGCGCAGCTCAGAGGCGTCGAATCACAAGGGATGCTTCTCGCTGCCGAGAAGCAAGGCGTCGTGAAGGTGTTGGACGCCTCGAAAGGCGAACCAGGCGAACAGGTAGTTGTCGAAGGCATCGCTCCGAAACAGGCGCAGATCACGATCGACGATTTCGCGAAGATCACGCTCACAACGAAAGACGGCAAAGCGGTCTACGACGGCAAGCCGTTGAAGGTCAAATCAGGCGAGATCGTCGTTGATTTGCCTGACGGCGCGAAGATACGATGAATCTCGCCAAGTTCTATACATGGATTGTCGGCAGCCTGTTCCTGGTCGCTGTCGGAGCGACACTCGCGATCGAACTGTCCACTAAAGGCGCGACGCTCGAAGCAGGGCACAAAGCAGCGCACGTTCTTATCGGGATCTGGGCCGTGTTCATAGTCGTCAAGAAGTGGGAACCGCAGTATCGCATGTTTGCGCTCTTCAACGGTATCCTCTGGGGCGCTGTCGCAATAATCGGTTGGACCGTCCCTGACTTCCTCGGTTTGACTGCGTTCAATAGAACAGACACCATCCTACATACGATCGTGGCGGGGACTGGTCTCTTTACGGGATTGAAAAGATAAGTAAAAAATAAGAGAATTCTCAGCTGAAGCTTCCGCTGTCGAACGTCGGCGCGCGGTTCACGTCTTCTACGACGATCTTGATGTTCTTCGTGACCGTGTCTTCCTTGTCCTTGGCCGTGATTGTGACGTCGTGCGAGCCGGCGTCGCCGTAAGCGAGCGTCTTAGTTGCCGTCGTCATCCAGCCGGAGTACGTGACCGTAACCGAGTCCTTGTCGGCGTCGGTGACCGGGAAGCTCTTGGACAGGTCAATGCTCTCCCCTTCCTTGGCTTTAAACTCTGTTCCGCCACCTATGACCGGCGCAGAGTTCGTGCTCTCGACAGCGACCAGGAACGACATCGTCGCCTTTCCGCCCTTTCCGTCGTCGGCGGTGACGGTGACCTTCTTCACGCCTTCATCGCCCTTCTTCGTCTGCCAGACTCCATCCGCGTCGAACGGCGCCGTGAACGTCAGCGTGACCTTGTCGTTGTCGGCGTCAGTGACCTTCGGGAAAATCTCTATCTTGTCGCCTTCCTTTGCGCCGATGTCCTGCAACTGCAGGATCACGGGTGCTCGGTTGACGTTCTCGACAGTGACCTTGATCGTCTTGGTCGTCTTGCTCTTGCCGTCGTCTGCCGTCACGGTGACGTTGTACGTCCCTGCGTCGTCGAACGTCGTCTTCTTCGTGTTCGTCGTCATCCAGCCTGAATAGGAAGTGGTGACCTTGTCGCCTTCGGGGTCAGAGACCTTCGGCGCGAGCGTCACTTGTTCGCCTTCCTTGACCTTGACGTCTGAGAGTTCGATCGTGGGCGCCTTGTTGCCCGCGACGACCTTGATGATGACTTCCTGCTTCGTCGTGGCCTTGCCGTCCGTGGCCGTGATCACGACCTTGTACTCGCCTGCGTCGCCTGGCTTTGTCTGCCATTCGCCCTTCGCGTTCAATGGTGATGTGAACGTGTAAGTGAGCTTGTCGCCGTCAGGATCCGTGGCCTTGAGATTGGGGAAGCTGACGAGTTCGCCCTCCTTGACGGTCTTGACAGGGACTCCATCGCGCTGCGTCTCGGTCTTCGTGACTGCGCCGGTGACTGGCGTGAGCGTCTTGTTCACTGCCTTTTCCGTCTCGTCCACGATACCTGAACTGCAGTCAGTGTTAGGAGCCAATGCAGGCTTGAGATACTGGCAGCCGGCCAAGACGAGAATAGCGATGGTAAGGAGTGCGAGCAGTGCTTTGTTCATGGGCGAACCCACCTCATTTGATCGTATCACCGTATGAGAAGACGCGGACCTTCTCTGTGCTACACACACACGACCCCGGACGCTTATATAAAGTTTGTTGTGGTCCAGAATCAGTTTGTCGACGAGAGATTAATCACCGGATTGGGACGGAAAATAAAGAAACAGTTTCGTCCGCCATCAATATCCGTGTCTCTTATGCGCGCGTCGTCTGCTGGCGACCCAGAAGACCACCACAGCGACCACAACCAGCACCGCGATGACGATCAGCCAAGCGAAGGTCTGTTTCGGCGCAGCGCTCGGGACCGGCACGCCAGGCGCCGCAGGAGCTGTTTCCACGGCAGGCGTCGCGGGCGTCGTTCCAGGCGCGGTAGTCGGCGTCGGCGCAGTCAGTTTTTGAGACGACTTGCCGATCGCATATATGCTGAGACCGGGCACCGTCACGGTGAAGTACGCGAACGAGCCGTCCTTGCTGGTCAGCGTCGGTTTGTACTCGTTCCATGCGTTGCCGTTCCAGCGGTAGAGCGAGACAGCGTCGACACCGTCATTGCTCTCTATCCAGGCAAGGTCGACTTTGAACGTTATCGTCGCAGCGGTCACACCGGTGATCCCTTTCTCTTCGACCTGGAGGTATTGATATACCGGATTCGCCAGCTCAGTCGAACCGAACGGCGGCACATCATAGTGCTTGACGGTTATTTCTACGTTGCTCAATGACGCGGAGGGCGCGAAGCTGATGCTGCCGAACGCGATGTCACCATATGCGGGAATCGTGAACGTAGCGGTCGTTCCCGCGGGGATGGAATCTATGAAGACTGTCGAGCCCGTGACTGCGGCATATGACGCGCCGCTGCCACCGCCAGAGTCAGACGAGCTTGTGGAGCTAGCCACCGTGTAAGATGCCGTGCTGGTGGCAGTATTGCCCGCAGAATCCGTCGCGGTGCACGTCGCGGTCTTGCTGCCCGCGCTGGATGTCGAGATGCCTGTGATGCTCGTCGAAACGCCTCCAAGACTGTCTGAAGCGAGGCACGTGCCGCTCAAGCTGTCGCCGACCTCGACGCTGCTATCCGAGAGCGAGAAGCTCGATATCGAGGGCGACGTCCTGTCGACCCAGAACACAGCGGTCACGCTGTCATTCACGAATCCGTTCGAGTCTGTCGCATTGACCTGCAAGGTGTAGTTCCCTTCTGCCTCGGTGCCTGCCGCGAACGCGGCCGTCCAATACCCTGAGCTGTTGGTGAGATTCGTCCAAGCGGTATGCGTGCCACCGGTCGCGTTCAGTATCGTGTACTGTCGCTTGACTATCGTCCCCGACTCGGTTATCGTCACGTTGATGGTGAAGTTCGAATTGTGCCAGCTGTTCGCGGCAGGGGTGTTGATGGTCACTGCCGGTGGCGCGGTGTCCACGGTGAAGCTCACCGATGAGCTCGCGGTGTTGCCGGGATCGACCCCGCCATAGTCCCATGCGGCCACTGTGAGCGTCTGAGCGCCGTCAGTGAGCGCAGACCAGTTGAAAAGGCAGGTGAACCTCTCGGAGCCAGCCGTGACATTGAAACAGTTCGCGGTGTTCGTGGTGCTGTTGTACACGAAGGTCGTGCCGCCGATGGTGAACGTCGCCTCGCTGATCTGCGTCATCGTGCCGTTCAGGCTCACGTTCATCTGAGGTGTGGAATCTGTAGTTATCGAACCGTTCACAGGCGTGACGAACGCTATCGTCGGCGTGCTGTTGTCGGTCACGTTGTAGCCCGAGAACCCGTACACTGAGAATGTCAGGTTGCCATCTGTGGCACCCTGCGCCCATGAGAGCGAAGAGCCGTTGAAGCCCGCGGCTCCAACGTCCTGCTCGATCGCGGGTCTTGACGTGAACGGCAAACGATAGAGAGTTATGGTCGTGTTCGTGCTCAACGCGGCCAGCGCGGTAGCGTTGAAGAATATCCTAGAGTCGCCGAACTCGCCCGGTGCGACGATCGATATCTGGATCGCGGATGGAATGAGTTGGAGCGCCGTGTAAGTCGCTGGGTCGGTGAAATTGACCGATGTGAAGTTGAGCAATGCGACAGTCATGAACTGGCTCATCCAGGCAGGGGCTGCCGGGTCGATGCCGCCCAACTGGCAGGAAAGGTTGATCTTGGGCTCGAGCACGAGGTTGACATGGTTGAAATCGGTCGCAGTCGCGAGGTTCGATGTCGCAGCGCCGCGCTGCATGCAGCCCTGCGCGTCCGGTAACATATACGTCTGGTTATAGAGAAGGACCGTCGTGAAACCTTGACCGATCGCCGTGTGGCCGTTCCCGAGATTGTCCTGACCGAAGACAGACAAATTATACGCTTGGAAGTTCACTCCCGCGACGCTCGTTATCGTGATGCTGGCGTTCCACATCGTGCCCGCATAGTTGGTCATGTTAAGAAGTGTCGTGGGCTGACCAAGCGCGGTGAAGTTCGCGGTGAGATACTGGATGCCGACTCCGGCGTCGCTCGCGTTCACGATGAGCGTCAGGACGTTGTTGCCCGACTCGTTGGAATAGAATATGTCCGTCTGGTTGGTGGTCACACCATAGATGGAGAGCGACGTGTTGTCGAAGTTGTATATCCTGCCGCCCGCGTTCGCGCCGGTCCCTGCCGCGTCCGCGCACGCGACACTCCAATTGTGCGCGCCGTTCGCGGCGAACGTCTTTGAGATCAAAGTGGCTGTGTTGTTCAAGACGCTCGCGTTGAGGACGATGCCTTCGTCTGTGGTGAGATTGCAGTTGAGCGTCGGCGCGAGATTATCCGTGACTGTGAAGTTGACCGTGAGCAACGGGCTGGTCGAGTTCGTGTTGTTCGCGGGCGAATTGTACGTGACCACAGGAGCAGTGCTGTCCACAGTCAAGAAATAAGTGCTTGACTCCAGCGACGCCTCGGTGTCGGTGCAAGTCACATTCCAGGCATGGCTGGCTTGGGTCAGCGAAGCGTTCGCGGTGATCGTGGTGGCTGAACCGTTCGCGACGGCCGCGCTCGTGCCCGAAGGAGCAGCGTCAACGAAGACGGTGCAGTTGAACGTGGTGTCGGTCGTGCTCACCGAAGTGAAGATGAAATCAGGGGTGGCGTTTGAGGTGTTGCTGCCGTTCAGCGGGGTCGACAGGACGTTCGAGACTATCGCGCCCTGAGCGAGCGTCGCCAGCAAAGCGAACGTGAACAACAGAAGACTCGCATCAGCTATCCGATTTCTCATACGACACCCCTTTTAATCATAGTTCACTAATGGTTATAGTGCCTATTTATGTCTATGCTGCTACTGTTGAATGGTTATCAACATAAGTAAGCGATCTCAGACGATCTGGCTCGGCAGCATCGCGAAGCCCTTGAGCTTTCTATGCAGTGTCTCGTATCTCAACCCGATGGCGCGCGCTGTCTTGGAGATGTTGCTGTTGAACAACGGCAAAGCTCTACTGAAGAATTTCTTCTCGAATTCGCGTTCTGCTTCGGACAACGTCAGCGGCTGTTCGGGCAGCTGCGTCACGATATCACGGCTTAGGACGGGCGCGAACTTGTACAGCATCATGACCCGTTCGGGGTTCAAGCTGGCCTTGTACTGGTCGAGCGCGCTCTCGATGATGCCCTTCACGGCCTCTTCCTTGACGTACTGGCCGCGCAAAAGCTCTTCGCGGAAGCGCCTGATGTCTATCTTCAGAGACATGATGAGCCGATGGATGCTGCGCCGGTCGAGGCCGGCGATGCGCGCGACCTCGGACACGTTGCCCATGTTCGCCTGCAAAAGGCGCGTGAGGTACCATTTCTTGAACGCGAGCTTGGCTTTTTTGAACCCGAGGGTGACATCGACGTCATAGTCCATCAGGGGCGAGCGCTGGATCTTGGTGGAGATGTCCTTCTCGATCTCGGCCACTTTCACGCCGAGGAACTTCTGCATGGCGTCATCTACGATAG